>BPKC01000001.1:2119380-2419380 GCA_026004935.1 Rhodothalassiaceae bacterium
CGAGCCAGCCTTCCGCGCAGGCCCTGGCCAGCGCGCGCACGCGGGCGATGAAGGCCTGGCGCTCGAGCACCGAGATCACGCCGCGGGCATCCAGCAGATTGAACAGATGGCTCGCCTTGATGCACTGGTCGTAGGCCGGCAGCACGAGATCGCGCGCGAGCAGCGCCCGGCATTCGGCCTCGGCATCGGCGAAATGCCGGCGCAGCATGTCGGTGTCGGCGGCCTCGAAATTGTAGGCGGAAAACTGCCGCTCGTTCTCGAGAAAGACGTCGCCGTAGGTCACCCCGCGGTCGTTGAAGGCGAGATCGAAGACGTTGTCGATGCCCTGCACATACATTGCCAGCCGCTCGAGCCCGTAGGTCAGCTCGCCGGAGACCGGGCGGCAGTCGATCCCGCCCACCTGCTGGAAATAGGTGAACTGGGTGACCTCCATCCCGTCGCACCATACCTCCCAGCCGAGCCCCCAGGCGCCGAGCGTCGGGCTTTCCCAGTCGTCCTCGACGAAGCGGATGTCATGGGCGCGGGTGTCGATCCCGATCGCCTCCAGCGAGCGCAGATACAGATCCTGCATGTCGTCCGGCGAGGGTTTGAGGATCACCTGGAACTGGTAATAGTGCTGCAGCCTGTTCGGATTCTCGCCGTAGCGCCCGTCGGTGGGCCGCCGGCAGGGCTGCACATAGGCGGCCCGCCACGGCCGCGGCCCCAGGGAACGCAGGGTGGTGGCCGGGTGGAAGGTGCCCGCGCCCATCTCGACGTCATAGGGCTGGAGGATGACGCAGCCCTGCTCCGCCCAGTAGCGCTGAAGGGTGAGAATCAGTGACTGGAAGTCCATCGCGCCCGCTCTGCCCGCCTCGCCCGAACGTGGTCTTGTGCGCGATCGCGCGCGCCGGGCCTCAAGGTGGGCCGAGCTTTAGGCAAGCGCCCCGTCGCCGGTCAAGTGCGCGCACGGGCGGGCCGGCGGGCCCGAAGGAGATGCCGCGGCCAAAAAAGAGGGTGTTGCGGAGGGATCCGGAACACCCCAAGTTCAGGGAGGAAACACGCATGCAAGCGGGAAGGCACATCGACCGCCGGCTGGAGACCGAAGGTCTCGTGATTCGCCTGCATGCCGATTCATAGCACGGGAATATTAACGGGGGATTACCGCCCATGGCGAAATTCGAACGGATCGTCGTGTTGACGGGTGCCGGCATCTCCGCGGAGTCGGGGCTTTCCACCTTCCGCGACGAAGGAGGGCTGTGGGCGAAGCACCGCATCGAGGACGTCGCGACCCCCGAGGCCTTCCTGCGCAACCCGGAGCTCGTGCAGAACTTCTACAATGCGCGCCGCGCCCAGCTGAAATCCGTGGAGCCCAACGCGGCGCACCGGGCGCTCGCGGAACTCGAGGCGGCATATCCGGGCCGCGTGACGGTGATCACCCAGAATGTGGACGATCTCCACGAACGCGCCGGCTCGCGCCGGGTGATCCACATGCACGGGGAGCTGAAGAAGGCGCGCTGTCTGGCCTGCGACACCGCCTCGCCGTGGGAAGAAGACATCCGCCCGGACAGCCGCTGTCCGGCCTGCGGGGCCGGCGGACGGCTGCGGCCGCACGTCGTGTGGTTCGGGGAGATCCCGCTTCATCTCGACGAGATCGACCGCGAGCTCGGCAGCTGCGACCTTTTCGTGTCGATCGGGACCTCGGGCGCCGTGTATCCGGCGGCCGGCTTCGTGACCCAGGTGCGCGCGCTGGGCCGGGCGCATACGGTCGAGCTCAATCTCGAGCCCTCGGCCGGCTCGCACTTCTTTCACGAGGCGCGTCACGGCCCGGCGACGCAGCTCGTGCCGGCCTTCGTCGAGGAACTGCTGAACGGGGCGGGGTGAGCCCGGGCGGACGGCTCAGGCCGTGCCGGCCGATTCGCCCGCCTCGGGCGCCGCATCCGCCGCCGGCTCCGCCGGGCCGCCTTCGGAGACCATCTCGCCGCCCGCCTCCTTCGCCTCGCGGGCCCTGCGCCGCTCCTCGCGGGCGCGCGCCTCGGCGACGGCCTGGTCCAGCTCGTCCTGCCGGCACAGCCCGAGCTGCACGGGATCGCGCGGCTGGATCTGGGCCATCTGACGATGGGTCTTGTTGCGGATGGCCTGGATCGTGGGCCGCGTCGTGCCCACCAGCCGGCAGATCTGGGCATCCGAGAGCTCGGGATGATGCTTGACGAGCCAGGCGATGGCGTCCGGCTTGTCCTGCCGGCGCGAGACGGGGGTATAGCGCGGCCCCTTGGTGCGCGAGGGCGGAATGATGGCGTCCGCGTTCATCTTCAGCCGCGCGTCGGGATCGGCCTCGCAGCGGCGGATCTCCTCCCAGGTCAGCTCGCCGCTCGCGACCGGATCGACCCCGACGATGTGCGCCCCCACCGTGCCGTCGGCGATGCCCTGCACCTCGAGCTCGTGCAGACCGCAGAAATCCGCGATCTGCTTGAAGGTGAGCGTGGTGTTGTCGATCAGCCACACGGCCGTGGCCACGGGCATCAGGGGTTGCGCCATCTCGTCATGCTCCCGTCAGAACGTCTGGTGCGCGGATCACGCCCGGCCCCGGCACTAGCCGAGGCCGCCTCCCGCCGTCAATGTGGCGAGGCGGGCGTCCGGCCGCAAGGCGCGCCGCCGTCCTTTGCGCCTACTGGGCGCGGAAGGCCGCGGTGACCGGCACGCGCGCGGCCCGGATCCCGGGGAAGATGCCGCCCAGCAGGCCGATCGCGATCGCGAGCACCACGCCCGAGGCCACCGCCGCCGGGGTCAGATGGAAGCTGAAGACGACCTGGGTGAAGCTGCCGCCGAGCGTGGAGCCCGTGCGGCCCTCGAACAGAAAATAGGCGCCGAGGCTGCCCACAAGGCCGCCGAGCGCCGCCAGCACCAGCGATTCGAGCATCGTGCCGACGAAGGCGGCAAAGCCCGAAAAGCCGATCGCGCGCAACGTCGCGATCTCGCGCATGCGCGCGGCCACCGCCGCATACATCGTGTTGAGCGCACCGGCGAGCGCGCCGATCGTCATGATGATCGCCGTGGGCCAGCCGAACCAGCGGATCAGGAGAACTGTGCCTTCGGCCAGCCGCGCCAGATATTCCTTTTCGCTCTGGGCCTTGAGTTTGAGGCGGGGATCCGCGTCGAGCCACGCGTTCAGCCTGGGAAGATCGGCCGGCGATTCGAGCTTGATGCGCACCGCCTGGACGCTGCCACCGCGGTTGAACCGGCTCTGGATCGTGGCAAGATCCCCCCACAGCTCGGACTCGAAGACGTTGCCGCCGGTCTCGAAGATCCCGACCAGCCGCCAGCTCTGGCTGCCAAAGCGGATCTCCTTGCCGAGCTCCAGGCCCTCCACGCTCGCCAGCAGGGCGCGGCCGGCGATGATCTCGTTGCGCCCGGTCTCGAACATGCGCCCGGCGACGAGCCGGAAATTGTCCCTGAGCTCGGCGGCGATCGGCCGCACGCCCCTGAGCGGCACGTTGACCGGCGTGCCCGTGCGCTTCTTCGTGCCGTCGACGATGACATAGAGCTCGGGCGAGATCAGGGCCCGGCCCTCGGCATCGCGCGCGGCATAGGGCGCGCCCTCGATCAGCCGCAGCTGGTCGCGGGTGATCACGCTGTTGAGCTCGGACTGGGATCCCGGGCGCATGACGACCGCGACATCCGCGGCGCCGGCGCCGGCCACCGTGCGCTCGAAGCCGTCCGCCATGGCGAGAAAGGCCAGCAGCACGCCGACGACGATCGCGCTCGCCAGCAGGGTGGTCAGCGCCATGCCCGGCCGGCGCGGCAGCGAGCGGATGTTGATCCGGGCGACGGCCAGAATCTGGCGGATGATGCGCATCAGAGATTCCTCCACGACAGGCCCTCGACGATCTTCACCCGCATCGCCGTCCAGGCCGGCGGCAGCCCCGTGAGCACCGCCAGCGCGAGCATCCACAGCGCGGCTTCAAGCCAGATCCCCCCCGACATCACCAGCGGCGGCAGATACTGGCCGAGCGCCTCGCTCGCGCCCTTCACGAAGCCGGCCGAGACCGCCATGCCCGCAAGCCCGCCGCCGAAGGCGATCACCGCCGCCTCCCAGACCACCATCCGGAACACCTCGTCGGGCCGGAAGCCCAGCGTGCGCAGCACCGCGATCTCGCGCGTGCGCTCGCGCACCGCCAGCATCATCGTCGTCCCCGCAATCATCAGGATCGTGAACATCGCCGCGCCCACCACCGAGGTGATGATCAGGCCGATGTCCCCGAACATCTCGAGGAAGGCCTTGGAGAAGGCGGCCTCCGTGTCCGTGCGGGTGCGGAAGGGCGAATTTTCGAACATCTGATCGATTGCGCGCGCGACCTGTTCGTTCACATCGGCCGAGGTCGTGCGGATGATTGCCCAGCCGAAGGTGTCGCGCGCGAAGCTGCGCCCCTCGTTGAGGTAGGTCCAGTGCATGAGCATGTAGCCGGTATCGACCCGGGGATCGTCCGCGTCGAAGATGCCGGCGACATTGACCTCCCAGGTCTTCTCGCCGGTGTCCCGCCGGATCCAGATCTGGCTCTTGATCGGAATGCGGTCGCCGACCTTCCAGCCGTAGCGCTGCGCCAGCTTGCGGCCGATCAGCGCGCCCTGGCGGTCGGCTTGAGCCAGCGTTCGCGGTCCTCTCTCGCTGACCTTGAGCTCGGGATAGACGCGCAGGTAGCTTTCCGGATCCACGGCGAAGGCGACGAAGACCTCGCGCTCGTCGCGCCAGTAGGCGCCGATCCAGTCCGCCCAGGTGACGTCCTTGACGCCCTCCACCCTGCGGATGCGGTCGATGTAGGAGATCGGCAGCGGCTGGGTGAAGTTCACCTTGTTGATGACGACGAGGCGGTCGGCCGCCGCCAGATCGCTGCCGGAGTTGAGGGCGGTCTCCACCGTCTTGAGCAGCCCGAACAGCAGGAAGGCCGTGAGCACGGCGATCACGGTCAGCGTCGTGCGCAGCGGCTTGCGCGTCAGATTGCGCCGGATCAGCGTGCCGCGGGTCATGAGAGCGAGCTCCGCCTCCACGAACACGCCCTTGTCCAGAGTGCAGCACGCGGCCCGCGAAGCGCGCGGCCTCCGGGTCATGGGTGACCATGACGATGGTCTTGCCGAAGTCGCGGTTCAGCATCTGGAGGAGCTCGAGGATCTCCTGGGCCGTCGCGCGGTCGAGATCGCCGGTCGGCTCGTCGGCGAGCAGCAGCTTCGGGTCCGAGACGATGGCGCGCGCGATCGCCACGCGCTGCTGCTGGCCGCCGGAAAGCTCGTCGGGGGTGTGCTTCGCCCGGTCCGCGATGCCGACGAGCTCGAGCGCGGCCATGACCCGCCTGCGGCGCTCGGCGCGCGACAGCTTCGTCAGCAGCAGCGGCAGCTCGACGTTCTCGGCCGCCGAGAGCACCGGCATCAGATTGTAGAACTGGAAGATGAAGCCGATGTTCGCGGCCCGCCAGCGCGCGAGCCGGCCCTCGGAGAGCGCCGCGATGTTCTGGCCGGCGATGATGATCTCGCCCGCGCTCGGCCGGTCGATGCCGCCGAGCAGATTGAGCAGCGTGGTCTTGCCGGAGCCCGACGGCCCCATGATCGCAAGAAAGGCGCCCTCCTCGATCTCCATGTCGAGGTCCTTGAAGATCGTGATGGCCTGGGGGCCCTTGCGGTAGACCTTCGAGATCTTCCTCAGCTCGGCGATCGCCGTCATGCCTGCCGTCCTCTCCTCGCCATGCGCCGGAACCGTGGCCCGGTCGCGCCGTCCGTGCTCAACCCTCGTAGAAGGCGACGTTGACGCCCATCTCGGGCAGGATGCGCGCATCGCGCTCGTCCAGCCCCACGCGCACCTTCACCGTCGCCTTCGAGCGGTCCGCGGTGGGGATCACCGCGATCACATGCGCCGGGATCGCCCAGTCCGGATAGGCGTCGAGACGCGCCTCGGCGCGCATGCCCGGCCTGATGCGGGCGATGTAGCTTTCGGCGACGTCCACCTCGACCTCGAGGCTCGCCCATATCCACGATGGTGCAGATGCCGGTGCGGGTGAAGCCGCCGCCGGCGGACACGGGCGAGACGATCTCGCCCGGCTGGGCCGCCTTGTTGACGACGACACCGGCAAATGGCGCGCGGATGACGTGCTTGTCCACCCGCTCGCGGGCATCCGCCACCTGCTCCTCGGCGACATCGCACCTGCGCGCGGGCGGCCGCGAGCTCGCCCTCCAGGCGCTGGACCTCGGCCTCGGCGCGGGTGACGTCGGCTTCCGGCGCAAAGCCCTGGGCGTTGAGCGCCCGCTTGCGGGCGAGATCGCGCCGCGCCTCGCCCAGCTGGGCCTCGAGCGCGTCCACGCGGGCGCGCGCGGCCGCGGCCTGCGCCTCGGCCAGCTTGAGCGCCGTGCGCGCCAGGGTGTCGTCGAGATGCGCCACCACCTCGCCTTCCGCGACCTCCTGGCCTTCCTCGACCAGAATGTCGACGAGCCGTCCCGTGATCTCGGCGGAGACCGTCGCCATCCGCCGGGCGACGACATAGCCCGAGGCGTTGAGGATCGGCGCCGGACCGGACGACGGGGATGAGGGTGCTTCCGCCGCGTCACCGGAAGCGGCCGGCGATGCCGCCGGCGCGCTTGCGGTGGCGGGCTCGGGCTCGGCCGTGCCCGACCGCTCCGCGGACGGCGCCGCAGCGAACCTGCCCGCCGCGAACCATCCGGCCGCCACCCCGATCGCCAGGGCGAGCAGCACCGCGCCGATGACCAGAGCCCGCGACGGCGGCCCGCCGCCCGGATCACCGGTATCGCGGGCGCCCTCGTCTATCCGCAGGCTCTCGAGGAGAGTCTTCCTGTCGGCCATGGGGTCCTCGCCGTCGCTACATCGTTATCGGGCGTGCGGGCATGCCCGCGCGCCCTCTTGTGTGGCCATTATCACGCCGCCCTCGCGCCATCGCAAGCCCTTCCGCCGACCACCGCGCCGACCTCCCCCGACCGGCCGTCCGGATGGCCTCCCTTCTCCCGCACGCCGCGGCGCGCTTCCCGATCCTCTTCCGCCACCCGCAACAGCCCTTCCCGGCGTCTCCATCACGACGCAATCGCCAACGAACTTTGTGTCGCAAAGTATTCCATGCAACGGTGTTCGCTGTCAAGCTCCCCTCCCCTCGCGAGCCATCGCGCGGACCGCGCCGCAGCCGCAAGCGTTGCCGCTCATCCGCCGCCTCAGGACTGCGCCAGCGTCGCCCCGAAGGCCGTCACCAGCAGGATCTTGCCGACATGAGCGCTCTCCTCCATGCGGCGGTGCGCGTCCGCCGCCCGCTCCAGCGGCAGGCGCGAGTCGATCACCGGCCGCACCCGCCCCTCGGCGATGAGCGGCCAGACGTACCGCTCGACCTCCTCGGCGAGCGCCGCCTTGAAGGCGAGCGGGCGGGAACGCAGGGTCGAGCCCGTCAGCGTCAGCCGCCTCAGCATGACCGGCATCATGTTGAGCTCCACCTTCGGTCCCTTCAGAAAGGCGATCGAGACATGCCGGCCGTCTTCCGCCAGCACGGCGATATTGCGGGGGACGTAGTCGCCGCCCACCATGTCCAGCACGACATCGACGCCGCGCCCGCCCGTGATCTCCCTCGTCACGCGGGCCACGAAATCCTCCGTGCGGTAGTTGATGGCGGCATCCGCCCCGAGTTCCTCGCAGAAGCGGCATTTCTCGTCGCTGCCGGCGGTGACGATCACATGCGCATCGAAGGCCCTCGCGAGCTGGATGGCGGTCGTGCCGATGCCGGACGCGCCACCATGGACCAGCAGCCACTCGCCGCCGTCCAGATACGCCCGCTCGAAGACGTTGGACCACACGGTGAACACGGTCTCGGGCAGGCCCGCGGCATCCACGAGCGGGATCCCCCGCGGCGCGGGAAGAGTCGTCGCCTCGGGCGCCGATGCGTATCTCCGCATAGCCGCCGCCGGCCAGCAGCGCCACCACGGCATCCCCCGGCCGGTAGCGCGTCACCCCCTCGCCCACCGCATCGACGATGCCCGAGACCTCGAGCCCCGGCAGGTCGCTCGCGCCCGGCGGCGGCGGATACATCCCCATCCGCTGGAAGACGTCCGGCCGGTTCACCCCGGCGGCGGCCACCCGGATTCTGAGCTCGCCGGGCCCGGGCTCGGGGACGGGAAGTTCTATGACCTCCAGCACCTCCGGCCCGCCGGGTTCGCGGATCGCGATCGCCTTCATGGATGACACCCGTTTCCTCCCTGTTGATTACCATCCAGATTGGCGGCTAGGCTCGGCCCTGACAAGCCTTCGGCAAGCGAACCGCCGGAGCGGACCGGGGAGGGGATCACGCGATGAAGAGGCATTGCGCAAAGGTGGCGGCGGTTCTGCTGGGGATCATTCTGGCAATGGGGACGGCGCAGGCGGCCGCAGGCGGTCCCGGGACCGGCGCGGCTTCCGGCGAGGAATTCGACGTCGCGCGTGCCGTCGAGGCCTATCTCGCAACGCTCTCACCCGAGGAGAAGGCCCGCTCGGACGCCTATTTCGCGGGCGGCTACTGGATTGAGCTCTGGGATCTTCTGATCACGCTCGCGATCGCCTGGCTGCTGCTCGCCCGCCGCTGGTCGGCGCGGCTGAGGGACGGGGCGGAGCGGCTCACCGGCGCGCGGCCCAATCTCGCGGCCGCCGTCTATGCCGTCTTCTACAGCGTCGCCGTCTTCCTCCTGGGGCTGCCATGGACGATCTACACCGGCTTCATCCGCGAGCACCAGTACGGCCTTGCGACCCAGAGCTTCGGCCCCTGGTTCGGCGAGCGGCTGATCGCGCTGGCGGTCGGCAGCGTCATGCTCGCCGTCTTCGTCACCGTCATCTACGCGATCATCCGCCGGGCGCGCGCGACCTGGCATCTGTGGGGGGCCGGCGCGAGCGTCGTCCTCATCGCCTTCGCGCTGTTCATCTCCCCGGTCTTCATCGAGCCGCTCTTCAACAGCTACACGCCGCTGGATGAGGGGCCGCTCAAGGAAGACATCCTCTCCATGGCGCGCGCCAACGGGATCCCGGCCGATCAGGTCCATGTGGTGGATGCCTCGCGCCAGACGACGCGGATCTCGGCGAACGTCGCGGGCCTCTTCGGGACCATGCGCATCGCCCTGAACGACAATCTCCTGAACCGGGGCACGCCGGCCGAGATCCGGGCGGTGATGGGTCACGAGATGGGCCATTACGTCCTCAACCACGCCTCGAAATTCCTGACGGCCTTCGTGATCATCATCGCCGTCGGTTTCGCCTTCGTGCGCCGGGGATTCGCGTATCTGCACGCCCGCCACGGCGCCGCCTGGGGCGTACGCGACATCGCCGATCCGGCGGGTTTTCCGCTGTTCTCGGCGCTGGTCGCGGTGTTCTTCTTCGTGATGACGCCGGTCACCAACACCCTCTCGCGCACGGCGGAAGCGGAAGCCGACATCTTCGGGCTGAATGCCGCCCACGAACCCGACGGCTTCGCCTCCATCGCGATGAAGCTTGCGACCTATCGCAAGATCGACCCGGGCCCGATCGAGGAATTCATCTTCTACGACCACCCTTCCGGGCGCGCGCGGGTGGAGATGGCGATGCGCTGGAAGGCGGAGAACCGCGCGCTGCTCGCCGCTCTCGGCAAATGGACGGGGACGGCCGGCGCCACGCGCGACGAGGACGCGGCGCCGCCGCAGACTCCGCCCGCGGCGCCCTGAGCCGGGGAGAACCGGGCCATGGATTGGGACGATCTGCCGAGGAAGACGCCGGATTCGCCGCTCGATGCGCTGGAGCGCGAGACGCTGGACGAGCTCTCGCGCGACGAGCTCGAACACCGCATCCGCCGCCTGGAGCGCGAGATCGCGCGCACCCGCGCCGTGCTCGAGGCGAAAACCCGGCACGCCGCCGACATCGACCGCCTGTTCGGCGGGCGCGACCGTTCGTCCTGAAGCCCCCGCCCGCCGGGCCGTGCGCCGGCGGGGCGTCCGGCTTCACGCGCCGTCCTCGCTCCCGCCTTCGGGCCACAGGCCGCGGTGGTGCATCCACAGCATGACAAGCGCGGCGAGGAAGACCGAGACGGCCATGGCGAACAGCGTGCCGCCGTCCTTCGGGATCCCCTGCTCGGGGTCGCCGACGTTGATCCCGAGCGGCGTGAAGAGATGGAAGAACAGCGCCCCCGTGATCACGGCTAGAGACAGCACGACCCCGTCGCGATGCAGGCGCGCGCCGAGCCCGCGGTGCCGGGCCGAGAAGGTGAGCGCGGCGCCGACGAGCAGCAGCAGGCTGGCAAGCCCCTCGAGGATGCCGATGGTCATGGGTCCCAGCACGTCGCCCGGCCCGAACAGCCAGGCGATGCCGAGCGTGTCGGTGGCCCACCGGTCGATCGTCGTGAAGATGTAGCGCGCCTCGGGCGCCAGCGAGAACTTGGACATCAGCGACGGCACGAAGACGACGAGAATCCAGACCGTCAGCAGATAGGGGCCGTAACGGCGCAGCAGCTCCATGGCTTCCTCCCTTTCCTCCTCACCCCTTGCGGCACGCCGGAGTGGTCGCCCCGCCCGGCCAGCATGCCCCGCACCGCCTCCGCTGACAAGGACCAGCGCAAAACCGCGCAGCAAGCCGGCATGGCGGCTGGCCGTCCGACCGGACCGAATTATTCCGCTTGCATATATCGTGACGAGATATATAATGACGCCGGGAGCAGACCGGACCCAGGGAGACCTGCAATGCGCGAGACGCTGATCAAGACGGGGCTGTTCGCGGGCGTGGTGATCGCGGCGCTGGCCGCCATCGTGCTGCTCAACGAGCCGAAGGGCTTCGGCGGCGGCGGGGACGACCGCTCCGCATCCATCACCCTGAGCGGCGAGCGGGCGACACTTGCACCACAGCTTGCCCCTTTCACCGCCGTGACCTTGAGCGTTCCGGCCAGCATCCATGTCACCGTCGGGGCCGACCAGAGGGTCGAAGTGGAAGGTGATCGGGCGGTTCTGGACCGCATCGAGGTCGCGGTCGACGACGGCGCGCTCGAGATCCGGCCGAAGGACCATCTGCGCATCCGCAAGAATCACGACCTGAAGGTCGCCATCTCCGTTCCGGCGCTGTCGGCCTTCACGGTCAACGGCGCCGCGGAAGGCAAGATCCTGGGATTGACGGACGGCGACTTCGCCCTTCTCGTCAACGGCGCGGCCGACCTTGATCTCGAGGGCGCCTGCGACAGCTTTTCCCTCACCATCAACGGCGCGGGCGACGTCGATGCGAGCGGGCTGCGCTGCCGCGAGGCGACCGCCACCATCAACGGCGCCGGCAATGCCGAGGTGTATGCGCAAGAGAAGGTCGCCGCCAGCATCAATGGCGCGGGCAACATCCGCATCCACGGCCAGCCGCCCCAGGTCCAGGCCGGCAAGATCGGCTTCGGCCACATCGAGATCGTGAAGGATGAGGCGAAGACCGAGGGGTGAGGGGCGCCTGCCGCCCCCCGCAAACCCCGGGGTCGTCAAGGCGAGGAGAGGAATCATGGCGGGCAAGGGCCGACCGCGGATGATCCTGCCGCTGCTGCTCGCGGGAGCGAGCGTCGCGGTCGGTGCCGCCATTCTGGCGGCGCAGACGGAAGAACCCTCCCGCACGGACGCAAAGGCCCGTGCACATCATGAAGACAAGCCGGGCACGGCCCTCTTCGACCCGGCCGCGCTGGAGGCGGTGGAAACGGTCTCCGTGGAAGGCATCGCGCATCTGACCGTGGTGCTGGGCGAGGCCCCGCCTTCCGCGAGAGCCGCGCATGAAGAAGACCTCGAAATCGCGCTGCGCGATGAGGGGCGTCGCCTCGTGATCGAGGGCCCGGACCGCCACAGCCTTTTCGGCAGCGACCCGGTGCCGCGCGTGCGCCTGCATCTGGCGCGCCTTTCACGCATCGATGTCGACGGCGCGGGGCGCATCACGCTCGAAGGCCCGGTCGAGTCTCTCCTCCTCGACATCGACGGCGCAGCCGAGGCCACGCTTTCCGGCCCGCGCTGCGGGGAGCTGACGGTCCGCATCGACGGGGCCGGGGCGGTGGACGCCGCGGAGCTGCCCTGCGAGGCCGTGCGTATCGCGGTGGACGGTGCCGGCAAGGTCGAAGCCCATGCCAGCCGCTCGGCCCGGGTGGGGCTGGACGGCATCGGATCGATCACCGTGCACGGCCGTCCGGCCGAGGTGAGCGTCGACAAGGACGGCCTCGGCACGGTGCGCTTCCCCGACCGTCCCGGCATCTAGAGCCTTCTTCGTCTCCTCCCTTGGCACCCGCCCTCGCGCGCGGGTAAGATCGCGATCGGCCGGCGGGCGGCGCGCGCCGCTCCCGGATTGCGTCGCAGCCGTGTCCTTGATGCGGAACACCGTGCGGCCGCGGCAGACGGAGGGCTCATGAGCGACGAGACGCAGGAGCGGAAGACGTTTTCCCTCGAGGAGGCGGCGCTGCGCTACCACCGCGAGCCGGTGCCCGGAAAGCTCGCGATCCGCGCGACCAAGCCGCTGGCCAACCAGCTCGATCTCTCGCTCGCCTATTCCCCGGGTGTCGCCGCCGCCAGCCGTGCGATCGCGGACGATCCCGACAAGGTGGTCGACTACACGATCCGCGGCAATCTCGTGGCGGTGGTCACCAACGGCACGGCGGTGCTGGGCCTCGGCGACATCGGCCCGCTGGCCGCCAAGCCGGTGATGGAGGGCAAGGCCGTCCTCTTCAAGAAGTTCGCGAACATCAACTGCTTCGACATCGAGGTCGACGCGAAGGACGTGGACTCCTTCGTCGAGGTGGTCGCGCGGCTCGCCCCCACGGTCGGCGGCATCAACCTCGAGGACATCAAGGCGCCGGAATGCTTCGAGATCGAAAGGCGTCTGCGCGAACGCCTCGACATCCCCGTCTTCCATGACGACCAGCACGGGACGGCCATCGTGGTTGCGGCCGCGGTGCTGAACGGGCTCGAGGTCGTGGGCAAGCGCATCGAGGACGTGCGCATGGTCTCCGTCGGTGCGGGCGCCGCAAGCATCGCCTGCACCGACCTGCTCATCAAGATCGGCCTCGACCCCGAGAAGGTCCTGATGGTGGACCGCGCGGGCGTCATCTACGAGGGCCGCGAGCAGGACATGAACCCCCACAAGGCCCGCTTCGCCCGCAGGACGGACAAGCGCACGCTGGAGGAGGCGATCGAGGACGCGGACATCTTTCTCGGGCTCTCGGGCCCCGGCGTGCTCAGGAAGGAGTGGGTGAAGAAGATGGCCGAGCGCCCGCTCATCCTGGCGCTCGCCAACCCCGTGCCCGAGATCCTGCCCGAAGACGCGCTCGAGGCCCGGCCGGATGCCGTGATCGCGACCGGCCGCTCGGACTATCCCAATCAGGTCAACAACGTCCTCTGCTTCCCCTTTCTCTTCCGCGGCGCGCTCGACGTCGGCGCGACCGAGATCAACGACGAGATGAAGATCGCGGCCGCCCGCGCGATCGCGGGGCTTGCGCGCAAGGAGGCCTCCGATGTCGTGGTGCGCGCCTACCAGGCGGGCGAGGGCCTGAAGCTCGGGCCGAAGTATCTGATCCCGAAGCCCTTCGACCCCCGGCTCATCACGGAGGTGGCGCCCGCCGTGGCGAAGGCGGCGATGGAGACCGGCGTCGCGCGCCGCCCGATCGCCGACTTCGACGCCTACCGCCGCAGCCTGGAGAACATCGTCTTCCGCTCCGGCACGCTGATGCAGCCGATCTTCGATGCCGCACGCCGGCACAGGAAGCGGCTGATCTTCGCGGAGGGCGAGGATCCAAGGGTGCTGCAGGCGGCCCAGATCATGGTCGACGACCGGCTCGCCGACATCACCCTCGTCGGCCGGCCCGAGGTGGTGGCGATGCGCATCGAGCGCGCGGGGCTGCGCCTGAAGCCGGGCCAGGACGTCGAGATCGTGAACCCCCAGTCGGACGCCCGCTACCGCGAGTACTGGACGCTCTACCACAGCCTGATGGAGCGCAAGGGCGTCTCGCCCGGCGAGGCCCGCACGGTGGTGCGCACCAACAACACCGTCATCGCCGCACTCGCCGTGCGGCGGGGCGAGGCGGATGCCATGGTCGCCGGCCCCGTCGGCCGCTACCATGCCCATCTGAAGGCGATCCTGGACGTGATCGGTCTCGAGTCGGGCGCGCGCGTGGCGGCGGCGCTGTCGATCCTGCTGCTGCGGCGCGGGACCTTCTTCCTGTGCGACACCTACATCAATCCCGAACCCTCGGCCGAGGAGATCGCCGAGATCGCCATGATGGCCGCGCGCGAGGTGCGCCGCTTCGGTCTCAAGCCGAAGGTGGCGCTGCTCTCGCACTCCAACTTCGGCTCGGCGGACACGCCGTCCGCACGGCGGATGCGCGAGGCGCTGCAGATCCTCCACCGCCGCGTCCCCGACCTCGAGGCCGAAGGCGAGATGCATGGCGATGCGGCGCTCGACGAGGCGATCCGCTCGGAGATCTTCCCCAACTCGCGCCTCAAGGGCTCCGCCAATCTGCTGGTGATGCCGAATCTCGATGCCGCCAACATCTCGTATGAGCTGCTGAAGGTGCTGGGCGACGGCCAGCCGGTGGGCCCGCTTCTCATCGGCACCGCCAAGCCGGCCCATATCGTCACCCCTTCGGTGACGGCGCGCGGCATCCTCAATGTCGCGGCGATCGCGGCGGTCGAGGCGGCGGAGCAGATGGAACTCGGCCTCCTGCGCCCGGGCGGCGGCTGAACGCGCACCGGTCGTCGGTCATCGGTCGTCGGTGAGCGGTCGTCGGTCGTCGGTCACCTGTCGTCGGTCGGCGCTGAGGGCTCCTCGGTCTGCAGTAGTCGGTCTTCTCTCGTCGAAACGGTCGAGCCGCTGACCGCTCTCCGCGTCACCCGCCGGCACGTTCTCTCTTTGCGTCACCCGCCGGCTCGACCCCTGGGTCCAGCCCCCTTCTCGTCATCCGCCGACTTGATCGGCGGATCCAGCCCTCTTCTCGTCATCCGCCGACTTGATCGGCGGATCCAGCGGGAGGCGGGGACAGCCGCAAGCGCCGGGATCATCCCCGGCAGCGGCTGGATTCGCCGCTTTCGCGGCGAACGACGATTCAGTGATCGGTGATCAGTCATCAGTCATCAGTGACCGAAATGGCCAGCCCCACCCGCCGGCACTCTCTCTTCGTCACACGACGGCACGTTCTCTTTTTGCGTCACCCGCCGGCTTGACCGGCGGGTCCAGCGGACGGCGGAGCCCACCACAGGCGTAGGGGCTGTCCTCACCGCCGGCTGGATTCGCCGCTTTCGCGGCGAATGACGATTCAGTGATCGGTGATCAGTCATCAGTCATCAGTGACCGAAATGGCCAGCCCCACGCGCCCGCACTCTCTCTTCGCCGCACGACGGCACGTTCTCTTTTTGCGTCACCCGCCGGCTTGACCGGCGGGTCCAGCGGACGGCGGAGCCCACCACAGGCGTAGGGGCTGTCCTCACCGCCCGCCGGATTCGCCGCTTTCGCGGCGAATGACGAAAAAGGAGAGCATCACCCGCCGGCACTCTACTCCTCGTCACTCGCAGGCGCGGGAGGCCGCGGCGGGGCGGCGATCATCGCTCACCGCGTCGTCAGCCTGCCCTTCTCCTGGAAGAACATGAGGAAGACGAGCCGGCCGTTCTCCGGCCGGTCGCCGAAACCGGGACCGGCCGTGTGGAAGAACCACGGCCGGAACAGCACCAGCCGGTTGTAGCGCATCGGCACCGTCATGATCTCCTCCCAGGCGCTGCGGTCCTTCGACTGCGGCACCAGCACGTCGTCCCAGAAGGCCTCGAAGCTCTCCACCCCGAAGCGCGCCAGCTCGTCCCGCGAAAGCGGTGCGCGGTCCATGCCGCTTGCGCGGTGGCGGAAGAAGACGGTGCCGCCGCGGCAGTCCTCCGGCCGGCTGAGGTAGAGGATGCCGGACCAGAAGCATTCGTCGATGTGGACGTCGCCGAGCCCCTCGTCCCCCGCGAGGGTGAGGCGGAAACGGCCGTGCCCCGTGCCCGCGGCCGCCTCCACGGGCACGCCGAGTATCCGCGAGACCTGCTCGTCGAGCCCGGAGATGTCGAGGCGCCCCGCCGAGTTGCGCCCGGGAAAATAGGTGGGGCGCTCCGGCTTCGGGTAGTCCTGGGCCAGCCCGATCGCCCGGATCTCGTCGACATTGACGAGGAAATCGTCGAGAATCAGCAGGCTGAGCGGCATGCCGGAACCTCTGCCTTCATGACCACGATTCTAGGGCTCGAGCTCGGCATCCCAGTAGAGATAGTCGCGCCAGGATTCGTGCAGGTAGTTCGGCGGGAAGGCGCGCCCGGCCTCCTGCAGCTCGCGCCGGGTGGGCCGATAGGGCCGGATCCGCGGCGTCATCCCCGCGGCCTCGGGCGTGCGGCCGCCCTTTCTGAGATTGCAGGCGGCGCAGGCGGTGGTGACATTCGTCCAGGTCGTGCGGCCGCCGAGCGCGCGCGGGATCACGTGGTCGAAGGTCAGGTCCTCGCGGGCGCCGCAGTACTGGCAGCGGAAGCGGTCGCGCAGGAAGAGGTTGAAGCGCGTGAAGGCCGGCCAGCGCCCCTGCTCCACGTATTCCTTGAGCGCGATCACCGACGGCAGCCGCATCTCGAAGCTCGGCGAGCGCACGACCCGGTCGTATTCGCTCACCACCATGACGCGGTCGAGGAAGACGGCCTTCAACGCGTCCTGCCAGTGCCAGAGGGACAGCGGAAAATAGCTGAGCGGCTGGAAGTCGGCATTGAGCACGAGCGCGGGACAGGCCTCCGGCGAGACCGCGCGCGGCGGCACCCAGTTTTCCGTGACCGCTGCTCCATCCAGCATCCGTGGCCTCCCGTCCCCGGATCTCGGATCACCCGCGGGCGTGTCCTACAACATACTGTGTTGCAGGGGGATGACAAGCGGGAATCCGTCCGCGATCCCGGCGCCCACCCCGCCTCAACCGGCGGCCCGGTGGTCGGGACAGGAAAGGCGCAGCGTCGTGATCGTGAGCGGCCGGTCGATGAGGGCGCAGTGATAGCCTGCGCCGCGCCGCGCGAGGTGGCGGCAGGTCAGGCACATCCCGGTCTCGGCGACCACCCCCGCCCGGACCAACTGCGCCACCGCCTCCATCAGCATGGATGCGGCGCGCTCATCCGCCCCGGCGGCGGCCAGCGCTGCAACGAGCGGTGCGTCATGGCCGCGCAGCCCGGCCGCAAGCCGGCGGCCCGCCCGGGTGAGAACGAGGACGTGGCGGCGGCCGTCCGCCGGGTCGGGGCGACGGGCAAGCAGCCCCTTGCGCACGAGGGCGGAGACCGCCTCGCTCACGGTGCCGGGCGCCAGCGCCAAGGCATCGGCCAGCGTCATCACGCCGGCCGCACGGTCCGCGAGATGAAGCAGCAGCTGCGCCTGGGTTGCGCTGAGGCCGAGGGCGAAGGCGCGGCGCGTGATGAGGCTGCGCTCGACCTGCCCCAGGCGCTCGACGAGCGCGGCGACGGTCCGCGCCGTGCCCTCTTCCTCGCCACCGCTATTTGCGCCACGCGCTGAAGACATGATCCGTCCCGGCCGCCTGCTCGTGACAGGCATGGCAGCCGGCCGGATCGATGGCAAGGGGCGCACCCGCCGCATCGAAGGCGTAATAGCCCCAGCCGCCGGTCTCGCCATGAAGCGCCGCGTTCTTCACCATCATCCCGGTCAGCTTGCGCGCGCCCTCGGTGAGCACATGCTCGCCCTCATCGGCCTCCAGCAGGTCGAAGATGATCACGGTGCCGTCCGGGAACGGCGCCGTCTTGCCCGCCTCGTAGGTCGCGCGGCCGACATCGTTCACATAGACGTGATGGATGCCGCCGAAGGTGCCCGAGAGCGGATGCCCCTCGAATATCACCATGGATTTGACGTGATTCCAGGAGCGGTAGTCTTCCGGCACCGAAACACCCTGCCCGCCGGCGACGCGTCCCGCCAGAACGGCGCCGGCGACCACCGCCGCAGCGCCCGCGATTCCCGCCGCACCCATGAGCCGCCTCCGGCCGCCGCCTGCCGCACGCTTCTTCATGATCGCCTCCTCCTCTCTCCCGCCCGGACCACGGCCGCCTCAGCGGCCGCCGCTCCGGATCATTGATTCGGATTCCGAAGTATATCCGTGTTGCGCGGCATGTCAACGGGAATCGCCCACGCGGGCCTCACCGGGCCGCCCGGTGGGCGCGCGAGCCCTGACGCGTTTCCTCCTCGGGAATCCTGCGGATCGCCGATCGCCTCAGGCGCTGCCTTCGGTCTCCAGCATGGCGGCCTCCAGCGCCTCGAGCGGCGCGCGGCCGTCATCGGCGACGAAGGAGAAGAAGGGATGGAAGCGCTCGACCTCCTCGAACGCGTTCTGGAGCAGGAGCGCCAGATGTTCGCCGCCGATCCCGTCCGCCGATTCCAGCGCCACCGCATGGCGGAAGATGAGGGCCGCCTCGTCGCTCCAGCACTCGAAATGGCCGAGCCACAGCCGCTCGTTGGCGAGCGCCAGCGCCTCGTAGATCGCCGGCAGGCGCTCGCGCGCGAGCCCCGTGTAGAACAGACAGACGAGCTGCAGCACCCGCTCCTCCGGCCGCCACACGGCCTTCAGCTCCAGCTCGCCGTAGGCGCCGGGCACGCGCAGCGTCAGCTCGTCGTCGCCCGTCTGGGACGACGACCAGTCGTTGGCGAGCGCCAGCTCCTCGATCAGCTCCAGCGGATCGCCGCTCGTGCCCTCGATGTCCGCCGTCAGCAGTACCGTCATGTCCACCCGCATCCGGTTGTCGTCGGTGCGCCGCCCGCCCGCCTCGCGCCGGCGCAGATACGGCGCCTTGCGCTTAGCCGATCGCAGCCGGCCCGTCGACTCGAATCTTGGCGGCGCCGGCCTTCGACGCACGCCGCGGGCCGCCGGCGGCCGACGCCCCGCGCAGGAGCGAGGCTGCCAAGGCCGCGGTACGAAATCAAGCGGCATCGTGATCGAAGAACACAGGATCTGGGGCGCGCCCGCCTCAACTGCCGCCGGACGCGCGGCGGCCGGCCCCCTGCTCCTCCCAGGCCTGGAGCTTGCGGTAGAGGGTCGAGGGCGACACCTCGAGCAGGGCGGCCGCCCTGGGCACGCTGCCGTCGCAGGCGGCCAGCGCCATCTCGATCGCCTCCCGCTCCACCTGCCACAGCGGCTTGACCGCGCGCTCGGCGTCGCCATGTGCGGCCCCGCCCTCCCGGGCGCCGGCGGCGCGCGCGCGCACCGCCGGGCCCGCGGCGTGCCGCAGGCTGGCCGGCAGCATGTCCGGGGTGACCTCCTCGCCGGCGTGGAGCACCACGATCTGCTGGATCACGTTCTGGAGCTGGCGGACGTTTCCCGGCCAGTGGTAGCCGCGCAGGATCGCCCGGGCGTCGGGGGCGAAGTCCCGGAAGGCCTTGCCCTCCTCGCCGGCGAAGCGCGCAAGGAAGTGGCGCGCAAGCAACAGGATGTCATCGCCCCGCTCGCGCAGCGGCGGCATCTCGATCGGGATCACGTGCAGACGGTAGTAGAGATCCTCCCTCAGCCGCCCCTCCTCCACCTCCTTCAGGGGATCGCGGTTGGTGGCCGCGACGAAGCGGACATCGACGCGCACCGGCTCGTCGCTGCCCACCGGCTGGACGACTCCCGTCTGGATGAAGCGCAGCAGCTTGCTCTGAAGCCTCGGATCCAGCTCGCACAGCTCGTCGAGGAAGAGCGTGCCGCCGTCGGCCTTGAGCGCGGCGCCCTCGCGGTGCTCGTGAGCGCCGGTGAACGCGCCCTTGCGGTGGCCGAACAGCTCGCTTTCCAGCAGATCCTTCGGAATCGCGGCGCAGTTCAGGGCGACGAAGGGCCGGTCGGCGCGCGGCGAGAGCCGATGGATCGCCTCGGCCGCGAGCTCCTTGCCTGTTCCCGATTCGCCGGTGATGAAGACGCTCGCCTTCGAGCGGGCGGCGCTCTCGATGATGCGGTAGACCGCCTGCATCGGAAGCGACCGGCCGACGAGGCCGCAGAATCCCTCCTCGCGAAACCCCGACTCGTAGGAGCGCAGCTTGCGTTCGAGGTCCGATTTCTCGAGCGCGTTGCGCACGGTGGTGACGAGCCGCGTGTCGTCGAAGGGCTTGACGAGAAAATCCACGGCCCCCCGGCGCATCGCTTCCACCGCCAGCTGCACCGAGCCGTGGGCCGTCATGACGACCACGGGCACGCCGCGCCGGGCGCGGGCAAGCTCGTCGAGCAGCGCCAGCCCCTCGCCGTCCGGCAGCTTCACGTCCAGCAGGACGAGCGCCGGCTCCGCGCGCGCGAGCAGGCGCCGCGCCTCGGCCAGCGTTTCCGCCGTCTCGATCGGCAGATCGAGGGCCGCGAGCGCCCCGCGGCAGGCCTCGGCCACCGTCTTGCTGTCCTCGACCACCAGGATGGGCGCCCTGCCCATGACGCGTCCCCCGCCTTGCTCATCGCATCCCGCGATTCATCCTTCTCATCGAAAGTTAATACATGATTAAGAATTGTGCCAGCTTTGCCTTGTTCTCTTTTGCGGTCATCGGTCATCAGTCGTCAGTCGTCAGGACCGCAAGGCGCGCCGGCGCCTGAAGAAGAAGAGCGTCTACCTGCCGTGCCGATCGGCCTGCGCGGATCGCGGGTGCGCACCGGCGGGTGACGCAAAAAGGCGCCGGCGGGTGACGCTCTCTTTTCTCGTCATTCGCCGCGCAAGCGGCGAATCCAGCCGCCGCCGGGGATGATCCCGGCATATGCGGCTGTCCCCGCCTTTCGCTGGACCCGCCGGTCAAGCCGGCGGGTGACGAGGTAAGGTGCGCACCCGCGGGTGACGCGCCCCTCCCGCGTCGTTCGCCGGCTTGACCGGCGAACCCTGCCGGTCGTCGGTGATCAGTCATCAGTCATCAGAAACGGGAGACAGGCCGGCGCGCACCCCCGCCCGCGTCGTTCGCCGGCTTGACCGGCGAACCCATGAGGCGCTGAACGCATCCCCCACTCCGGGGGTTGGCCCCGCCTGCCGGCTGGACCCGCCGGTCAAGCCGGCGGGTGACGAGGGAAAGGGAACGGACCCGCCGGTCAAGCCGGCGGGTGACGAAGAAAGGGTGACGGCGGGTGACGCAAAGAAGAACAGACGCCCGGTGCCACAAAAGGGAGGGGCGGCGGATGACGCGAAATGAGGAACCGCCGGCGGGCGAGAAGGACGGAATGGCGGCAGGCTGTGGGTCAGGCGAAGGCGATGCGGGCGGCGGCAAGCAGCAGAAAGATGCCGAAGACCGCCGAGAGCGCCCGGTGCGGCAGGGCATGGGCGGCCCGCGCGCCCCAGGGCGCGGCCAGCATTGCCGCCGGGGCGAGCGCGGCGGCCGCCGGCAGATGGACGAAACCGAGATAACCGGCCGCCGGCGCAAGCTCGGCGTGGCCCCAGCCGCCGGCGACATAGCTTGCCACCCCCGCCATCGCGAGGGCGGCGCCGATGGCGGCGGCGGTTCCCACCGCGCGCCGTATGGGCATGCCGAACAGCGTCATGTAGGGCACGGAAAAGGTCGCCCCGCCGATGCCCATCATCGCCGAGACGAAGGCGATGAGAAAGGGGGCGGCGGCGGTCCAGATCCCGCGCGGGATGCGCGCACCGAGGCGCAGGTCGTCGAGCGGCAGCAGCATCTTGACGCCCAGCAGTGCCGCAACCGCACCGAAGACGTCGGCCAGCGTCTCGCTGGCAAGCGACCGCGCGACCAGGGCCCCGGCGACCGCGCCCGGCAGGACCCAGGGGATCCAGCGGGCGAGCAGCGCCGTGTCGGCCGAGCCGCGGCGCCAGTGGGAGCGCGCGGAGACCAGCCCGGTCGGGACGATGACGGCCAGCGATGTCGCCACCGTCACATGCATGTGCCAGGACTCCGGCACGCCGAGGCGTCCGAGCACGAGAAAGAGCACGGGCGTCATCACGATGCCGCCGCCGATGCCGAGCAGCCCGGCCAGGAAACCGGCGAGCGCGCCGGCGACCAGCAGCAGCGCCAGATGGGCAAGCAGATCTTCCATTCCCGGATCCCGGCCGAGCCGCGGGTCACGCCCGCCCGCCTAGCAGAGGCCGCGCGCCTTCGCTAGTCCGTCACGAGCAGCGTGCTGAAGAGCAGCCGGCGGGTGGCGGTCCGCGCGCCCGGGTCGCCATCGCGCAAAAGAAGACCGTGGAACCGCGTCGCGACCACCGCACCAGCGGCAAGCTCCGGAGCGAAGTCGTCGAGCGCCAGCGCGAGCTGCCAGGCGAGCCGCTCCGCCGCCGGGTCCCGGCCGCCGACATCGATCACCCATTCCACGGCGAGCGCGGCCACGCCGCCCTGACACAGCCGATCCGTGCGCATGATGCGCAGGTGCGCCCGCGGCTGCGACTCTGCGGCCGCTGTTGCGGAGCTGCCGCGGCGTCGCGGAAGAGGAACCGTCCGCCTGCTTTCCGCACCCCCCGGTGGCGGGCCGCCGGCTGCGCATTCAGGGACGGGAACGGGGTCGGCACGCCGGCCGGGATCGCACAGCCGCGCCAGCTCATATCCGAGCGCGGCCTCCCATGCGCTCAGCAGCCCCCGCACCTCGGCTTCCGTCATCTCGAACCCTCCCATCGCAGCGAAGTCCCCCTCGCCTTCGCCTGCCCTCACCACTCCGGCACACCGGACTGCAAGCCCGGCGCGATCCGACCCACCCGGATGCGATTCAAGCGCGCATACATATCGTTTTTGTCAAATTGTCGCAATCAAATTTACCAGATTGGCACATTCTGCCTCTCTGCCGGACGCGACCCCGGCCGCGGCTTCTGCCCGGTTCGTCCGTCTTTCAACGCGAAACACCCTTGCCTCGGGTGCGTTTGGCCGCCCTTATACTACTGCCGGTTGGCTCAGACATATATCGGATTATTCCTATTCGCAAGCGGTTTTTTCCTATTGTCCGAATCGCTTGAAAACCATAGGCTTTTGCCATGAAACGCATGGAAGACACGCAAGCCGAGGCCGCCTTCCGCAGGCGGCTGCGGGCGGCGATCGCGGCCCGGCACGACGTCAGCGCGGCCGCGCTCTCGCGCCGGCTCGGGCGCAATCACGCCTATCTGCACCAGTATCTGACCCGCGGCAGCCCGCGCCGCCTGCCGCTCGAGGACAAGCTGGCGATCGCGGAGCTTCTGGGAATCGCACCGGCCGAGCTGGGCATTCCCGGTCCCGCGCCGGCCTCGGCGCAAGCGGATCCGCATCGTCTCGACGAGCTTCCCGTCTTCCGGCCGGGTGACGCGGACCGGCTGCGCAGCTGGCTCGCACAGCGGGACGGCTCCGGGCGGCGGGAGCGTCCGCAGGCCCCGCCGGATCCGGCACCGGCGCAATGCCCGCGTCTCGGCGTCTTCCTGCGCGAGGCGCTGCCGCGCAGGGCCTTCGTTCTCGTGCACGGGGACGACGCGCTCGCCCCGGCCGTGCGCCCGGGCGACCTGTTGATCGTGGATGCGCATGTGCGCGAGCCGATGGACGATGCGATCCACGTGATCGATCTCGGGCCCGCCGGCATCGCCGTGCGCCGCATCTTCCGGCGCGGGGGCGATCTCGTTCTGCTGGCGGCGGACAATGTGCCGCCGGCCGCCCTCGCCGCCCTGCCGCGCGGGCGGGTCGCCGTCCTCGGCCGGGTCGTCGCCGTCGTGCGGGCGCTTGCGGGCGGCTGGCCTGCCGGCGGAGCTTGAGGGTTCAGAACAGGCCGAAGATGATGTTCGCAACCACGAGGAAGAAGCCGATGAACAGGATGCTGAAGAAGATCGCGCGCTGAAGGTCGCCCTTCATGACATCCCCCTTTCCTCGCCTGCCGTCGCCGCACGCGCAACGTCCCGGATCACCGCGACGGCCGTATCCGGAAAATCCGTGAACACCGCATCCACACCGAGCGCAAAGACCGCGCGGTATAAGGCCCGCGCATCCGTCACCCCGGGCGGCAGCCGGTCGTCGCGCAGCGTCCAGGGATGCACCGCCAGCCCCAGCTCATGGGCCCGCGCGACATAACCCGTGTCCGCGCCCTCGGGCGTGAGCAGCAGGGCGAGCGACGGCCCCGCGACCTGCGCATGGCGCGCGGCCTCCTCCAGCGGCACGGAGGGCACGAGCCGGCCGTCCGGGCCCGGCCCGGCATCGACGAGCTGGACGAGAGGCGCCGCGATCGCCTCGCCCATCGCGCGCACCGTCTCCGGCTCGAAGGCCTGCAGGAACAGCCGCGCCGGATCGGTGAACCCCGCCCGCCGCAGTTCCTCGGCAAGCGCCGGCACGGGATCCAGTCCCTCTTCCAGAAAGAACGGCCGCTGCTTGATCTCCGGATAGATGCCCACACGCCGGCCCGCGGCCTCCGCCTCGCGCACGAGCGCCAGGATTTCGTCGAGCCGCGGGATCCGCTCCTTCCCGTCGAAGGCGTGGTCGCGCCCGGGGAAGGGCTGGCGGGTCCTGAGCGTGGAAAGCTCCGCCCAGGTGAAGTCGCTCACGAACCAGTCCTCGCGATCGCCCACGCGCCTGCGGCGGTCGGCGAACTCGGGGCGCTCCGCCACATCCGTGGTGCCGGACAGATGGATGTCGTGGCGGGCCACCAGCACGCCGTCGCGCGTCATCACGAGATCCGGCTCGATGAAGTCCGCCCCCATCCCGATGGCGAGCCGATAGGAGGCGAGCGTGTGTTCCGGCCGCCAGCCGCTCGCACCGCGGTGGGCGATGACGAGCGGCCGGGCGCCGGTCAGCGTCGGATACGGCCAGCCTGCGCCCATCACACCCGGTCCCCGTCCCCGCCGGCCACCGGCGCAGCCGGCAAGAAGGGCGGCCGCCGCCGCCGTTGCGATCGTGCCCAGCGCTCTCCGGCGCGATACGGCCGCCGGCCCGTCCTCGGCCCGCATTCCCGCTCCCGCATGACGGTGCCGCTCCACGGCATCTTGAGGCGCGCGCCCCTTCGCGCCACAATAGCGCCCGGGTCGGACGGCAAGCAAGGGGCGGCCACGGGAGGGCGACGACGAGCGCCCCGGCCATCCCGTGCGGATCGCCCTCGACGAGGCGGCCGGCATCGGCGGATGCCGGCGAGGAGGTGACGGACCGGCATGGCCCATGATCGCGCAAGCGAGGCGCTTCGTGCGCCCTTCACCGACCCCGATGTCACGGCGGACGGCAGCCCGCGGGCGCGGGTGCGGATGACGGCGCTGCGCACCCTGTGGTTGAACACGGGCACCCTGTGCAACATCGCCTGCGCCCACTGCTACATCGAATCCTCACCGCGCAACGACCGCCTCGCATATCTGACGGCGGACGAGGTGGCGGCCTATCTCGACGAGCTGGATGTGCTCGGCATCGGCCCCATAGAGGTGGGGCTGACCGGCGGCGAGCCCTTCATGAACCCGGACATCATCCGCATCATGCGCGACGTCCTGGTCCGCGGGCACCGCCTGCTCGTGCTCACCAATGCCATGAAGCCCATGTGGCACAAGCGCGCCGCGCTCTTCGATCTCAACCAGCGCTTCGGGGACAGGCTGATGATCCGGGTCTCCGTCGATCACTACGACCCGGCCCGGCACGAGGAGGAGCGCGGTCCGCGCAGCTTCGCGCCGATGCTCGACGGCCTGCGCTGGCTGTCGGAGAACGGCTTCGCCGTCGCGGTCGCGGGCCGCCTGCGCTGGGGCGAGGAGGAAGCCGCGATGCGCGCCGGATTCGCGGCGCTGTTCGCGCGCGAGGGGATCCGGATCGACGCCCATGATCCGCAGCGGCTCGTGCTGTTTCCGGAGATGGACCCGGCGCGCGCGGTGCCCGAGATCACGACCGCCTGCTGGGACATCCTCGGCGTCCGTCCCGAGGACATGATGTGCGCGACGAGCCGGATGGTGGTCAAACCCAAGGGTTCCCGGCCGCGGGTGCAGGCCTGCACGCTGCTCGCCTACGACCCGCGGTTTGCGACCGGCGAGACCCTCGCCGAGGCCGTCAAGGCGGAGGTTCCCCTGAACCACCCCCACTGCGCCCAGTTCTGCGTCCTCGGCGGCGGCAGCTGTTCGTGACCGGCCTACGGGCGTCGGGTGTCGGTCATCGGGCTTCAGTCTTCAGAGGCGGATGGCAAGCCGCCGGTGACCCGTCCCTCTCGCGTCGTTCTCCGGGTTGACCGGCAAACCCGACCGGTCATCGGTGATCGGTCATCAGTCTTCAGACACGGAAGACAAGCCGGCGGGTGGCCCTCTCCCACCGCGTCGTTCGCCGGCTTGACCGGCGAACCCATGAGGCGGTGGCGACGTCACGGACGCCGGGCGCTCGTCCCCGCCGCCCGCTGGACCCGCCGGTCAAGTCGGCGGATGACGAAGAAAGGGGCTGGACCCGCCGGTCAAGCCGGCGGGTGACGAAGAAAGGGGCTGGACCCGCCGGTCAAGCCGGCGGGTGACGTGGGAAGGTACGGCCGCGCGGGTGACGTGCCCCTTCGCGTCGTTCGCCGACTTGATCGGCGAACCCATGAGGCGGTGGCGACATCACGGACGCCGGGCGCTCGGCCCCGCCGCCCTCTGAACCCGCCGGTCAAGCCGGCGGGTGACGAAGAAAGGGGCTGGACCCGCCGGTCAAGCCGGCGGGTGACGTGGGAAGGTACGCCCGCGCGGGTGCCGTCCCCCTTCGCGTCGTTCGCCGACTTGATCGGCGAACCCATGAGGCGGTGGCGACATCACGGACGCCGGGCGCTCGGCCCCGCCGCCCTCTGGACCCGCCGGTCACGCCGGCGGGTGACGAAGAAAGGGGCTGGATCCGCCGGTCAAGCCGGCGGGTGACGTGGGAAGGTACGCCCACGCGGGTGCCGTCCCCCTTCGCGTCGTTCGCCGGCTTGACCGGCGAACCCATGAGGCGGTGGCGACATCACGGACGCCGGGCGCTCGGCCCCGCCGCCCGCTGGACCCCGCCGGTCAAGCCGGCGGGTGACGAAGAAAGGGGCTGGACCCGCCGGTCAAGCCGGCGGGTGACGATTGGGGGCTGCGCAACGACGGGCGACACTTTCCCAAAAGCGTCGTTCGCCGGCTTGACCGGCGAACCCAGCCGGCCGAAGTGGCCACTCCCGGCGGTCGAGGTTGCCCCGCCGCCCTCTGAACCCGCCGGTCACGCCGGCGGGTGACGAAGAAAGGGGCTGGACCCGCCGGTCAAGCCGGCGGGTGACGTGGGAAGGTACGCCCGCGCGGGTGCCGTCCCCCTTCGCGTCGTTCGCCGACTTGATCGGCGAACCCATGAGGCGGTGGCGACATCACGGACGCCGGGCGCTCGGCCCCGCCGCCCTCTGGACCCGCCGGTCACGCCGGCGGGTGACGAAGAAAGGGGCTGGATCCGCCGATCAAGTCGGCGGATGACGAGAGAGTAGTGCGTCGGCGGGTGACGTGCGAAGGTGCGCCCACGCCCGTGACGCTCCTCCCTTTGCGTCGTTCGCCGGCTTGACCGGCGAACCCAGCCGGCTGTGGAGCATCCCCAGCGCTGGTGATTGGCCACGCTTCCCCCTGGATCCGCCGATCAAGTGGGCGGATGACGAAGAAAGGGGCTGGACCCGCCGGTCAAGCCGGCGGGTGACGAAAAAACGAGGTGGATCCGCCGTCCGGATCGGCGGGCGGCTTCGGTTGGGAACGGCCCCGTCCCCCTTGCGCCGGCGCACGGCGGGCGGCGGGAGGCGCTCCGCTTTACGCGCGCCGGTACGGGCGGTATCATGCGCCTGCAACCGCACTTTCCGCGGCGCGGCCGGGGGCCGGCCCGGGCGCGGGCGGAGCGGCGGACATGGGGGAGGAGCGAGCCATGGCCGGGCAGACGACGCGCCGCGGCCGGCTGCCGTTGAAGCTGCCGGAGATCGACTGGGCGGACATCGAGGCGAAGAACGATCCCTTCGATCCCGCGCTCGACATCTTCGGCCTCAAGGACTTCGCGGAGGGGCTGAAGGACATCGTCGAAGGCGTGGAGCTGCCGTTCACGATCCTGCTGGACGGCCGCTGGGGCACCGGCAAGACGGTCTTCATCAAGCAGTGGGTCGTGATGATGCGCAAAGCCGGCGCCCGCGTCGTCTATTTCGACGCCTTCCGGCACGACTACCACGAAGACGCCTTCGCCGCCCTCGCCGGCGCGATCTTGCGGGAGTTCGAAAAGGCCGGTCTCAAGGAGCAGAAGCCCAAAATCTGGGAGGCCTTCAGAAAGCAGGCAGCCGATCTCGCAATCGCACTCGGCTTCGGAACGCTCAAGGGATTGGCGGGGCTTTTCACCGCCGGTGTCGCCGCCGCGGTGCTGGAGGAAGGCGAAGAAACGGCCCGGGAAAGGTACGAGCGCAGCCTCGCGGCTCGCGTCGACGCCGCCTTTACGCTGGAAAGCCAGCTCGAGGCGTTCCGGAAGGCGCTGTCCGAGGCGGCCGCTGCGACACTCCCGGACAGCAAATCAGAGGGCGCAAATGACAAAGCAACGGCTGGCGAGCCCTACCTGATCGTCGTGATCGACGAGCTCGACCGCTGCCGCCCGGATTTCGCCCTCAAGATTCTGGAGCTCGTGAAACACGTGTTTCAGACGGATTCCTTATGCTTCATTATTTCCGCTGACACGAGAAATCTTGGAGAAATAATTCGCACAAAATATGGTAATGATTTTGACAGCATGGATTATTTGAAAAAATTTTACGACTTGTATATTCGATTTGCGAAAATATATGTACCAAATTATTATGGACAAACCGGAATCATAAATCCAAAAAGAAACTCGAAATTTAACATTGAAAATCAGGCCATTCTTACGATGATGGAAACATTTTCCCAAATACAGCGCGTATATGACTTATCTTTACGCGATCTGCAGAGATTATATGCATCCTCGATCGTATTTTACTTCATAGATCCAAAGAATAATGATGCGAATCAGTCGATCATTCGGGGAATTATTGGGGGACCAGCGGAAGGCTACAGACCGGGGCGACAACACGCACTCCTATCCTTTTTGCTGTTGCATCATGGAAAATCGTTTATCGAAGAAATTTCTGATCTTAACAAGAAAAGAAATCGGGAGCACATCTATATAATTGTTGATAATTATAGAAATGAAGTTACATCTTTCAGGACATTTAAAGTAATAATGAAAATAAATCTTCAGACGACAAGACTCGAAAATCGCGATACACCGGATAGTCAAATACGTCTTTTATCAGAGAAATTAACATTAAATGACTTCAAGCAAGTTGCATCGTTATGGGAGTCCGTTGAACATTTTAGATTAGAATTTCCAGAGAATTCCTAACAAACATCCCCCTTCACCTCTTCGACCACCGCGGGCGGGATGACGGCCATGTGGCGGTAGTCGGGATGGTCGATGGCGAAAATCACGGGGCCGGTCCAGGCCCTGAAGGCCTTCACCTGCTCGGGCGTCATGCGGAAATGGAGGAAATGCACGGATGACGCGCGGCCCTCGGGCGTCGAGCGCTCGACGTCATGCTCCGGCTCGCCGGGGATGTCCACGTCGCCGAAGCGGATGTGCATCGTCCGCTCCACGCCGCCGAGGCGCGAGAGGATGCGCTCGCGCCGCTCCCTGTCCTCGATCTCGAACATCACGGTGGCGACGAGCTCGCGCCCGTCCGGCACCAGCGGCGCATAGGCGGCCAGCTCGTCGGCGATCTGCTCCTCGCCGCCGCGCTCGGTGATCAGCATCTCGTGCACCTGGTACCACATCGTGTCCCAGTTCTCGAAGATCACCGTCGCATAGGGGCCGACGTGGAAGCGCCGGCGGCGCTTGGTCTCGATCATCTCGCGCCGCTTGTCGGCCCGGATCTTCGCATAGTCCTCGATCGGGATCACGTCCTCGCGGGTGAGCGTGCGGGCCTGTTTCGGCATGTCTGCGAACCCTCCTTCGATCTTCGCGCCCGCGGTCCTCAGGCGACCGCAAGCCCGTAGCTTTCGGCCAGAATCTCGACCGGATGCGGCTGGCGCAGCCGCTCGTCGCCATCCTCGCCGCGGATCAGCTGCTCCAGATGGATCCCGGCCAGCGGGCATTCCGAGCAGCGGTGGGCCGCGCCGCTTTCGGCCTGGCGCCGGGCCGCCGGCCGGCCGACCTTGCAGGCGGTGGCGAAATGCTCGGCCATCATGCCCCATTTGCCGCCGTGGCCGGAGCAGCGCTCGACGATCGTGATCTCGGCCTCGGGGATGAGCCGCAGCATCTCGACGGCCTTCGCCCCCATGTTCTGGGCGCGCGCATGACAGGCCAGATGCACGGCGATCCCGCCCGCGACCGGCTTGCGGCCATCGACGAGACCATGGCGCTTGTGGATGTCCACGACATATTCGGCGATGTCGAAGGTGGCCTCGGCCAACCGCTTGACGCCCTCGTCTTCCGGCAGGATCAGCGGCCATTCGAATTTGAGCATCAGCGCGCAGGACGGCACGGCGGCGACCACGTCCCAGCCGTTCTCGACAAGCGGCAGCAGCGCGCGCTTGACCGCTTCGGCCTGGGCCGCGACGCCCGCGATGTCGCCGTTCTCGAGCTTCGGCATGCCGCAGCAGGCCGGATGCAGCACCCGCGTCTCCACGCCGTTCAGCGCCAGCACGGCGCGGGCCGCGCGCACCGCGCGGTGGTCGTTCCAGTTGCCGAAGCAGGTGGCATAGAGCACGGCCCGGCGCTTGCCGAAGGCGGGGGCCTCGCGGTTCACCTCCACCGGCTGCGCCGCCGCCTCGCGCTCCATGGGCGGCGCCTCGAAGGGCGGCACCTCGGCGCGGGCGTCGATATGGGCCAGCTTCTCCATCACCGGGCGCGTGAGGCGATTGTCACGCCGCGTCGCCCAGTTGACGAGCCCGGGCAGCGCCATGGCGAGCCGGCCGTTGCGGTCGGTCTCGGCGAGCTGGCGGTCCACGAAGCGGCGCTCGCCGCGGCGGAACTCGGCCGCCCGGTAGCGCAGCATCAGATGCGGGAAGTCGATGTTGAACTCGTGCGGCGGCACATAGGGGCATTTGGTCATGAAGCACATGTCGCACAGCGTGCAGGCGTCCGCGACCTGCTTGAAGTCCGCCGAATCGACGGAATCGAGCTCGCCGGTCTCGGATTCGTCGATGATGTCGAACAGCCGCGGGAAGGCGTCGCACAGATTGAAGCAGCGCCGGCAGGTGTGGCAGATGTCGAAGACCCGCCGCATCTCGCGGTCGATCTCCTCCGGGTCATAGAAGGACTCCTCGCGCCACGGGATCGGGTGGCGCGTCGGCGCCTCCAGACTGCCTTCGCGCATGCGTCGCCTCCTGTCTGCATGGTTGCGCGCGCAGCGGACCGCGGCGGCACGACCACCGGCCCGTCCGCAGCCGCCGGTCGACCAGCCGGGAAAGACGCGGCGCCCGCGCCCGCCCCGCCGCGGCGGGCCGGACGACGGGCGCCCGCGGCAACAGCCCGCCGATGCACAGCGGATGGTCGTCGTCGATGAAATCCTTGGCCTTAAGGCTGCGCACGATCGGCGCCCTGACGGCCTCGGCGAAGGCGATCAGCTCCTCGCGCGCCTGCCGGCAGCCGATGCCGGCGAGAATCACGGGCCGCTCCGCCGCGTCGATGGCGGCCGCCGCCGCCCGGCAGTCGTCGTCGCCCGGCAGCACGCGCCCCGGCAGACTGGCGACCAGGCGGTGCGCACCGTCGAAGGATACCGTGCGGCCCGACACGTCCGTCGCGATCGCAACATGCGCCACCCCGCGGTGCGCCACGGCGGCATGGCAGGCCTCGAGGATGACGTCGGGAATCTGGCGCTCGGTCGTCACCGTCTGCGTATAGACCGCGACATCGGCGAACAGCCGCTCCAGCCGCACCTCCTGATGGTATTGCGTGCCGATGAAGCCGGTCGCCACCTGGCCCGTGATCGCCAGCACCGGCGCATGGTCGAGCTTGGCGTCGTAGAGGCCGTTGAGAAGATGGATGGCGCCCGGCCCCGCCGTACCGACGCAGGCGGCCAGCCCGCCCGTCAGCTTGGCCTGGGCGCTCGCCGCGAAGGCACCCGCCTCCTCGTGCCGCACCGAGATGAAGGAAATCCGATCCTGCCGGCGCACCGCGTCCATCACGTCATTGATGGCGTCGCCGGGAATGCCGAAAAGCTGGCGCACCCCGTGGGCGGCCAGGATCTCGAGCAGCACGTCGGATACGGTCGTCATGGCTTGTCCCTCCCGGTCATCTGCGATCGATGTCGATCATGGCATCCTGACAGCCGGGAGAGCGCGCCTCAATCCACTTCTCAAGCCGTTTGGGGTGCCGTTTCGGCGCCTGCCGCTTCGGCGATGCGTCGCGACGATCCCCCGCCGCGGCCGGGGACCGGATCCCCGCGCGGCGGGCGCCTCCGGGACGCCGCCGGCGCCCCGGAGCACCCGCGCCGGATACACGCGATCGCCGTGGCGCCGACCTACTGGTCGAGGGTCTCCAGCGCCTTCTTGAAGCGGCCGGCGTGGGACTTTTCGGCCTTGGCCAGCGTCTCGAACCAGTCGGCGATCTCGTCGAAGCCCTCCTCGCGGGCCGTGCGGGCCATGCCCGGATACATGTCGGTATACTCGTAGGTCTCGCCCGCGATCGCGGCCTCCAGATTCTGGGCCGTCGAGCCGATCGGCTTGCCGGTCGCCGGATCGCCGACCTCCTCGAGGAACTGCAGATGGCCGAAGGCATGCCCCGTCTCGCCTTCCGCGGTCGAGCGGAAGACCGCCGCGACGTCGTTGTAGCCCTCCACATCCGCCTTCTGGGCGAAATAGAGATAGCGGCGGTTGGCCTGGGACTCGCCGGCGAACGCCGCCTTCAGGTTCTCCTCGGTCTTCGTGCCCTTCAAGCTCGGCATGACGTCCTCCTTTCCTCAACTGGTCCTGCCCCGTGCAGGAAGACCAACGCGGCCGCCGCCGCGCCGGTTCCGCCATCCGGTCTCTTAGCACGATCGCGGGTGTTCAGAAAAACGGAATTTTTCTATGAGCTTGATCGATCAGATCGATCATTCGCCGCCCCCTCGCCGGCCGCCAGCACGACCAGCCGCAGCGCGGCGGAGAGATTGAGGGGGCCGCGCGCCTCGTCCACCCGCGCCACCAGCTCGGCGAGCGAGAGCCCCTCGGCGGCGGCAAGCCGCCTCAGCGCCCGCCAGAAGGGCTCTTCCAGCGAAAGGCTGGTGCGGTGGCCGCGCAGGCTGATCGAGCGTTTCGCGGGGCCGAGCGCGGGCGCGCGGGCCTTGAGCTCCGCCAGCAGGGCATCGAGCCGCCCCGCCCCGGCATCCGCATCCGGGCCGGCCATGCCGCCTCCCCATCCCGGCCGCGTCAGTCCGACGGGCCGATCATCTTTTCGGGCCGGACGATGCGGTCGAATTCCTCGGCCGTCACATGGCCCAGCTCGATGGCCGATTCCTTGAGGGTGATACCCTTCTCATGCGCGTTCTTTGCGATCTCGGCGGCGCGATCATAGCCGATGACGGGGGCCAGCGCCGTCACCAGCATCAGCGAACGCTCGACGAGCTCCGCGATCCGCTCGCGATTGGGCGCGATGCCGGCGATGCAGCGGTCGGTGACCGAGCGGGCGGCGTCCGCCAGCAGCCGGATGGACTGGAGCACGTTGTAGACGATCACCGGCTTGAAGACGTTGAGCTCCAGATGCCCGTGGGAATTGGCGACCGTCACCGTCACATGGTTGCCCATCACCTGGGCGCAGACCTGGGTGAGCGCCTCGATCTGCGTCGGGTTCACCTTGCCCGGCATGATGGACGAGCCCGGCTCGTTGGCGGGCAGGATCAGCTCGCCGATGCCGCAGCGCGGCCCGGAGCCCAGAAGGCGGATGTCGTTGCCGATCTTCATCAGCGCCGAGGCCAGGACGTTCAGCGCACCCGAGCATTCGACCATCGCGTCATGGGCGGCGAGCGCCTCGAACTTGTTGGGCGCCGTCTCGAAGGGCAGGCCGGTGATCTTCGCGATCTCTTCCGCCACCTTCTCGGCGAACCCCTTCTTCGTGTTGAGGCCGGTGCCGACCGCAGTCCCCCCCTGGGCGAGGCGATAGAGCGCGGGCAGCGCATCGCGGATGCGCCGGATGCCGCCCTCCACCTGGGCGAGATAGCCGGAGAACTCCTGCCCCAGCGTCAGCGGTGTGGCATCCTGCATGTGGGTGCGGCCGATCTTCACGATGTCGCGCCAGGCGGCCACCTTCTCGGCCAGTGCGCCCCGCAGATGCTCCAGCGCCGGCAGCAGCCGATCGTGGATCGCGCGCACGGTCGCGACATGCATGGCGGTGGGGAAGGTGTCGTTGGACGACTGCGAGCGGTTGACGTGGTCGTTGGGGTGCACCGGATCCTTCGAGCCGAGCCGGCCGCCCAGCATCTCGATCGCGCGGTTGGCGATCACCTCGTTGGCGTTCATGTTCGACTGGGTGCCCGAGCCCGTCTGCCAGACGACGAGCGGGAAGTGGTCGTCGAGCTTGCCGTCGATCACCTCCTGGGCGGCGGCGACGATGGCCTCGCCGATGCGCGGATCGAGATTGCCGAGCGCCATGTTGGCGCGCGCGGCGGCCTGCTTGACGATGCCGAGCGCGTGGACGACCTCGACCGGCATCCTCTCGATCCCGATCGGGAAGTTCTCGAGCGAACGCTGCGTCTGCGCGCCCCAGTAGCGGTCCGCCGGCACGCGGACCTCGCCCATCGTGTCCTTCTCGATGCGGTAGCCGGCATCCTCGGTCATCGTCTCCAGCCTTTCCGATTCTCCTGCCTGAACCATGCCCGCGCCCGGCGCACCGCGTGCGTGCCGCGGTGGCCGCCGAGTGCCGGACGGGATCAGGGCTGCTTCTCGCGCTTCTTGCGGAAGGCGTCGAGGGTGACGACCTTGCCACCCTTGCCGCCGTCGGCCGGCGGCGTGTCGCCGTCGTTCTGGTTTTCGGCGCGCTGGCCGTCGGTCGCGATCGCGGGCTCCTCCAGCGGCGCGTCGGCCTTCGGCGGCTCGAACTGCAGCGCGAACTGGGCGTAGGGGTCGACGAAGCCCAGGATCGCCTTGAAGGGGATCACGAGATGCGCCGGCTTGCGGTTGAAGGACAGCCCGACCTCGAAGCGGTCGTCGTGGACGGCGAGATCCCAGAAGCGGTGCTGGAGGACGATCGTCATGTCCTCGGGATAGCGCTCCTTCAGATCCTCCGGCATGACGACGCCGGGATAGCGGGTCGCGAAGGCGATGTAGAAATGGTGCTGCCCGGGCAGGCCGTCTTCCGCGACCCTGCGCAGCAGCTCGCGCACCACGCCGCGCAGCGCGTCCTGGACCAGATCGTCGTAGGGAATGAGCAGCTCGCGCTTGTCGTTCATGGCTTCCTCACCACTGGCCGGCGCGCATTCCGGACCCGCGGCCCCGATGGCGACGGCGGCCGTCGGAGCCCATATACCCGGCGCAACCGGCGATGGCCAGAGCCAAGCCGGCCGCCGGGGGCGCCTGCGGACCTCAGCCTTTCGGGATGTCCGCGACGAGCGCCTTGAGATCGGCTTCCGGGCGCGCGCCGTAGTGCGAAATCACCTCGCCGGCCACGCGCGCGGCGAGCCGACCGGCTTCGGGCAGGCCGTAGCCGTGGGTGAGCCCGTAGAGCAGACCGGCGGCGTAGAGATCGCCGGCGCCGGTCGTGTCCACGACGCCGTTCGGCGCCTCCGCCGCGACCGCGTGCACCGCACCCGCGCCGCCGTCGATGAGCCAGGAACCCTTCTCGGAGCGGGTCAGCGCGACCAGCGGCCGGCCGAGCTCGACGAAGGCATCGCGCGCGGCCTCGGCGCTGTCGACCTTGAAGAGGGTCCTGGCCTCCTCCTCGTTCGCGAACAGGATGTCCACCTGCTCCAGAAGCTCCATGAATTCGGCGCGGTGGCGGCTGACGCAGAAGGGATCGGACAGGGTGAAGGCGACCTTGCGCCCCGCCTGCTTCGCGATTCGGATGGCCTTGCGGAAGGCGCGCTTGGCACCCGGCGGATCCCAGAGATAGCCCTCGAGATAGAGAATCTCGGCGGAGGCGACGGTCTGCTCGTCCACATCGGCCTCGTCCAGCATCTGGCTGGCGCCCAGAAAGGTGTTCATCGTGCGCTGGGCGTCCGGTGTGACGAGGATCAGCGAGCGGGCGGTGGTCGCCGGCGCCGGCGCCGGCGGGGTGGCGTAGTGGATGCCCAGCGCACGGATGTCGTGGGCGAACACCCGGCCGAGCTCGTCTTCCGCCACCTTGCCGATGAAGGCGGCGCGCCCGCCGAGCGCCGCAAAGCCCGCGACCGTGTTGGCCGCCGATCCGCCGGACATCTCCACCCCCGGCCCCATGTCCTCGTAGAGCGCCTCGGCCCGGGCGGCGACGACGAGCCGCATCGTGCCCTTCTTCAGCCGGTGCCTTTCCAGAAAGGCATCGTCGGCGCGGGCGATCACGTCCACGATCGCATTGCCGATGCCGCACAGGGCAAAGCGCGTCGCCGTCATCCGCTGTTCCTCCCTGACCGTTCGTTCATGCCGGCCCCGAAGCGGGCGCCTGCGCCCGCCTAGCGGATCGGCGGCGGGCGAGGCAAGCGCCGCGGCCGGCCGCGCCGGATGCGGGCGGGATCAGGACTCCGCTTCCGCCGCCGCCGCCAGGAGAGCCGCGATCGCATCGACGCGCGCGGCGGGCGCAGGCTGGTGGACGGCCGCCAGCAGATGCCGTTCGAGGAAATGGCCGGTGAGCCGGAAGGCCTCATCCAGCTCCGCGCGGCCGGGCGGCGAGGCCCCGCGGGTGGCGCCGGGCCGCAGGAAGGCGGGCAGCGGCAGAAGCCTTTCGGCATAGGGTGCCCCCGCCTCGCGGCTGACCGCGCGGCCCGTGCGGGGGGAGACATGGACGAGGTCGCGGTTCTGCCCGGTGACCGCGCAGCGTTCGAGATCGAGCGCAAAGCCGGCGGCGGCGATGAGCGCAAGCTCGAAGCGCACGAGCGCCTCGCCCAGATGGCCGGCCGCCACCCCCTCGAGCGCCAGCACCGCGAGCAGACCCTCGAGCGCCTCGAACACCGGCTGGTACGGCTGGCGCTCCGGCAGCGCGACGATCAGCAGGCTGCGCGCGGCCTGCCAGACCTTGAGCTTGAGCGGCGCCCCCATGAGATGCGGCAGCAGCGCCCGCTCCGGCTCGACGAGGAAATGGCCGAGCTGGTCGAGCAGCCGCGCGCGCCAGTGCACGCTCACCAGATTCCCCGGCTCCAGATGCGCGGCCAGCCGCGCGCTCGCGCCGCCGTGCACGAGCCCGCGCCAGCGCCCGTGGCCGCGGGCGAAGAGATCGACGAGCGCATGGCGCTCGCCGTGCCGCCGCCGCTCCAGGATCACCGCGTCATCGCGCCATTCGATCATGCGGTGCTTCCAGCGTCCCCGGGCCGATCCCGCCAGCGGCGGCCGGCGGACCGTCAATCGAGACGGTAGACGTCCAGCACGCCGAGCGGCTCGAGCGCCTCCTCCACGCGCTTCTTCGCGTCCTCCGGCAGCGCCGCGATCGCGGCCGCCGTCATGCGCCGGGTCTTCTCCGCATACTTGCGCGCCTTCATGCGGGTGGTGCCGTAGCCGATGTCGATCGCCAGCCACTCGCGCTCCTCGGCCAGGGCCTTGCGGTTCGCGCGCAGGAAGGTGTGGAAGGTGAGCGCCGCATACTGGAGCAGCGGCGCCAGCGTCTCCGCGAAGCGGTCTTCGGCCGGCCAGGGCGCGGCGGTCGAGGCGCGCGCGGCCTTCAGCCGCTCGGCATAGTCGATGACGCCGGCCGCGTGGCGTTCGATCAGCTTCGCCGGGATCGGATCGCGCAGGAAATGCCCCTCGAGCGCCCCGAGCAGCGCGAAATCCGGCAGCGACGGCCGCGGGCCGAGCAGGAAGTCCTCCCACTCGGCGTGCTGGGCGACAAGCTGCATCATGCGCACGAGCTCGCCCTCCATCTCCTCGGCGTTGCGCCGGTCCGCGCCGACGTTCCGGCACACGTCGAGCCCCCAGGACTTGAGGATCTCGCGCAGCTTGAAGACCATCTGCTGGCCTTCCGAATCGGGCTTGGCGTCGCCGGGAAGCCCGATCTGGTTGAGGGCGATCTCGGTGCCGGAGGTGTAGATGCCGGTGTCCATCATCCAGCGGAAGTGGACGGCCTGGCGGGTCGGCCATTCGTCGAAGAAGTCTTCCAGAATCCGGCCCGCGACATGGAGCACCGGATGGGTCTCGATCGGCGGCAGCAGCGCGGATTGGGGAAAGCGCCGGTCCATCTCGAAGGCGATGGGCGTGGAATCCCACATCCATTCGCGCTCGGGGGTGACGACGACGGGGATGAGCCGCGTGCCGGCGCGCTTTTCCACCTCCGGGGCGGCGGTCAGCGTCTTCCAGCGGTATTCGTGCGGGATCTCCTTGTAGCGGAAGAAGCCCAGCACCTTCTGGGTGAAGTAGGACGGATCGAGGCCGTAGATCACATGGGGGCGCGGCTCTCCGCCCGGCCCTTCGCTTGCCCCCCTTGCGGCGTCCTGCTCGCTCATGGCTCCACCACTTCGTCGCTCGCACCCTCGGCGCCCGACCGCGCGGGGCGGTCCCTTGCGCGCGCCCGGCGAAGATGTCGGCGGATCGCACAGTTTTCAAGATGTTTCCCGCGGCGGCGGCGTCGGAACGGCTGCGGGCTTGCGCGCCGGGACCGGCCGGCGCCATGTAAGGAGGCTGCGGGACGAAAGGCCGGGCGATGCCCGAGGGCGAGGTGCGCTGGTTCAGCTGGAAGCGGGGCTACGGCTTCATCGCGAGCCCCGTCTGGCCCAAGGACATCTTCTTTCACGTCTCCGCCGTGCGGCAGGCGGGGATAACGAGGCTCGAGCCCGGCATGCGCGTCGCCTTCACGCTGGAGGAGGACGCCCGCCGCCCCGGCCGCGCCATCGCCCGGAATCTCAGGATCGTCGCCGCGGCACCGTGATCTTTCTCCGCGCGACCTGCTCACCTTCGCCCGGGCTTCGCAGGCCCCTCTGCCACGCTCACCCTGCACCGGCGCAGTAGGCAAACAGCTTGTCCTCGGTCAGGTCGACTCCCCGCGTACGAAAGATCCCGGACACGACGGCGGGATCCTTCAGCTCGCTCCTGCCGCCCTTCTTCATCAGAATTGCCACGACGGCCAGGCTGTCGGCATCGGCAAGAAAATCGATCAACCCGCGGACCTGAGCGGAGTAAATCGCGGCCTCCTGGGAGAGGGCCTGAAACCGGGACCGGGAGAGGACGATCGTCCGAGTCCCCCGAATCCGCGCCCCTTGGCCGCCGTTCCGCAGCCGCACCGCTTCGCGGAATTCCCGATCGCCCCACAAGGGATGCTCCATCGCAAAGAAGCGCGAGAGCGGGAACGGAAGGCGACCATGACGCCTGCAGAAGGATTGCCACAGGGCGCGTCTGCGGTTTGAAAGCTTTTCGTCTTCCGCGAAAATCGCGGGCAGTTCATCAAGCCAGTCCGGCAGGTCCGTTCCGTAGCCGCCTTCCGATCCCGTGCGCGCGTGCTCGGGACTTCCGGTCCTTGCCAGAGCGTGCGCCACTTCGTGGCGCAAAATCGACCGTTCAGGCCACTGGACGGCCCCGCCCTCATTGCGGGCCAGTCCGGCAGCAGGACGATCTGCGGCCGAATTCCCGTCCACCGGCGAGTCCACCACCGGCCACGTCAGGTGCCAGGGATAGCGCCTGAGACGCGCTGCGAACTCCGGCAGGTCCGCAAGGGTCGTGTCCACCACGACTCCTTTCGGAGGATCCAGGCCCAACAGGCGGGCAACGGCTGTGCGGGCGGCCTCGACCTCGCTTTCGATGTGGCGCGAGATAGCCTTGCCGGCCTTCTCTCCCAACCGATCCCACGTCGCCCGGGGCACAAGAATGTCGGCTCCCGCAACCGAAACAAGAACGGCGTCTCGATCCGGTCCGGAAGACTCACCACCCACCAGTCTTGACCAATGCTTCCAGCCGGCGAAAAACAGGAACAGAAGGATGCACGACGCGGCTGCGAGCAAAGGAGGACGCCATCTGCGGCGATGCTGCGGGGAGCCGCGCTCCCCGGCCTTTCCGGTCATCGCCATGTCCCGGCGGCCGCCCATCCTGGACATGCGCCGGCCCGGGCTCTCACGGGCGCCCGTCACCGGAACCGGGGTCGCTGCGGCGAAGCTCCACCGTGCCCGCGACACCGGGCAGGACCGCCACCTCGCCCGTGAACCGGCTGCCGGCCATGCGTCCCCTTATTCTGAACGGCGCGGGTTTTGCGGGAATGCTGAACGCCAGTTCGTCCCCCTCCCGCCGGACCTCGGCAAGCGAGATCGCCGTCGTCGATTGCGCGACCCACGCTTCCCCCGTCGGGACTGATCCTCCGCGCAGCCTGAGCTTCAGCGGAATGACGGTCTGACCGATGCGCATCTCTCCTGACCACGTGCTTTCATCCTCGGGGGCCGGATGAGCAGGCGTGGCCGCTGCAAAAATCATCATGAACGACCATACCGCCGCCATGATGACCGCATGAACCCGTGCACGAACCGATGTTGGTCTCATCACACCATCCTTGCCGGATCGCTCCGCCCGGTTTGCAGATCGACGTCATTCATCGCGCAACGATAAGGTGATCGGCTCTCGCAGTGTCGCAAGGACTGTTCCGGCGACGATCGAAAAAACAAACAGCGAGAGGAAAGCAAACACGGCGAACATCATCATCGCACCAGTCTCCACCTGATTGGAAAATCTCCCTACGATCCAATCTCGTTGCATGTATCCAGACATGATTCCGACGATTATTGCGGGCCAGAGTACGACGATCTGACGTCCCGCATACCGCGCCAGCAGCGCACCCGCGCCGGCGCCGAAAAGCCGGCGCAAGGCGATCTTGCGTCGATCCTCCTTCAGCCTTCCCGACACGGAAGCGAAGGTGGCACCGGCGACGAGAACGAGAACCGCAGCCGAAAGCAGGAGAAACATCCTCCGCTTCTGCCGCCAGCGTTCAAGCTGCGCTCCATAAGCACTGTCGAGGGATTTGACGTGCACGGGCTCCCCACCGCCCGCACGCAGCGCCTCGTCGAGTTGCGCCAGCAGCGCTCCGGTCACCGGCCCACCCAGTTGCGCCACAACGGTGCCGAGCCGGTCCGGATCGTTTACGAAGTATGTGGGTGGAGGAGGCGCATCGAGTTGTCCGAGACGGGCCGCACGGACGACCCCGATGATCTCCAGGGACTGCGTCAGTGGCCCCCGTGCGCCGACAAGATCGGTGCTCGCGACCATTTGGCCGACCGCTTCGCGGGGCCGCCCGAACCCGAGCGCGCGTGCCAGTGTCTCGTCAATCACGGCGCGCCCGGCGGCCTCGCCATCCTCCCCGATCCGCAGCACATCCGCCGGATCGTCGCTGAACCACCGCCCCGCGAGCAGTTCCAATCCCATCACTGCCGCGAATTCGGGCGACGCGGGAATGACGTCGGACTCGACGGGCACTCCCTCGGATTGTGCAGCCTTGAGCACCACGGGAACCCGTGCATGCCCGCGCCGTGGAAGGTCGCCGCCGACGAGCGCGGTGCGAACCACCCGAGGGTACTCCTTCAGGCGGGACGCAATGGCACGTGCGCGTACGGCGCTGATGCCGGATTCGAATGCGATCCGTCCTTCCCATGCCAATCCCCTGTCAAGCCGCAGGAGCTGACCCAGCTGCAGGGTCGCGACGGTCCCCCCGACGAGAACGAAGGCGCACAGAGCCGTCTGGGCGGCGACGAGACCCGCCCGGAACAGACGCATCGCCCTGTCGGCCGCGCGCCGAATGAGGGCGGTGAGCGGGGCCCGGAGCACGAGCGTCGCCATGACCGCTGCGAGCAGCGCCGCCAGCACACCTCCTCCCAGCGTCGAGATCCACACGGAAGCCGAAGCATCACAAAGAAGGGCGGAGCAGCGTGGCAATTCCCCTCCATACAGGGATCGTGCCATCGCCACGACGCCCAAGCGATAGAAAGGCGCCGCCAGCGTCATCGCCCCGACCACGAGAAGGACATGTTCACCAAGGCGGTGAAGAAAGACCTGCCGGGGCGCCGCCCCGACGAGGCGCCGAATGCCCCATTCGAGACGCCCGGCAAGTTCATAGAGAGAGGCAGCCATGAACGCACCGAGAACCAGGGTCGCCGCCACGAGGCCGGCGTACCCGCGGTAGAGATGCACCAGATCGGGGTTGCCGGGCGGGCGCATCTGGCCCGGCCCCACAGAATTCAGATGGATGTCCGGCAGGGGACGAAGAACCAGCCGCAACCCGATTCTCCCCTGTTCGCCGGAGGTGGAAAAGCGCGGCGAATACCGATCGATCAGGCTGGAAATGAAGTGTCGGATTTCTTCCCACGATGTTTCACCGGTCCGCCTGACATACGTGTACAGGTCGAAAGCCATCCATTCCTGCTGAGAAACGGTCAGCGCCGCTGAAGGCTTGCGCTCCATCGGCAGGATCACGCCCATTCTGAGATGCGTGTTCGGCGGCAGAGGCGCGAGGATGGAACCGATGCGGAACGCTCCGAGATCCTCGATCTCGACGCTGGCGTCGGCGTCCATGCGAGGGCCGTTTTTCGCCTGCTCGGCCGCGCCCGCGATTTCCGCGTAGGCGTCCTGCGTCAGGACCGCGAATCCGCGTGAGAGGGCCTCCTCCACCGACAGGCCGGACAGGGGCGGCGGCAGTCCCAGAACCGTCGCCACCTCCGCATCGCCAAAACTGACCGGCAAAAGCGCTTTGCTGTCCCCCCACCGTGCCTGCTTGCGGATTGGCTGGGACAACCGGACGGCCCGCAGGGGCAACCCCAGATCCGCGGCCCTCGCGTTCAGCAGAGGAGCCAGCGCCGGCATGGTGAGCGGGATGTCCATCTGCTTGCCTCCCGGCGGCAGCAGTTGAACCTCGATGCGCCGGACTTCCCGGAAGTCCTCCAGCCACGTGTCGAAACTCGTCTCCCACGTGACGACATGGGCGAGCAGAAGCACGATGCCCCCACCGCCGGCCAGGATGAGCAGATAGGTCGCAAGCCACAGCCACCGCCGGGGCAGGATTCGCAAGAGCCTTTTCAGCTCGAACGCCAGCATGTCGAACGGATTGCCCCCACGAAGCGTCTCTTCGCCCCTCGCTTCGGTTTCTAGCGCAAGATGCGTCCGAAGGCAATCTCGCCTCCGGACGCATCAACTCCCGCGATCACCGGGTCAGATGACAACCGTGCCGTCATCGAACACGACGATGATGATCACATCGTCGGTCACGATCGCCCGGGCCTCACCGCCGAACAGGGCGGCCGTGGCGGGCACGATGTTGACGGCCAGAGCCAACGTGATCGCTGCCCATTTTGCCCGCATGGCACCTACCTCCTCTCCTTGGTTCTGCCCCCAGCAAATCACTATAACTTTTAGTGCCAGGTCCATCAATCTGCTCGTGCTCGCGATTAGCGTATTACGGTAATCTTGTCTGCGGCGCCGCAATTGAAATCGCGCGTTTCCGCCCGGCCCGGGTGCCCGGCTGACGTCATGGGCCCGTCAGGAAATATGCGCAGGCGGAACACGCGCCGTTGCGCAGTCTGTGTCAGAGAACCGCAGTGGGTTCGGGAGGGCGTGGCGCAGCGGAATTCGAAAGATGTACCGCCCGCCCCTAGCGCCGTTCCTTGTATTTGGCGATGGCCTCGTCGAGCGAGCGGCGCAGCTCCGCGCCGATCTCGCCGCCGTCGCCCTTGATGCGGCCGCGGATGACCGCGCGCATGGCGTCGATGTGGGCCTTGACGAGCTCGACCATGCGGTCGGAGATCTCGCCCTTCGAGCCCGTGAAGTTGTAGAGGGATTCCGCGAAATCCGTGATCAGCGGATAGCCGAAGGTGCCGCCCTGGCCCTTCATGTCGTGGGCGATGGCGTGGATCTCCTCGAAGAATTCGTGGCGCTTTTCCGGGGTATCCACGCAGCGGCCGTGCTTGTCGGCAAGCTGGCCGATCAGCCCCATCACCCAGTCCGGATAGTCTTCCGCCATCTGCTGCAGCGCCTCCTCGGCGCGCGCGAGCGCCTCGGGCGAGATCCCGCCCGCACCGGTGCCCAGTCCATGACACTTCTCCTTCAGCCGGTTGCGGAACCGGTAGAAGCGCACGATGGTCGGGGCTTTCTGGTTGCCGATGCTAGCCACGCACGATCTCCACGCCCGGGGACTTGTCGGTGAGCTTGCGCCGGTCGGGAAAATCGATCGGGATCTTCCGCCGCCGCCTGTCCGGCCCGAAATAGTCGCGCGTGTGCACGAACTGGCGCGGATGCTCGATGATGGTCACCAGCTTCTCGCCCAGGGACTTGATGGTGAACGGCTTCGTCATGAACTCGGTGACGCCCAGATCGCGCGCCTCGATCACCCGCTTCGGCTCGGAATAGGCGGTGATCATGATGAAGGGCACGAAGCGGTCCGGGCTTTCCTTGTGGCGGCGGATGAAGCGCAGCAGCATCATCCCGTCCACCGGCGACATCTGCCAGTTGGACAGCACGATATCCACCTCCTGGACGCCGACCTTCATCGGCTCGGTCTTCACCCGCCGCAAAAATTCGATCGCCTCGCCGCCGTGCTCGACGGCATGCACCTGGCCGACGCCGAGGATGCGCAGGGAATTGACGAGCAGCGAGCGCAGGAACAGGCTGTCGTCGACGACGAGCACGCTCAGGCGTTCGAAATCATAGTCCGCCATGTCTTTCCCACCCGCCTTGCGGCCGTCCGGTCAGCCGCGAGCGCGGCCTCGCGCGGACCCGGCAGCCCGCGCGCGCCATCTTCCATACGCGCCATGTGGTAAACAAGTCATGAATGCGGGGCGGGTTGTCCTTGCGAATCCGCGGCTTGGCGCCGCCTCGCCGCCGTCCTCCCGTGCCGGTCGCGGCCGACCGCCGCCATCGCGATGCGTCGGCCCTCTTCCGTCAGCCGGCAGATCAGCCAGTCGGGCTTGATGGGATTGGCGGTCCAGGGTTCCGCCCAGCCGCGGGCGATGCAGGCCCTGACCGTGCGCGCATCGATGCGCTGGCCCTCCTCGTCGAAGAGCGGCAGCTTGCCGCCCGGCTGGTCCAGCCCGCGCATCAGATAGGCGAGCTGGCTCGGACTCGGCCGCGCCCGGCCGCTCTTGCCGTCCGTGCTGCGGGGCACCGTCGCCTCCCTCCCGTCCGCGCCCTCGGCTCGGGCGCAACCGTCCGCCGCGCGCGCCACTGTAGCACAAAACCGCAAAACGTCTTAAAGATGTCCCGATGCGGATGCGGCAGGCCGGTCCGGGGATCGCAGACGGCATGGCGGAAAAGGCGATGGCGAAGCGCAAGGCACGCACGGCCCGCAGGACACCGGAGGCGCAGGCGGAAGCTGCCGGCGACACCACGGCGGCGGCGGGCGATCCGGCGGCGGCGGGCGATCCGGCGCAAGAGGATGGCCGGCCTTCGGACGGCGCGGACGGGGCGGCCGGCGCGCCCGATCCCGCATCCGTCGAGGCGGCCGGGGATGAGGCGCACTTCAGGCCGCGTGAGGCCGAGCCCGCACCGCCGGCCGCGCCCCCGGTTCCCGGCCCGACCCATCTCGGCCCGCGGCTCGAGCGCCCGCTCAAGGTCGCGGCCGTCCTGTCCGTGCTCTGGCTCGGCGCCGCCGCGGCCGGCGCCCTGCTCTCGCCATGGGGCGCGGCGCTTCTCGCCGCGGGGCCGGCCGCCTGGACGGGCGCGCTGACCGCGGCCTTCCTGCCGCTCGTCCTCTTCTGGCTCATCGCCCTCGTCGTCCAGCGCACGAACCCCCTGCTCGAGCACCGGCTCGCCATCGCCCGCAATCTCGATGCGACGCTCGCCCCCATCGACCATGCCGAACGCCGGGTCGTGCGTCTGCGCGAGGATCTGCAGGCGGGGCTGCGGGAACTCGAGGCGACGGCGGCGCTGACCGACGAGCGCCTTGCGCATCTGAAGACCCGCTTTTCCGAGCAGCTCGACCAGCTGTTCTCGGCGGCCGCCGAAGCCGAGGAGAGGGCCCGCGCCATCGCCGACCGGCTGGAGGAGGAACGCGGTCTCATCACCCGCAGCACGGCCGGGCTCGAGGAGCAGGAGCGGCGGCTGGCGGCCCTGGTCTCGGCCAGCGAGGACCGGCTGGTGGCCGCGGCGGCCCGCCTGCAGGAGGCCGAGGATTCGCTTGCGGCCCGGCTGGAGCGGCTCGATGCCCTGAGCGCGGAGATCAGCGCGCGCATTTCCGGCACGGCGGCCACGCTGGAAGCGGATCTTGCGCGCGCACAGGAGAATTTCGCGGCCCGGCGCGAGGCCTTCGCGCGCGACGTGGAGGCCGTCGCCGAGCAGGTCGCCCGCCTGTCCCGGCAGGAAGAGGCCATGGCGGCCCATGCCGGATCCATCGAAACGCGCCTCGGCTCCCTGGCCGCCACCGTCGAGGAGGGCATGGCCCGCGCCCGCGAGCGGCTCGACGAGGCGCTCGCCCGTCTCGAGCAGTGGCGCAACGACGTCGAACGCGGCTGGCAGGAGGCGCTGGCCCGCGAGGAGACGGCGCGGGCGCATTTCAGCGACCGGCTCGGCGAGCTTGCCGCCCAGGCCGAGGAGCAGGCGGCGGCCTTGCGACGCGACTGGCTGGCCGAGGTCGAGGACGGGCTCGGCCAGATCGAGGGACGCCTTCAGCGCTTCGGCGACGGCGTGGCCGAGGCCGAGGCCCGCATCGCGGAGGCGACCGGACGGTTTCTTGCGCGCATGGACGCCGAGACCGCCCGCCTGGCGGAGGCCGCGAGCGGGCGGGTCGCCGAGATCACCGGGCTTGCGGAGCGCCTCGTCGCGGATGCGGAGCTGGTCGCCGAGCGCCTCAGGGCGGCCGAGCAGGCGCTTGCGGCCGTCGGCGGCACGCTGGCGCGCCAGACCGATCACCTCGGCCAGACGCTGGAGCGGCTCCAGCGCGAGCTGGAGGCGGCCGACGAGAAGCTTGCGGCAAGCGAATCCCGGCTTGCCGAGACCACTGACAGCGTCACGAGCAGGCTTGCGACCTCCGGCGAGGCGCTGGCGAGCGAGGCGGACGCGCTCGCCCGGCACGGCGAGGAGATCACGAGCCGCCTCGACCGCCAGGCCACGCTGCTCAAGGGGCACATCGCCGCCCTCGGCGAGGCCGGCACCGGCGGGATCGCGGCGCTGGAAGAGGCCGCCGAACGCCTGCGCAGCGAGGGGCAGACGCTGCTCAGGACGCTCGAGCGCTCGGCGGGCGCACTCGGCGAGGCGGCCGGCGCCTTCGGCGGCGAGCGCCACCGCATCCTCGAGGAGACGGAAGCCGCGGCCCGCCGGCTGGAGGAGACGGCGGCGCGCTTTTCCGCCCTCGCCGACGAGCTCGCCGGGCGCGAGAGCACCAGCGCCGAACGCCTCTCCCGGCTGGCGGAGCGCTTCTCCGAGAGCGCCCGGCTGATCGCCGAGACCGCCGTCGAGGCCGAGCGCGAGGCGCTGGAGCGCGCAAGAAGCTTCGAGGCGGCCTTCCAGGAGTCGGTCGCCCATGGCCTCAAGGAGGTCGGCCGCTCGATGGACAGCCTGAACACCCTCTTCGCCGCCGAGATCACCTCGCTCGAGGAGAAGGTCGCCCGCAGCGTGGACAAGGCGCTGGCCCGCATGCGCGAGACCGTGGCGGCCGCCGAACGCGAGGCCGAGGCGCTGTCCGCCGCGATCACGAAATCCACCGCCTCGCTCACCCGCAAGGCCGAGGGCTTTCTCGCCCGCGCCGAGGAGGTGCGTGCGCGGATCGCCCAGGAAGGCCGCGACCGCTTCCTCGAGACCGCAAATCTCGTGATCGAGAGCCTGCAGTCGGCGGCCATCGACATCCACCGTCTGCTCGCCCAGGAGGTGCCGGACGACCTGTGGAAGCGCTATCTGGCCGGCGACCGCACGATCTTCTCGCGTCGTACCGTGCGGCTGGCGGACCGCGCCACGCGGGCCAAGATCGCCCGCAGGTTCTCCGAGGATCCGGAATTCCGCGCGGCCACGGCGCGCTACATGCGCGACTTCGAGAATCTCCTCGAACAGGCCATGGCCCGCGACCATCAGGGCGCGCTCACCGTCACCCTGCTGTCCTCGGAGATGGGCAAGCTCTACGTGATCCTGGCCCAGAGCTTGAAGAAGATGCAGTGATCGGGCAGAAATCCGCCGCACGGGGCAGGATCGGCGGGAAGGTGCGGCGCGTGCGCAGGAATCCGGTCTGCCGGGCGATCCCGGGTCTCATCGCCGGCATGTTGATCCTTGTCGCGCTTGCCGGCTGCGGGCGGGAGCAGCCGGACGGAGGCGATGCGCCGGCGGTTCGGGGCGATGGCGGGGCCGCGCAGCCCGCGATCCGCTGGCGCATGGCCTCCACCTATCCGTCCAATGTCGTGATCCTGGGCTCGATGGGCAAACGCGTCGAGCGGCTGGTCGCCGGGATCTCCGGCGGGCGGATCGCGCTGCGCTTCTACGAGCCGGGCGCGCTGACCCCGCCCTTCGAGATCTTCGATGCCGTCGCCTACGGGGCCATCGAGGCGGGATGGTCGACCCCGGGCTACTGGGCCGGCCGCGAGCCCGCGCTGCAGCTCTTCGCCTCGGTTCCCTTCGGCCCGCGCGCGGAGGAATATCTCGCCTGGTTCGACCATGGCGGCGGCCGTGAGATCTTCGAGGAGATCTACCACCGCCACGGGATCCACAGCCTGATCTGCGGCGTCTCCCCACCCGAGGCGGGCGGCTGGTTCAAGCACGAGATCCGGACGCCGGCGGATCTGCGCGGGCTGAAGATCCGCTACTTCGGCCTCGGCGGCAAGGTGCTGGAAAAGCTCGGCGCCTCCGTCCAGCTTCTGGCCGGCGGCGACATCTTTCCCGCGCTCGAGCTCGGCACGATCGACGCGACGGAATACTCGGTGCCCGCGGTGGACCTCAACATGGGCTTCCATCAGGCGGCGAAGCACTACTACTTCCCCGGCTGGCACCAGCAGAGCACCTTCTTCGAGCTCATGATCAATCTGAAGAAGTGGCAGGGGCTCGCGCCCGCGGACCGGGCGGTGATCGAGGCGGCCTGCTCGGCGAACATCCGCGAGAGCCTGTCCGAGGGAGAGGCCCTTCAGGTGGCGGCCATCGCGGAGCTGAAGAGGAAGGGCGTCGTCTTCCACCAGTGGCCGCCCGAGGTGCTCGCTGCCCTGCGCAAGGCCTGGGACGAGGTGGCGGCGGAGCTTGCGGCCTCCGACGCCGACTTCGCGCGCGCATGGGAGAGCGTGAACGCCTTCCGGCGCAAGAGCCGCGTCTGGCGTGAACTGGGTTATCTGCCCGAGGAGCTGACGGCACCGCCGGAAGCGGCCGCCGGGTCTCCGGGACCGGAGAGCTGAGCCGTGGCGGCGGCCCGCGACCCGTGGCGCACGGCGCACGCGTTCGCCCGGCGTCTGGAAGCCTGGACGGCCGCCATGGGCCGGCTCGCGGGCTGGCTGGCGCTGCTTCTGGTCGCCGTGATCCTCTTCGACGTCGTCGCGCGGCGCTGGTTCGTGGTCGGCTCCACCCGGCTGCAGGAGCTCGAGTGGCATCTGCACGGCGCGCTCTTCCTGCTCGCGCTGGGCCACGCCTACACCCGCGGTGCGCATGTGCGCATCGAGGTGCTGCACGAGCGCCTGTCGCCGCGGGCGCAGGCGATGGTGGAGCTTGCGGGCATCCTCCTCTTCCTGCTGCCGTTCCTTGCGGCGCTGATGTGGTTCGGCTGGGACTACGTGGCGCTGAGCTACGCCATCGGCGAGGCGAGCCCGTCTCCCACCGGCCTGCCGCACCGCTGGATCATCAAGGGCGTGATGCTGCTGGGCTTCCTGCTGCTGGCGCTCGCCGCATGCGCGCGCGCGATCGAGGGGGTGATCTACCTCTTCGGCCCGCGCGGGCTCGCCGCCGAGACGGATTTCGCCCGCCCCGAGGCGACGCACACCATGATCACCGAGGAGCGGATCTGATGGCGGACGCCCTTGTCACCTGGCTGCCGCTCGTGATGTTCGCGGTGCTGACCGTGCTGCTGTTCACGGGCGTGCCGGTGATGTTCGTGCTGGGCGGCACGGCCGTCGCCTTCTGGGCGCTCGCGGTCCTGTTGGGGCTCGAAAACCCCCTCACCTTCTTTCTCGTGGTCGGACGGGTCTTCGGCGAGGTGGTGAACAACCTCGTGCTCGTCGCGATCCCCATGTTCATCCTCATGGGGGTCGCGATGGAGCAGAGCGGGATCGCCCGCGATCTGCTGCAGAGCCTGCAGCTGATGCTGCGCCGCTTTCCGGGCGGGCTTGCGCTCGCGGTGACGCTGCTCGGCGTCGTGATGGCGGCGACCACGGGCATCATCGGCGCCTCCGTCGTGATGATGACGCTGATGGCGCTGCCGGTGATGCTGGAGCAGCGCTATGATCCGGGGCTTGCCACCGGCACGATCGCGGCGTCGGGCACGCTGGGCATCCTGATCCCGCCGTCGATCATGCTCGTCGTGATGGCGGATCTGCTCGGCAGCTCGGTCGGCACCCTCTTCATCGCCGCGATCGGGCCCGGGATCCTGCTCGCCGGCCTCTACCTGCTCTACATCCTCGCCCGCGCGCATCTGCGCCCGCGGGAGGCGCCGCCGATGACCGCCGCGGCGGTGGCCGAGGCGGTCGGCAGCCGCGGGCTCGCCCGCCGGCTGCTCGCAAGCTTCGTCGCCCCGGTGCTGCTGATCGTGGCGGTGCTGGGCTCGATCATCGCCGGGGTCGCAACCCCCACCGAGGCCTCGGGCATCGGCGCGGCGGGCGCGCTGCTGCTCGCCGCCCTGCGCGGCGGGCTGAAGGAGGATGCGCTCGCCACAATCCTGGAGCGCACCGTGCTGACCTCCGCCATGCTCTTCGGCATCTTCGTCGGCGCGACCGCGTTCTCCTACGTCTTCGCCCTGCTCGGCGGCCATGACCGCATCGTCGAGATCGTGGACGCCCTGGGCGCCGGCCCCTGGGGCGTGCTGCTCGCGCTGATGGCGGTCGTCTTCCTGCTCGGCTTCTTCTTCGACTGGATCCAGATCACGCTCATCATCCTGCCGGTGTTCGCGCCCGTCATCGCCCGGCTGGACTTCGGCGCGCACGTCCCCTGGCCCGAGCTGGTCGTGCCCTGGTTCGCGGTGCTGATGGCGGTGAATTTGCAGACGAGCTTTCTCACCCCGCCCTTCGGCTTCGCCCTCTTCTACCTGAAGGGCTCGGCGCCGGCCGGCGTGCGCATGCAGGACATCTACCGCGGCATCATTCCCTTCGTGATCCTGCAGATCATCGGGCTCGCCCTCGTCGCGCTCTGGCCGGAGATCGCGCTCTGGCTTCCCCATCGCCTCGGCGCGTGAGGGCCGGGATCTCAGGGCAGGAACTGCTCGAGGAAGATCTTCTCGGCCAGATTGTGCTCGGGATCGAAGAGCAGCCTGACCGAAATGTCGCGGGCCAGCTCCACCTCCACGGCCTTCACGTCGCGCACCTCGTGGAAGTCGGCCGTGGCCGAGACCGGGCGCTTGCGGCTCTCGAGGATGGTGAAGCGGATCTGGCTCCTGTCCGCGATCAGCGCCCCGCGCCAGCGCCGCGGCCGGAAAGCGGAGATCGGCGTGAGCGCGAGCAGCGGCGTGCCCAGCGGAATGATCGGCCCGTTCGCGGACAGGTTGTAGGCGGTGCTGCCGGCGGGGGTCGCGACGAGGATGCCGTCGCACAGCAGCTCGTTCATGCGCACCTTGCCGTCGATGGTGATCCGCAGCCGCGCGGTCTGACGCGTCTCGCGCAGCAGCGAGACCTCGTTGAAGGCGAGGTGCTCGCTGATGTGGCTGTCATCCGTGAAGGCGCGCATGCGCAGCGGGTGCAGCTCGACCTCCTCGGCGGCATCGAGGCGCTGAAGCAGATCCGCCTCGCGGTAGTCGTTCATGAGGAAGCCGACGGTGCCGCGGTTCATGCCGAAAATCGGCGTCGCCCGGCCGATCGAGCGGTGCAGCGTCTGCAGCATGAAGCCGTCGCCGCCGAGCGCCACCACCACCTCGGCCTCCTCGAGCGGGCAGTCGCCGTAGCGCCCGGCCAGCGCCTCGCGGGCGCGCGCCGCCTCGGGGCTGTCCGAGGCGATGAAGGCGATCCGCCTTTGTCGCGACGGGCGCTTCATGCTAGGGCGTCCTCCCGACGGCCGGGGCCCCGCGCCCCGGCGTTGCAGAGCGAAACGGCAGACAAGGGAGGCATCTGCATGACAAATCCGACCCCGCCTGACAAGCGCCACCCGCTCATCGACGGCTATCGGCGCTGGTTCCGCGCGCAGCTGCCGCACGAGCGCCGCACGCGCGAGGTGCTCGCCCATGCGGGGCAGAAGCCCTTCGCCGTCGTCGTCGGCTGCGCAGACTCGCGGGCCGATCCCGGCGCGATCTTCGATGCCGGTCCCGGCGAGATCTTCGTCCTGCGCAATGTCGCGGCCCTCGTGCCGCCGCCTCACGCCGACGGTTTCCACCACGGCACCAGCGCCGGACTCGAGTTCGCGATCACCGCGCTCGGCGTGCCGCATCTGCTCATCCTCGGCCACACCGGCTGCGGCGGCGTGGCGGCGGCGCTCGATCGGCTGGACGAGCGCGACCGCGACGGGTTCATCGGCCCCTGGGTGGCGCTGCTCGCCGAAGCGCGTGCGCGCGTGGAGGCCCGGGAGGATCTTCAGCCCGACCAGCGCCAGCGCGCGCTCGAGGAGGAGGCGGTGCGCCTGTCGGTCGCCCGCGCCCGGGCCTTCCCCTTCGTGCAGGAGGCGGAGGCCGCCGGGCGGCTCACCGTCGACGGCGCCCTGTTCGACATCGGCTCCGGCGTCCTCCACTGGCTGGACCAGCGCGCGAACGCCTTCGTGCCGCTGGAGAAGTGAGGAGGAAAAGCCGGGGACGGATGACCTGGTGAGCCCGGCAGGGATCGAACCTGCGACCTACTGATTAAAAGTCAGTCGCTCTACCAACTGAGCTACGGGCATCGATCTGCCAACCGAGCACGGACCCGCAAGTAAGCTCAACCAACGATCTGGAGCAAAGCCCGCGCAGAAAGATTTCGACAGCCTGAGTTTGCCCAGAAAGCGTCGTGTCCGAAACCTGTTTCAGGTATTGACTTTTTGCGCGTATTTCATAAGGTGGCAGGCGCGGAGGCATTCACTCTATATGGTGGAGGATTATCGATGGGAAATCGGATCTGCATAAACGCGCCGGCGGGAATCATCGAAATCGAAGGAGATGCGGAGTTTATCGAACACCATTTTGACAGACTAATGTCTCTTGTCGAATCTGCGCCTTTTGGCATACACCTTTCGCGACATCAGAGCGCGGGGGCTACTGCTTTTTCTGACCCCGGCGTCTCCCAGCAAACAGCTTCCGTTTCTTCAAAGCCTGAGGTCATGACGCAAAAACAAAAACGTCCCTCACGCAAGCGCCCTTCGAAAAATCAGACGGTGACGGCGCGCGTTGTCGACCTCCGGAAAGAAGGATTTTTCAAAACGCCAAGAGCAATCAATGAGGTGTACGATGAGCTTCAGAACAAGCGGGGGTTCAATTGCGCAAGAAACCAAATCACGGCAGCCCTTAAGAATCTGTATGATAGAGGAGTTTTAAGTCGTAAAAAGGAAAACAAGCAGTTCGTTTATTATACCAATGAGTAAATACCATGACATGAAAGAGTGAAAAGCATTTTTAACCTGTTTTAACAATCGAATCGTCGACTTTATATTTAGTATACATAAATTCTATTACTCTGTTGCTCACTTTCTTTCATGGTTACTGATGTTGTCGTCAGCAACAAGCTCGAGCAGCGTGTTCGAATTCCATAAAAATTGTGATAACGACGCAATGCCTTGTGGAAGAGTCGTTCCTGTTTTCCGTTTAGATTCCTTCGATTATGTATTCTCGACCCGATTCGGAAGAAAGACATAAGATGACGATTACAACCGGTGCTAGACTCCGCGGATTGTTATACGACGCATTCTTGGGAGATAATTCATGCAAAAAGATGACCTTATTAACGCACTGGCCTCCGCATTGGATATTAGTTTGGCAACTCAAATTGTCTCCCACTTTTTAGAGTTGAAGAAAGATGTTATTTCTCGGCGTAAAAATAGCACATCCATAGGAAAATTCACGGAAACGTTTGTCCAATGCCATCAGTATCTTGCTACTGGGAATTATGACACTATGCCCAATGTTGATAGGTACCTATGCCAGCAGGCTGAAAATCAGGGGAGACTGCCCGATGGATTGCGAATTTGCGCGCCGCGGGTTGCGCGCGTGATCTATACCTTCCGTAATAAAAGAAATATCGCTCATATTAGTGACTTGGACCAAAACGTTTATGATATAGAAACCGCATATCATTGCGCGGTGTGGATAATGTCCGAGATGCTAAGAGAATTGCATCAGATTCCTATGGATAAGGCTGCGCTTCTTATAAAATCAGTCCAAGAATCTGTTAGTCACGTTGTCGAGATCATCGATGGTAGTTACATAGTTCACGGCGGCACATCGATCCCAGAGAAGATAATATTGCTGCTGTCGCACGTTCCAGATGGTTTAGATCGAGAAACAATTTGGCAAGCGGTGAAAACCGCAAAGAAAGAAACCGTCTACAGGTCACTTAGAAGATTGGAGAATCAAATATTGGTTCATCTGACAACAACGCGTCAATATGTTCTGACGACGGGGGGACAGAGACGTGCTCGCGACATTATCGCAAAGATTGCTGAGACGTGATGCTCTTGATTAAGCGTCCGCGTCAATAGCATCAATAGCAAACGTTGCATACGTTGATAGCATAGCCGAAACTGCTCAATTCGTGTGGTGAGCCCGGCAGGGATCGAACCTGCGACCTACTGATTAAAAGTCAGTCGCTCTACCAACTGAGCTACGGGCTCGGCATGTCGTGCGCACGGGCGATGGACCCGGAGGCGGGAGACCGCGTCCGCCGCGGTCGCCGCGGCCGCACGCGCGGCGGCGCACCTTATGTCCGCGGCCCCGCGCGGTCAAGCCGGCGGGTGGCGCGGGAAGGAATGGACCCGCCGGTCAAGCCACCGGTGACGAGGAGAGGGAGCTGGCGGGTGATGCTTTCCTTTCCTCGTCATTCGCCGCGAAAGCGGCGAATCCAGCCGCTGCCGCGGACGATCCCGGCGCTTGTGGCCGTCCCCGCTTCCCGCTGGACCCGCCGGTCGAGCCGGCGGGTGACGATTGGGGATGCGCAACGGCGGGTGACCCCCTCCACCACGTCGTTCGCCGGCCTGACCGGCGAACCCAGCCAACGGAGACGCCAGCCCCAGCGCTGGTGATTGGCATCGCTTCCGGCTGGACCCGCCGGTCGAGCCGGCGGGTGACGATTGGGGATGCGCAACGGCGGGTGACCCCCTCCACCACGTCGTTCGCCGACTTGATCGGCGAACCCAGCGAACGGAGACGCCAGCCCCAGCGCTGGTGATGGGCATCGCTTCCGGCTGGACCCGCCGGTCGAGCCGGCGGGTGACGGGAAAAGGAGATGGACCCGCCGATCAGATCGGCGCACGAGGCGGGAGGGGAGCCTCACCCCCGCCGCAGCCAGTCCAGCCGGCGGGTCCGGCGCGCCAGCCGCCGGCAGCGGCCGCAAGCGGCATTGTAGTGAATGGTGATGGCGGCCATGTCCGTCTCCCCCGCTCGTCACCCGCCCTTCCCCGAAGGAGCCTTGCATGCACCTGCGCGCGCGCACAAGGGCCCGCCGCCCGCGCCCCGCCGCAACCGGCGGCGCGGCGCTATTCCACGAGGCGGATGACGGCCTCGAGCGGGGCGAGCCGCACGAGCCGCCGGTCCCGCCAGACCGGTGCGCGCGGGCCCGGGGCGGCGATCACCGCGCGGCCGTCCCCGTCCAGCGCCGCCAGCTTGCCGAAATAGCAGAACCCCTCCTCCTCTTCGGCGAAGACCTCGCGGCCCACGGCGCGGGGCCAGTCCGCGCGGGCGAGCGCGCGGCACAGCAGCACGTCGCCGGCACGGTAGGCCCCCAGGTTCTCCTCGACCTTCAGCGCGACGGCATCGCGGCTGAGCTCGCGCAGCGCCACCGTCTCCATGAGCCGCCCGCCGCGGTCGACCCGTCCGTGCAGCGCCACCGTGCCCGTGATCGCGACATCGCCCGCCCCCGGCACCGCGAGCAGCTCGGCCGGGTCCACCTCCAGGGCCTCGGCGATCTTTTCCAGCCAGTCGATGGTGAGCTTGCGCGCGCCCGTCTCCAGCCGGCCGATGGTCTGGGGCGTCGTGCCGCGGGGCCTGACCCGCTCGGCAACCTGCTGAAGGGTCAGCCCCTTGCGCTTGCGGACCTCGCGCAGTCTCGCGTGCAGCATGTCGTCCTCCCGCCGTCGGCCGGCCCGCGATCGCCGGTGCGTCCACTCGCGGCCGCGCGCCTTCCGCCCCCGCGCCCCCGCAACCTGCGTTTATAACCATACAGTCACATGCGCAAGGGGGCTTTACCGATGAGGAACACGCTGGTATAACCAATCCGGCACAATGTTCGGGAGCAAGGAATGCAAACGGTTCTTTCCTCCTATGCCGAGGAGGTGCTGCGCCGTCTCGTCGCCTGCGGCGGGGCGCCGGTGGACGCCGACGGGCGGGTGATGCTGGCGGGCAGGGCGGTGCCGGCGCGCGTCGTGGCGGCGCTCACCAGGGCGGACTTTCTGCGGCTGGAAGGCGGGCGGGCGCGGCCGACGGCGGCCGGCGTCTTCCATCTCAGGCGGCGCGCGGCAGCCGCCTTTTCGCGGCCGGACGGGCGGCAGCCGGGTGCGGGCGAGCCGCTCTCGCCCTTCCGCCACCAGCATCTGCTGCCGCGCCGCCCGTCCGGCGCCGGACGCCGGCCCGTCCCCCTCCTCAGCAGCGCCGAATCGCCGCTCCAGCGTCTCGCCCGCCTGAAGGACCGGCGCGGGCGGCCGTGGTTTCCGCCGGCGCTGATCGCCGCGGGCGAACGCCTGCGCACCGATTTCGAGCTCGCCGGTCTGCGCCCGCGCACGACCATCCGCTACGAACCCATCGGGCCCGACCGCGCGCGCGGGCGCTGGCGCGAGATGACGCCGGGCGAGCGCATGCTGGACGCCCGCCAGCGCTTCCACGAGGCGCTCGATGCCGTCGGCCCCGGCCTGCGCGACGTGCTGATCGCGGTCTGCTGCCATCTCGAGGGGCTGGAGGAGATCGAGCGCCGGCTCGACTGGCCCCAGCGCGCGGGCAAGCTGGTGCTGCGCATCGCGCTCGAGCGGCTTGCCGCCCACTACGACCGCCGCACCCCGTCCGCGCCGCCCGCATCCGCCGAAGCCGGGCCCGCCCGCCTGCGGGGGTGACCGCGCTGCGGCCGGCAGTGCACGGGCCGGCGGTGGTAGTGCACGGGCCGGCGGCGGCAGTGATCCGGCCCGCCGTCACCCTCTCTTCGTCACCCGCCGGCTTGACCGGCGGGTCCAATCCCTCACCTCGTCATCCGCCGACTTGATCGGCAGGTCCTTCCCCCTTTTCTCGTCATCCGCCGACTTGATCGGCAGGGCCTTCCCCCCTTTTCTCGTCATCCGCCGACTTGATCGGCGGATCCAGCCGCCAGCGGGGCCGATCTCCTGAGCCGGGTGCCGTCACCGCCCGATGGGTTCGCCGGTCAAGCCGGCGAACGACGCGAATGGGGGGAGCGTCATCCGCTGTCCGCCATTCCCATCGTCACCCGCCGGCACCGGGGACGTTACCCCGCTGTGCGCACCCCCCCAATCGTCACCCGCCGACTTGATCGGCGGGTCCAGCCGGCGGCGGACACGACGACGAGTGCCGGGGCTGCCGTCACCGCCCGATGGGTTCGCCGGTCAAGCCGGCGAACGACGCGAATGGGGGGAGCGTCATCCGCTGTCCGCCATTCCCATCGTCACCCGCCGGCACCGGGGACGTTACCCCGCTGTGCGCACCCCCCCAATCGTCACCCGCCGACTTGATCGGCGGGTCCAGCCGGCGGCGGACACGACGACGAGTGCCGGGGCTGCCGTCACCGCCCGATGGGTTCGCCGGTCAAGCCGGCGAACGACGATTCAGGGATCGGTCGTCGGTCATCAGTCATCAGCACACCTGCACGACGCCCGTCACCCGCCGGCCCCATCTTCTCGTCACCCGCCGGCTTGACCGGCGGGTCCAGTCGCCAGCGGGGCGACCTCGACCATCGGGAGTTCCCGCACCTCCCGGTCGGGTTCAGCGGGCGGCGGGGCCGGCCGCGCGGGCAGGTCATGCGACGACCGGCGGACAGGCCGGACATAACCAAATTGGCACATTGGGCTTGACAAGCGTGACGGTTTCGGTTATATCAGCCGCCAGAATCGCCGAAGTGTCGGCAGGGGGCGGCAACGCCCGTGGGACCCGCCGCTTCGCCGGATGACCTGGCGGCCGCCGCGCCGGCCGGTCCGCAGGCCGCCCGCGCGCATCCCGCCCCGCCGTCCGCGCTTCGCCCGTCGCCCTCCGCCGCCTGACCGTTCCGCCGAGCCCGCATGAGCCAGTCCCGCTGGACCCCGCCGCAGCGCGCGCGCTTCCTCGCCGTCCTGCGCGAGACCGCCAATGTCAGCGCCGCGGCCCGCGCCGTCGGCATGTCGCGCTCCGGCGCCTATCAGCTGCGCCAGCAGGACGAGGCCTTCCGCGCCGCCTGGGACGACGCGCTGGAGGAGGCGCTCGACCTGCTCGAGGCCGAACTCTGGCGCCGGGCGCTCAAGGGCGTGGCGCGGCCCGTGTTCTACGGCGGCAAGCGCTGCGGCGTGATCCGCTCCTATTCCGACCAGCTCGGCATGTTCCTGCTCAAGGCCCATCGGCCGGAGCGCTACGGCCAGCTCGCGAAAAGCCGCGAGGAGGACGAGGAGGATCCCGACTCGCGCCGCTACCTCCTCGATCTGCTCGAGACCATCCGCACCCGCATCGCGCTGGCGGAAGAGGAGGCCGCGCGCGGGCGCGGCCGCGACGGAGACGAAGACGGGTGAAAGACCGGCCCGCCGCCCGTCCCGATGCGGCGCGGCTGTCGCTCGCCGCCCGCTGCGCCCTGCTGCCGCCGGCCGCGCTCGCGCGCTGGGTGGCGGAACTGACGCCCGAACAGGCGCGGGCGCTCGCCCATGACTGGCGCTTCTGGGCCCGCCCGGAGCAGCTGCCGCCGGAAGGCGACTGGTTCTGCTGGCTGGTGGTCGCCGGGCGCGGCTTCGGCAAGTCGCGCGCGGGCGCGGAGTGGGTGCGCAGCCTGGTCGAGGGCGCGACCCCGCTCACCGCGCCGACGCGGGTCGCGCGCATCGCGCTGGTCGCCGACACCTTCGCGGATGCCCGCGACGTGATGGTGGAAGGCGAATCCGGACTTCTCGCCATCAGCCCGCGCGACCGGCGGCCGCTGTTCGAGCCCTCGCGCCGCCGCCTCGTCTGGCCCAGCGGCGCGCGCGCCTTCCTGTATTCGGCGGCCGACCCGGAGCAGCTGCGCGGACCCCAGCATCACGCGGCCTGGGCGGACGAGATCGCGAAATGGCACGAGGGCGAGCGCGCCTGGTCCAACCTGCTGCTGGGGCTGAGGCTGGGACGCCGGCCGCGCGTGGTCGCCACCACGACGCCGCGGCCCGTCGCCTGGATCCGGGCGCTGGCCGAGGAGCCGACGACCGTCGTCACCTGCGGCAGCACCTGGGCCAACCGCGCGCATCTGCCGCCCGCCTTCATCCGCGAGGTCGAGCGGCTGTATGCCGGCACCCGCCTCGGCCGCCAGGAGCTCGAGGGCGAATTCATCGACGCCCATCAGGGCGCGCTCTGGCGCCCCGAGATGATCGAGCCCTGGCGCGTGCGCGCGGCGCCGGTGCCGCTTGCGCGCATCGTGGTGGCCGTCGATCCGCCTGCCGGCCAGGGGGCGAAGGCGGACGCCTGCGGCATCATCGCCGCCGGCCGCGCCCCCGACGGGCATCTCTACGTCCTCGAGGACGCTAGCGTCGCCGGGCTCAGCCCCCTCGGCTGGGCGGGCCGCGCGCTCAACGTCTGCGCCCGCCACGGGGCCGACCGGATCGTCGCCGAGGCGAACCAGGGCGGCGCGATGGTGGAAGCGGTGCTGCGCCAGGTCGACCCGAACGCGCCCCTCAAGCTGGTGCGCGCGAGCCGCGGCAAGCTGATCCGCGCGGAACCCGTCGCGGCGCTCTACGAGCGCGGGCTCGTCCACCATGTGGGCCGGCTGCCGGAGCTGGAGGACGAGCTCTGCCGCTATACGGGAGACGCGCGCGAAAAAAGCCCCGACCGCCTCGATGCCCTGGTATGGGCGCTGACCGAGCTGGCGCTCACCGGGGTTGCGAGCCCGTCGCTGCGGCGGATCTGACGGCCCTGCACGGGCGGGCGGCTGACGGGAAGAGAAGCCGGCGGGTCCAGCCTCCTCCCCGCGTCACCCGCCGGCTTGACCGGCGGGTCCAGCGGGAAGCCGGGCAGCCTCGAGAGCCGGTATCGTCCCCGGCAACGGCTGGATTCGCCGCTTTCGCGGCGAATGACGAGAAAGGAGAGCGTCACCCGCGGCCATACTTTTTTTCTTCGTCACCCGCCGGCTTGACCGGCGGGTCCAGCCCCCTCCCCGCGTCACCCGCCGGCTTGACCGGCGGGTCCAGCGGGAAGCCGAGCAGCCTAGAGAGCCGGGATCGCCCCTAGCAACGGCTGGATTCGCCGCTTTCGCGGCGAATGACGAGAAAGGAGAGCGTCACCCGCGGCCATACTTTTTTTCTTCGTCACCCGCCGGCTTGACCGGCGGGTCCAGCCCCCTCCCCGCGTCACCCGCCGGCTTGACCGGCGGGTCCAGCGGGAAGCGGCGCAACCGCCAGCGCCGGGGATGCCGCCACCGCCCGCTGGGTTCGCCGGTCAAGCCGGCGAACGACGGTTCAGTGATCAGCGATCAGTCATCAGTCATCAACACACCGGCACCGGGCGCATTACCCGACTGTGCGCACCCGCCCGCGTCACCCGCCGGCTTGACCGGCGGGTCCAGCCCCCTTCCCTCGTCACCCGCCGGCTTGACCGGCGGGTCCAGCGGGAAGCGGCGCAACCGCCAGCGCCGGGGATGCCGCCACCGCCCGCTGGGTTCGCCGGTCAAGCCGGCGAACGACGGTTCAGTGATCAGCGATCAGTCATCAGTCATCAACACACCGGCACCGGGCGCATTACCCGACTGTGCGCACCCGCCCGCGTCACCCGCCGGCTTGACCGGCGGGTCCAGCCCCCTCCCCGCGTCACCCGCCGGCTTGACCGGCGGGTCCAGCGGGAAGCGGCGCAACCGCCAGCGCCGGGGATGCCGCCACCGCCCGCTGGGTTCGCCGGTCAAGCCGGCGAACGACGGTTCAGTGATCAGCGATCAGTCATCAGTCATCAACACACCGGCACCGGGCGCATTACCCGACTGTGCGCACCCGCCCGCGTCACCCGCCGGCTTGACCGGCGGGTCCAGCCCCCTCCCCGCGTCACCCGCCGGCTTGACCGGCGGGTCCAGCGGGAAGCCGAGCAGCCTCGAGAGCCGGTATCGTCCCCGGCAACGGCTGGATTCGCCGCTTTCGCGGCGAATGACGAGAAAGGAGAGCGTCACCCGCGGCCATACTTTTTTTCTTCGTCATCCGCCGGCTTGACCGGCGGGTCCAGCCCCCTTCCCTCGTCACCCGCCGGCTTGACCGGCGGGTCCAGCGGGAAGCGGCGCAACCGCCAGCGCCGGGGATGCCGCCACCGCCCGCTGGGTTCGCCGGTCAAGCCGGCGAACGACGCCAAAGGACAGCGTCACCCGCCGCCGCATGGGTTCGCCGCATCTGCCGGCGAACGACGCGATGGGAAGGTCGTCGCCATCATGTCTTCCGCGTCTGCGGCTGACGACCGACCACCGAAGACCGAAGACCGAAGACTGAAGACTGAAGACCGAAGACTGAAGACCGAAGACCGACGACCGAAGCCCCCTCACCGCGGCCGGCGGCGGCTGGTGGCGGTGCTGCCCATGCTCTGGCTGCTGCCGGCCTCGAGGCGGGCGTTGAACAGGCGGATCTGCTCGTTCATCGCCCGCTGGAGCGCGACGCGGTCGTTGTGGACGGCGTTGACGTCCTCCTCCCAGCGCGCGCGCTGGTCCTCGTTCATCCACTGGAAGACCTTGGTCGCGCGCCTGTCCTTGCAGGCGAGCCACGCGTCGACCTCGTCCGAAAAACGCCTGACCGCCTCGACCGCGGCCAGCATCTCGTCGCGGCTGGCGGTGCGGCCGTCGGGCAGCGCGGGCTTGTCGGCGGGCGGATCGCCGCAGTCGAGCGGCACGTCCGGGACCCTGGCCGCCGCCTGCGCCAGCGCGGCGGACGGGGCGAACGGGCCGGCGCCGGCCCCGCACACCGCAAGCAGGCCGGCGGCCGCAAGCGCACGCAGGCAGGACTGGATCACCGCATCACCTCCTGATCAACCACCGGGCCGGTCGGCCGCGCGCACCCTAGCCGGGCTGAAGCGGCGCTGCCAAGACCCGATCCGGCCCTGACGCCACGCGGAAAGCCATCCTCATGACGATCTGGACGAGATTGCGGCGGATGCTCCCGCGCGCCGCCCCCCTTGCGGCCGCCGGGCGGCCGCCGGCACGCAAGGACCTTCCCGGCACCGGCGTGCTGTCCTGGATCCCGGGCTGGGACGGCGCCTGGGGCGGGCGCGGGTATGCGGCGCGGGTGGAGACGGGCTACCGGCGCAACCCGGTGGCCTTCCGCTGCGTGCGGCTGATCGCGGAATGCGCCGCCTCGGTGCCGCTCAGACTCGTGCGCGCCGGCGCGGCGGTGACGCTTCCCGTCCATGAGCGGCTCCTGCGCCGGCCCAATCCCGCCGTCTCCGGCACCGCCTTCTTCGACCGGCTCTATACCATGCTGCTGCTGGCCGGCGAGGCGTATCTCCTGCGCCTGCCGGAGGAGCGGGCGGACGATCCGCATGAATTCCACCTCCTGCCGCCTGAGCGCATCAGGCGGGAGGGCCGCGGCCGCGGGCCCTGGCCGGCACGCTACGTGCTGGAGGGCGAGGACGGGCGGCGCGTCTTCGCCCCCGACCCGCTCACCGGCCGCGGCGCGGTGCTGCATCTCGTCGAACCGCATCCGCGCGATCCGCTCTCGCCGCTTGCGCGCGCGGAGGTCGCGGCGGATGCCGTCGACATCCACAACGCCGCCCAGACCTGGAACAAGGCGCTCTTGGACAACGCGGCGCGGCCTTCCGGCGCCTTCGTCGTGGAGGCGCGCGACGGCGCACCGGCCAGCCTGTCGGAGGCCCAGTTCGCCCGCCTCAAGGCGGACATCGAGGCCCTCTTCCAGGGCGCGCGCAACGCCGGCCGGCCGCTGCTGCTCGAAGGCGGGCTCAAGTGGCAGCCGATGGCCTTCTCGCCGGCGGACATGGACTTCATCAACCTCAAGCACACCGCCGCGCGCGACATCGCGCTGGCCTTCGGCGTGCCGCCGATGCTGCTCGGGATTCCGGGCGACAACACCTATTCCAATTATCAGGAGGCGAACCGCGCCTTCTGGCGGCTGACCGTGCTGCCGCTGCTGCGGCGGGTGGCCGACGAGCTCACCGCCTGGCTGGCCGACGCCCTGCCCGCCGGCGCAACCCTCGAGCCCGACCGCGACGAGATCGCGCGCCGCACCGGCGAGCGCGACAGCTTCTGGCGCGAGCTCGATCAGCTCTCCTTCCTCACCGCGGCCGAAAAGCGCCAACTCGCCGGGATCGAGGGGCTGTTTTCCTCCCGGACGCCGTCAGATCCCGCACCGCACGCGGCCAAAGGGCTTCTTCTGCGGGAACCCACCCGGGAGGAGCGTAACGGAGTTTGCAACAGGCTTTCTGCAGAACTCTATGCCCTCAACAAGAACGCTGAGGACATCATCGAGACCGTCCTCCGACTGAGCGACGAACTTGAAAGGGAAACGGCCGACGCCGATTCCGAGGTTCAAAACGCCCTTCTGAAATTCGTCAAAGACATCGTGGATGGCGCTTTGACTGTTCGAGAGCTGCTCCAGAACCCGGCATCGATTGCACGATTGGGTACTCTTGCCGCAGGAAGCATCTTCAGCCTGGTATCGCTTATCAGCGCCAATAACGCGGTCTTGCAATATATTCAGCGTAACAGGCGCATCGAAGCCCTTGTCAACGACATTGATTATCATCTGGGAAAATTGAGAGAAATGCGCGATATGGCATTACAGAAATTGAAGGAAATGCAAAGTATGGGGTGTCCTTTGACTTTCTGAAGTGGCCCCCGTCATGGAAACAGCGGCCGCAACAGGGTAAACGGCGCCACTGGTGGGTGGATCGGGTCCGGAGCCGGCCAGTCGTCCAGGAGCGTCCGGACGGAAGACGGCAGACGGGCCTCCCGCGCGCGCGCTTCCGCTTCCGCCGCCCTGTCACCCAGGCGGCCAAGATGCTTCGTCCAGTAATAGAGCGCCCAGTCCCGCCTTTCATAGACCGCCCCGGCCTTCAGGATCGCCACGACGCGGCGCATCGCCTTGCGGTTCGCCCGCACCGCCTCGTCGACGAGCAGGGAAAAGGCGCGCAGAAAGTCGGGCTCGCCCGGGTGACAGGGCGGCCAGTTCTGCGGCCGGGGCCTGCCGGATTCGCTGAACAGGGCCGCTCCATAGAGCAGTCTCGCCTGATGGGCATCGGGCAAGAGCGTCAAGGCGCGCAGGAGGTCTAGTGCGCCAGCCCGCAGGGGGCAGGAGCGCGCGTGCAGCCGGCGCGAGGCCAGACGGGCCATTCGCGGCGGATCCTGTTGCGCCAGAGTCCGCAGATGGCGCAGTTTCCGATTGAAATACCTGAAATTGATCTCCCGGTCCGAAAGAAGGGCGAAACGCGGCCGGTCGCCGGAAATCGGCAGCCCCCGCGCCGCGGCGCGGATGCGCCGGGCGATCAGCAAGAAGGCCGCCGTTTCCGCCAGACGGCGCGCCTGTCGGCGGTCCTGTCTGGTTCCGCGGCCGGACCATTTCAGCGCACCCAGCAGAACCGCCGCTTCGGGAAGCAGGGGATCGCGCGTCAGAGCGGCATCGAGAAGGCGGGCGGCGCGTCGGGGATCCCGGGGTGCGCAGATTCCGGTCATGTGCATCTCGGCGGCGAGCAGCAGCCTGTCGGGCCGTCGAGGGGTGTCCCCGCTCAATCCCGCAAGCGCGCGTCCCTCGGCACAGCGCCCCGCCCCGAGAGCGGCGATCGCGGCATCCCGGCGGGCCTGCTCCTCTTCCGCCGCCCGGGCGAGGCGGGCCAGATCCCGGCAGGCCGACCCCGCCGGCGCGGCAGGTGCCGGCGGAAGATCGCCCTGCCGAAGGAGCGCACAGGGATCGTGCTCCTGCGCCGCCGGGTGATGGCCGGCCTGAAAGAATGCCAGCAGAACCCCCGCTATCGTGCCCCCGAGCGTCATGCGCCGATGCTAGTCCGAAGTCCGGCTCCGGCGCAACGGGCGGACGCGAGGGGCGGAAGACGCAAGAGCGCGGCCGACCCCACCGCCGCACCGGCCGGCACTTGTCCCGGCCGACACCCGCCGACGCCCGTCTCCCTCGTGGCCGGCGGGCCTCACCGGCGAGTCCAGGCTCTTCCCTCGTCATCCGCCGGCTTGACCGGCGGATCCACCCCCCTTCCCTCGTCATCCGCCGGCTTGACCGGCGGATCCAGCGGGAAGGGGAACAACATCAGGCATCGGAGCTGCCTTCACCGCCCGATGGGTTCGCCGGTCAAGCCGGCGAACGACGCGAGGGGAGAGGCACCGCTGGTGCGCCTGCACCAGCCACTGACGACGGATGCCCCACAACCGATGACTGACGACTGATGACCGACCCCTGAATCGTCATCCGCCGGCTTGACCGGCGGATCCACCCCCCTTCCCTCGTCATCCGCCGGCTTGACCGGCGGATCCAGCGGAAAGCGGAACAACATCAGGCATCGGAGCTGCCTTCACCGCCCGATGGGTTCGCCGGTCAAGCCGGCGAACGACGCGAGGGGAGAGGCACCGCTGGTGCGCCTGCACCAGCCACTGGCGACGGATGCCCCACAACCGATGACTGACGACTGATGACCGACCCCTGAATCGTCATCCGCCGGCTTGACCGGCGGATCCAGCGGAAAGCGGAGCAACCACGAGCGCCGGGATCGCCCCTGGCAGCGGCTGGATTCGCCGCTTTCGCGGCGAATGACGAAGAAAGAGAGCGTCACCCGCCGGTACCATCTTTTCGTCATCCGCCGGCAGATGCGGCGGGTCCACCCCCCTTCCCTCGTCATCCGCCGGCTTGACCGGCGGATCCAGCGGAAAGCGGAGCAATCACGAGCACCGGGATCGTCCCTGGCAGCGGCTGGATTCGCCGCTTTCGCGGCGAATGACGAAGAAAGAGAGCGTCACCCGCCGGTACCATCCTTTCGTCATCCGCCGGCTTGATCGGCGGGTCCCCCCCCTTCCCTCGTCATCCGCCGGCTTGACCGGCGGATCCAGCGGAAAGCGGAGCAACCACGAACGCCGGGATCGTCCCTGGCAGCGGCTGGATTCGCCGCTTTCGCGGCGAATGACGCGGAAAGGAGACCGTCATCGCCGTCACGGCATCCGGCGGCCGACAGCCGACAAGCGCTCTCTGATCACCGATCACCGATTACCGATCACCGATTACCGATCACCGATTACCGATCACCGATTACCGATCACCGATTACCGATTACCGATTACTGATGACTGATGACCGATGACCGATGTCTGAACCGCCATGGCGAACCGCGACCCGCTGCCCGATCGTGAGCTCCTCGTGCTCGCCGCCCTTGCCGAGCAGGCGCGTCTGCAGGGCATGACCGTGGCGACGCTGGAGGCCCTCATCCAGCGCGCATCCGAGGAGGGCGCGCGCCGGGCCTTGAAGCGCATCGGGCTCGCCGATCCCCATGCGGGCGACGACATCCGCGAGCTGCGCACGCTGCTGGATGCCTGGCGCACGGTCCGGCGCACCGCGCGCGAGACCGTGATCCGCTGGCTCGTCACCCTCATGCTCTGCGCGCTCGCAGCCGGGCTCGCCCTGCGCTTCAGGCTCTGGCCGCCCGGCTGACTCCGCATCTTCAGCGACGGACCAACGCCATGCCGACCGACACCGGATCCACGGACCGGCTCACCGTGCCCTTTGCCGCCGAGGCGCCCACGCCGGGCGGCGTGATCGAGGGCTATGCGAGCGTCTTCAGAACCCCCGACGACGGCCGCGACATCGTCCTGCCCGGCGCCTTCCGCCGCACGCTCGCGCGCCGCAGCCCGCGCGAGGTGAAGCTCCTGTGGCAGCACGACCCGAAGGAGCCCATCGGCGTCGTCGAGGAATTGCGCGAGGACGCGCGCGGCCTTCACGTGCGCGCGCGGCTGCTGCCCGCGCTCGCGCGCGCCCGCGAGGCGCTGGCGCTGATCGCCGCCGGTGCGCTGGACGGCCTGTCCATCGGCTACCGCACGGTGAAGGCGCGCACCGATCCCGAGACCGGCATGCGGCTCATCAGCGAGGTCGATCTGTGGGAGATCTCGCTGGTCACCTTCCCGATGCAGCCGGCGGCCCGCATCCGCGCGCTGAAAAGATGCGCGCCGCACCGCGCGCTGCGCCAGTTCGAGACCTTCCTGCGCGAGGCAGGCGGGTTCTCGCGATCCGAGGCCAAGGCCATCGCGGGCCGCGGCCTTGCCGTGCTCGGCCGGCGCGAGGCCGGCTCCGGGCCCACCGACCCCCGCGCCTGGGCCGCCGCCGCGCGTGCGGCCCGCGCGCTGATCACCAGCATGAAGGAGAACATGCGATGACCGCCTTCACCGAGACCACCGAATCCACGCCGCTCGAGGTCAAGGCCCTCGTCGAGGAGCTGCACCGGCGCTTCGAGGAGTTCAAGGAGACCCACGACGCCGCCGCGCTCGAGGAGCGGCTCAAGGGCCACGCCGACCGGCTGCTCGAGGAGAAGATGGAGCGGCTGTCGCGCGAGATGAGCCGCATCGAGCGCGAGATCCGCGCGCTCGCCGCCGCCCCCCAGCGCCCCGGCCTCGACGGGACGGCGGCACGCGGCCCGCAGGACGCCGAATACAAGCGGGCCTTCCTCGACGGCTACGTCCGCCGCGGCCTCGAGCGGCCGCTGAAGGAGCTGGAGGCCAAGGCGCTCAGCACCGGCGTGCCGGCCGAGGGCGGCTATGCCGTGCCCGAGGAGATCGACCGCCGCATCGCCGCGCTCGCCCGCGAGCTGTCCCCCATCCGCGCGCATGCGACCGTCGTCCAGGTGGGCTCGGGCGACTTCAGGAAGCTCGTGGCCATCGGCGCGCCGGCCTCCGGCTGGGTGTCGGAGACGGCGGCGCGCATCGAAACGGCCACCCCCCAGTTCGCCGAGGTGGCACCCCCCATCGGCGAGATCTACGCCAATCCGGCGGCCACCCAGACGATGCTGGACGACTCCTTCTTCGACGTCGAGGCCTGGCTCGCGGGCGAGCTGGCGCGCGAGTTCTCGGCCAAGGAGGGCGCCGCCTTCGTCGCCGGCGACGGCGTGGACAAGCCGCAGGGGCTCCTGAGCTACCCCACGAGCGCGGCCGATGACGCCTCGCGGCCCTTCGGCACCATCCAGCATCTGGCCACCGGGGTGGACGGCGGCTTCCCGGCGAGCGATCCGGCGGATCTGCTGGTCGATCTCGTCTATTCTCTGAAGGCGGGCTACCGCACGAACGCCCGATTCCTCATGAACGCCGCAACCCTTGCCCGGGTACGCAAGTTCAAGGATGCGGACGGCGACTATCTGTGGAAGCCCGGGCTGGAGGCCGGCCAGCCCAGCACGCTGATGGGCTTTCCCGTCGTCGAGGTGCCGGACATGCCGGACATCGGCCCGGGTGCGCTCGCGATCGCCTTCGGCAATCTGGCCGAGGCCTATCTCGTGGCCGACCGCTTCGGCACGCGGGTGCTGCGCGATCCCTATTCCAACAAGCCCTTCGTCCATTTCTACGCGACGAAGCGGGTGGGCGGCGCGCTCGTGAATTCCGAGGCCGTCAAGTTCATCAAGTTCGCGCTGAGCTGAGCGGCGCCATCGTCCGCTGACAGACCGAACGCCCTTCGCCGGCCCCCTTCGCGGGGTGCCGGCGGGCGGCGGCGGAGCGCGGCGACCGGAGACCCCTGCCCCTCCCTTCCCCGTCCCCTTTGTTGTTCCTCCCGTGTACGTCAGCAGAATAAATGGGACACTTCAGCAAAATGAATTGAGACACCGGACGTGGGTGCCATATTGGCACGTCGCCGCTCCGAGCACGACATCACGGGACCCCATGAATGGCTTGGCATGACCACACTCGCGGGATCGACTGACATGAGACGGGTTCCTTCTCGTCAATTTACTCCTGCCTGAATCCCTGCAGCATCAATGGTGACACCATGGTCGTGGTCACATCACGACCTATCTGCCGCGACGAACGAGTAGCCCGCCGTTGTGCTGATCACCAGAGATGTATTGCTTTTGGGCCGGGCCTCCAAGGTGATCGTGCCGTTCGTGAATGCGAGCTCACCGGGATCAAGGGCCTGCGAAAGCGACCCTTGCACTATGAGCTTCTGCCAGCCTGCGATCCATGATCCGATGTTGAGCGGCGTGTTGTTGTTGTCGGCGAGCCAGTAGCCCACAGATATCTTGGGGCTCGTCTGATCGGGCGTTACGGTCCAGCGGAATTCGACGTCATCAAGTCCGCCGACAGAGAGCTCGGCGTCAGAGTCGGTATACCACGCAAGCTGTTTGAAGTTTCCCTCCACCGTAGTGAGAGTTCCATGCTTGCTGCTTGGCTCTTGCACCCACTTCCATTCCGCCGCCGCGCCGAGAAGCTGTGAGAGGCTGATCGGCGGCGAGACCGGCACGGAGTTGTTGGCTGAGATGTCCGGCACATAGGTCCCGCCTCGGACATAATCCGTCAGGTGTGCAGGCGGATCGGAATAGGGCGTCTTGTATGGGCCGAAGAGGCGGCGGACATCGCCTCGCAGTTTGAGCGGGAAAGACGACGGCAGGTAAATCAGCGGAGCCGTGGAGTCCGCCTTCGTGGTGATTGACCACGTATCTGTTACTCCTCCTATGTTCAGCGTGGTGCTTACAGTGGTGCTGAAGGAGGTCGATGCGGTCATCTTCAGCCGCACAACATCGCCCTGATTGACGGTGCCGGACGCGGTTGTCCACGCCCCGTCATTGACCTGATATTCTCCGGAACCAGAGATGCTGATCGAGGTCGAACCACCTATGCCGGTCACCGTGATGTAGTTGGAGTAGTGAGTCGTTTCACGCCCAACCCCCGTCAGATCAACGAAAGTGAATGGATCGGGCGTGGTATCAACGACATTGACATCGACCTGAATCGTGGGGCGGGAGCTTGTCAGTGTCTCCTTGACGCATTGATCCTGCGCATTGAACATCCCCCACTCGTCAAAGGTCTCGACCCCGTAGATGTAGCTCCCGTCGGCGACGGTTTCGGAGTAAGAGGTCCGGCCGTTCGGAGACTGATGATTGGCAGTGCGGGTTTCCGACCAGATCGAGACGCCATTACGATACACCCGCCACGTCCGATGCGGGTAATCGTAGGGCGACGGCTGGCACTCATTCAGGGGGAGCGAGGTATTTGTCCACGTGAGCGTCACCGTATTGCCTGAGACGGAAGCGGCGAGATTGCTTATGCCCATCACAACCCTCCCGCCGCCAGTCTGGCTTCGATGGCATCCAATCTCGCCTTCTGCTGATCGATCTGATCCTGCTGCTCCTTGATCGCCTCGATCAGCAGCCCGACGACCGCGCCGTAGTCGATGGTCAGGATGCCATCGCCACGCTCATGCACGACCTCGGGAAGATAGGGCTGGACCTCTTGCGCTATCAGGCCGATCCGATCAGGTCCCTGCGGATTACCAGACACACCCTTCCATTGGAATTTGACGCCTCGGAGCTGAAGCAAAGTCGAGAGGGCATCCGTGATGGTGCGGATATTCGTCTTCAGGCTTTCGTCTGATGTGGCAGTGACCTCCACGCCTGTGATAGTGCCTTGGACGTCAAGAAGATCACCCTTCAGTATGGCAGTCTTCCTGCCGGCCCAGCCGCTGCCCCAGTTGTCCGGCGACGAGTTGACTTCGAGCCCGCCTTCAGCGTTGATATAGACTGCTTCTCCCGTCTGGCCGGTCGCGTAGCTGTGGGACTCACCGGCGTTGATGACGACCTGCTGGCCGCCAGACGCCGCCCCGCCGCGGATTTCCTTGCACTCAAGAAAGGAATCGATGCGGGCTGTGCCGCCTACGTGAAGTTTGCTTGATGGCGACGACGTCCCGATGCCTACGTTGCCCCCGAGAAGCCAGCTCGTGCCGCTCGTGTGAAGTTGCACGCTGGTCGTGCCGGACGCCGCTTTCATGTTCAGCAGCGCGTTGCCGTTGGCGTCTGTCTGAAGTCCGGAAGTCCCGCCGCCGTTGTTCAGTCGGACATACCACCTGTTTGTGGTGTTGCCCGTGCAGTCGATCATGCCGCCGTTCAGGGTCAGGACGCCGCCGGTATAGGTGGCGTTGGAGTCTGCCCGCAGGAACTGCGAGCTTTCCAGTCCGTCCAATTTGTCCGCATCGAGCCCGGAGCCGGCCCCGTCATTGCCGGCGTGCCATACCAGATTCCAGTTGGAGCCGTCCCACAGCTCGATCTTTGTGGCAGAGGGCGTTGAGCCGCTGACGTAAAAACGAAGACAATCGACCGTCCCGTTCGCCGAATTTGCTGACCAATAGTGGTGGCCAGCCCAAGCGGTGTGGTAATAGCGCCCGAACCATGTGCCGTTATATAGGACGCCGGAATACACAAAAGCGCCATTTGACGTACGCCAGAGCGTCTTGTAGTCGGTTGAGCTTGTTCCGCTCGTATCGGAGCGCAAATCAAGCGGACCATCAATGCGGGCATCTCCAGCCACGTGGAAGGCCGCCGAAGGGGCGCTAGTGAAGACGCCGACCTTATCCGCCTTTAGCGTCAGGGTTGGAGTACCGCTTGTCGTATTCACCCTCACGGCCAGCATCTGCGAGCTGTTGCTGAACTGCGTGAAGAAGCCGTCGTCGGTATCGAACAGCGTAAGCTGACTGTGCGCCCCCCTGATTGAACAGTGTGAGGAGTCTCTATCTGGCGAGTTGTTGACCTGTAGCGCCCCGGCGCTCAAACTGACGACGCCCCCTTCCGCGTTCAGGTTAAGAGCGGAGACGGCCCCGTTGTTCCGGGCCATGATCTCATTGTTGTCGATGGCAACATTCGCTCCTGTGTCGGAACCGACCTGAAACCCGTGCAGAGTGGATGTGGCGCTCAGGTCGCTACCGGTTGTGATGCGCAACCGCTCAACAGTCAGAGTGCCGGCGGCGCTGATGTCCGACGGGCTGTGCGTATGCGCCGCCGGCGTGAAGGTGCTGGGCTTGCCGGTCACCTCTGACCATGTCGGCCAGCGTGTAGCCGTGGCGGGAGCATTGCCGTCATGCCAGACCTTGTAGGTCCCGGAGGGCGTCGACAGAGACCAGCGGTCGTTCGCCTCGTCCCAATAAAATTTTACGTTGATCTGGTTGCCGCGTTCGATCTCGATGCCCGCATCCAGGGTGGGCGCCGAGGTGTCCGGCAGGCCGGCGTTGAGCCTTACGATGTTGTCGCCGATGTCCACCTGCCGGGAGCTGACGGTCACGAGATTGCCCGAGACGGTCAGATCTCCACTTACCGCCAGATTGCCGGTGATCGTGCCTCCCGTGACGGGAAGATAGGTTCCGCCCGTGCCCTGCTGCGCACTCGTGCCCGAGACCACGAAGCCGCCGCCGGTGTTGTCCGTCAGCGTCAGCTCGCGCCCGACCGGCCGCGAGCAGGTCACCCGGTATTCCCACATCCCCGCGGGGACCGTTTCCGTGGCGGCGACTTCCAGGCCGTTTTCCGCAACCACGACGTCATAGGAAATCGTGATCGTCCCGCCGCCGAGCCGCGGCTCGGGGTCAGTCAGATCGATGCTGGAGACCTGGTACTGCCCGGCCCCCGGCGAGGTGCTCGTCTTGGTAAAAGTTGCGGTGGCCACCTGCGTCCATGTCGAGCCTCCCACCTGGCGGCGCTGGATCGTCAAAGTGACGGTCGAGGGGTAGGAACCCGCGGGCGCAGTGGTTCTGTTCTTCAGCGAAATCGTCGCCCTGGCCGTGACCGAGGACTGGACCGTGAGCTCAACCTGCTTGATGTCGTTGTCGTCGGCACAGGAGACGACGTAGGGGTTGATCCCTATTGGTGCGGATTCCGCCGCTTGCGTCTGCGCGAGGCCGGTAAACTTCGTGCCGTCGAAGACGAGATTGCCCGCCGCATCGTAGATTTCGGGAGCGATCAGCTTCGCCTTGCCTGCAGAATCGACGCAGAAGGGTGCGTCCTGCGGCGTTTCCGCACCAACCCACAGCCGAAAGCCGGACCATACGGCGTCATTGCCGGAGATGTGGATGGGATTGGTGGAGCCGATTTCGACCTTCGTCGTTTTGCGCAGGGCGTCGCCTACGACGACGTCGGCGCTTAGGTCGGAGATCGCCGTGATCCGGTCCTTGAAGCCCAGCGCCTTTACGCCGAGACCACTTGCCGTCGCCCGCCCCAGCACGGTGCCGGTCGCAATCTTCAGCGTCCCGTCGTTCTGAAGCACGAGCATGTCGTTGCGGATCTTGTCCGCCGGCAGCGTGATGCCGCTATCCTTCAGATGCCCGGCGGCGATGTCCACGTCGTCCCGATCCGCCAGCAGGCCGGTGTTGAGTGAGCCGACCTCGATCCATGCCGAGCCGTCCCAGCGCTTGAGGCGCTTCGCAGTGGTGTCATACCAGAGATCGTTGAGGGTCGGCTCCGCGGGTGCGCTCGCTTGGACGACGACGCGGCTCTTGGTTGCTCCGGCTTCCACGCCGTCCAGCTTGCTGCCGCGCACCGGGTCGAGCTCCAGCAGGTTCGCGGGCGCGCGCTTCACCCACTGGTTGCTCTGGGCATCCCACTGATACCAGACGGGCGGGATGCCGTCGCCAGGATCGTCGAGGATGAGAAGCTGGCCGTCGTGCGTGCCCTGGGCCGGCAGCTGCGCCACCGTGATGTCCTTGACGAGCAGCATCGTGTTGCTGACAGGTGTACCGTCGGGCAGCGTCACGTTGCCGGTGCCCGTGCCGTCGTCCACCACGGCACCCTTCGTGGCCCCCGGCTCGGCGGGCCGCAGCGCCTCGACCGGCGTGCCGTCGGCGTAGGGGATGTCGCCGGCGGCGCGGGGTACGCGGTCGCGGGCCTGGATGACGACCGGCGAGTAGCCACCGAGCGTGCCCTCCCAGGTCTCCGCGCGTACACGCCAGTGCCAGGCCGCGTCGTCCTCCACCGGCAGATAGAGCTTGGCTCCCCTGGTCCGTCCCTTCTCGCTCCAAGGGCCGGTCGCGCCTGGCGCCCGCTCGACCACATAGACCGTGTCCGGCCGATTGTCGGCCGGAATGTCCCACTCCACCGTCACCCCGTCGGGCGACGGTGTCGTGGTGATCGTCGTGGGCGGGCTCGGCACGACGCTGACGCCGCCCACGGTCACCGTGACCGGCACCCATGCGCTCGCCTGCCCGTCGGCGCCGATGGCGCGCGCCTCCACGTCATACGCCACGCTGCGGTCGAGGCCCGTCAGCGTGATGGCCGGCCCGTCCGAGGCGGCGAAGCGCCGCGTCCGCCACGGCGCGCCGGAGCCCGTGGGGCGCCATCTCACGTCGTACGCCGTGATCCTGCCGCAGGCCATGCCTCACCTCATCGCAGCTGCTCGCGACCGAACCAGCGCACCCCGCCCACGGGAGGCGTGTGGCCGGCGGGCGGCGGCACATGCACATGTACGCTCGGGCTGGTGTCACCCTGATCGGTGCCGTCGTCATGCTGCTGGTCGCTGATCACCACGGTGATCTGGGGCGCACAGGGCGGCGGGCTGAAGCGGCGGCCCGTGATCTGGCTGGTCACCGCGGCAGGCGGATCGGCCCAGTACTGGGCCACCTCCGGCCTGTATTCCACCGCGCGGATGCGCGCGCCGAGATCCTCGATGGGTTCGACGGCGGTGATCAGCAGATCCATGACATCCCGCGTCGTCTCGCCGACGACGAGGATGTCGCCCGGGCCGACGCCGGCCGGCGGCGCGGCGGCGAGCGTGAGCGTGTGCTCGTCCACGATCGCGCTCACGGCCGCCGTCCACTCCGGCCCGCCGTCGCCGGGGCGGATGCGCACGCTGTAGCTGGTCTGCGGATCGAGTGCCAGCGTCTCGTCGATGCTCACCTGCTGCCCGGAGATGCCCGTGATCCGGCCCCAGGCGTCGCCCCACTCGGTCACGTCATGGGCCACCCGGACCTTGTCCCCCCTCAGACAGGTCAGCGCCGCCACGTCCGTCTCCCATTCATACACGGTATGGCGGAAGCGGGCCTGGGCGAGGTGGAACCGCGCCACCTGCCAGGCCTGGATGGGGTCCGTCACGGCCTTGAGCTCCAGCGTCTCGAATTCCGTGGCCTCGGGGTCGCTGGTGGGATTGCCACGCGCATCCAGCCCGGCGACGGCATGGCCGTCGTCCGGCACCAGAATCTCGTCCACCTGCCAGTCGGCGGCCGCATTTACGAAGCGCACCCGCAGCGCGTGCGGCCGGCGCGGGAAGGGGCGGGAAAGACGGAATCCGCGCATCTCCAGCGGCGTGAACAGCTGCGCGGTCAGCTGCTGGCCGTCGTCCCAGATCACCGTATAGCGGCCGTCCCGGATCGCCAGCGCGCCGAGACCGGCACCCAGCACCTCGTCCACCACCTCCCTGAGCGGCCGGCGCTGATCGAGAACCAGCGAGGCGCCAAGTCCCTGCTGGTCGCACCAGGCGGCGAAGGCGGCGAAGGCGTCGAGATCCATGCGCGCGGCCGGCACATGGATGCTGACCGAAGGTGCCTGGGTCAGCAGCCACCAGGCGAGCCAGGCCGGATTCCGGCTGGCCCGGGTGGTCCAGGTCTGCGTCGCGGGATCATAGACCGGCACCTGCTGCTGCACGCGGCAGCTGACGGTATCGAGCACGCCCTCCAGCTGGTCACTGGCGCGGATGCGCAGCGCGAGCTTGGTGGTCCCGGTGGTGCTCGGGTTGCCCTTTCTGATGCCGCGCAGCACCGACCAGGCGAGATCGCCGATCTGATTGGGCGAATCGCTGCCGTCCCAGTCGGTCGCGATCCGCCGCACGCGCACGTCATACTGCCCGCGCGTCACCCCCCAGCTCACGGCGGCCGCAAAGGGGCGCTGATCCTGCCCCGTCACGCGCCACTGTCCGCCCGCGTATGCGATGCTGCTTGCGCGCGCGGTGACACCGGCGGTCACCGTCCCCGGAGCGGGCGCTGCGGTCCAGCCCGTGCCGCCCGCGGGCCGGTAGTCGATGGCGAGCGTCACGGCGGGCCGCTTGCGCTTGCCCTTGTTCGTGAGGCCGAACAGTCCGCGCGGGAACAGCAGATCGAGGCTGATCTCGTCGACGTCTGGGCTCGTCGTGCGGATCACCTCGTCGCCGTCGGCGTTGAGAGCCGCGCCGATCTGCACCTCCGCGACGTCGTCGCGATAGAGCGTCGGGCTGGTCGTCACCTCCCACTCGACATCCTCGTATTGCGCGATCGGCGTGTCGCCGATCTTGAGATCGCTCACCACGAGATCCCCATGCCCCAGATCCAGCAGCACATGCTGATACTGCTCGTCGCCGAGCGTCTCGGTGTAGGGGATCGCGGCATGCGCCGGGAAGAAACGCATCTCGCCCAGCACCTGCGGGATCGGGCCGTAGGGCAGCAGCTGGTTGCGGCTGCCCGTCAGCTGATGGAAGCCGCGCGCCGGCTCGTCTGGCTTCGGCGGCGGCGGCGGGATCAGGGCATTGATGGCGAGGGCGCCCAATGTGACGAGGGCCCCTTGGATGAGCAGAGTCCCAAACCGGCCGGCCACCCCGAGGAAGTTGGCGAGTGTCGACCCATAGGCGTTCGCCGCCGCAATGACGGCAATCATAAGCACCGTGCGCAGGATCTTCTTGCCCGTGCGCCCGGACGGCCGGCCGGTCACCCTGATCACGGACTCCGGCCCCGGCCGCAGGCGTGTCCAGGCCTCGCGCGGCACCGCGCGACCGTCCACCTCCACGATCAGGGCGTCCGATATCCCCGCGCCGGCCGCCGCGTGCTGCAGCATTTCCATGATCGTCAGCCCGGCCGGCACCGGCACCACCCCCGCATCCGGCACCAGCGGATGCGGCCTGAGCCACAGATGCTGCCGGCCGCACCGCCCCTCACAGCGCGACATGGCGGTACACCCCCTCCAGCCGGCGCGCCCATGCCGGGCTGGAGATATCCTCGATGCGGCTCGTCCCGCCGCGGCCGCCCGGTCCCGGCTCCGGCGCGTGCAGAAAGCGCCGCGCGTCCACCATCACGCCCATGTGCCGCGGCCGCGCGCACACGCGGAAGACGACGAGATCGAATGCCCGCGGCCGCTCGGCCGCCCTGAGCGGCCGCCAGTGCCGCGGCAGCCGGGCGGCGATCCCGGTCGCGATGCCGGCATGGTCGCCGCCGCCGGCGTAGTCGCCCGCATAGGACGGCATCACGATCCCGGCCTGCTCGGCGAGCACCAGGCGGATCAGCCCCCAGCAGTCGATGCCGTCGCGATCGCGTCCCAGATCGCGATACGGGATGCCGATATACCGCTCCGCCCAGTGCATCTGCATCACGCGAACATCCCCGCGCTGTTGCCGGGCGTGTAGGTCTGGGCCGGCACCGCCTGGTCCAGCAGCGCCTCCTCGTGGCCCAGCGTGATGTCCAGTGCGAGCGCGTCCGCCTCCACGCTGCGCACGCTCATCACCCAGGGGCCCGCCTCCACGAGGTCCGGCTGGCTGGCGAGCACCACCTCGATCGTCACCGTCGGCGGGCCGTCCAGCGCCCGGATGGCGGCCAGCACCTGCCGGTCGATGTTGTCCACACGCAGCCGCACCTGCGGCTCGGCGGCATCCGAATCCTCCGGCAGGACGGCCTCGAAGGGATAGGGATCCCAGGTGCCGCCGCTGCGCACCACGGGCTCGGTGTCGTTCGCGATGCGGATCGGCTGGACGAGCGAGGGATGGTCGATCGTCACCAGCACGACGAAGACCTCCTCGCTGTCGGAGGCGAGGATGGCCTGGGCGGCGGTCGGGCTCAGCACGCGCGGCATCGGCGGCTCCTCATGGCAGAATCTCGAGCGGCAGGCTCACCTGCCACCACGGCCCGCCGAGCGGGGTGATCTGCGGCGGCGCGCGGAATCGCCAAGTGGCCGGCGGCTCCGCCGGATCGCGCCAGTCCCGCCACGTGAACGTCCCGGCCTCGCCCAGCGTGTCGCGATACCAGGTCAGAAAGGTCGCCAGCTCCGCCTGCGTCATCAGCATCTGCAGATCGGCTTCCTCCGCCACCGCCGAATACCGCCGGCGCTGCTTCGCCACGCCGGCCTCGAACGTCGTGCGGATGACGTTCGAAGCGCGCACAAACCGCGCTCCTTCGCGCAGGGGACGCTGGGGCAGACCGGCGGGCCAGCTCGTCATCGCCTCAACCTCTCGTCCCGGCCGCGGGCGTCAGCCCGAACCGGCCCTGGATGGCGCGGCCGGTGGAGCCCATCTGGGCGATCCGGCGGTCCACCTCGCTCACCGCGGCATCGATGATGACGCGGATGATCCGCCCGCCATCGGGTCCATCCTGCTCCTCCACGCGCGCCGGCGGCCCGCCGTTGTTCTCGACGATCACGGTGACCGGCGCGCCGGCCGCGCGCGCCTCCACGCCGAGCCGCCCGTCCGGCCCGCGCCTGAGCGGCAGGATCGCCTCGGGCCCGGCCTCGCCCATCAGCCCCAGCCCGCCGCACGCGAAGCGCGTGGCATAGCGGAACAGCGTCGGCCGGTCGACGACCCGGCCGCTGTGATCGCTGATGGTGCCGCCCGCAACGACGGCACCCCTCGCCGCTATGAGCTGACCGAATCCGGCGGAGGGGCGCGTGCTGGCCGGCTTCGCGGGGGCGGGCCCTCCAAACAGCCGCTGCAGTGCCGTCGCCAGCGGGCCGATGATCGCTTGGCGGATGGCGAGCCGCGCCAGATCGGCGAGGATCGAATCGACGAGATCCCGGAAGCTGAGCTTGCCGGTGGTCACGAACTTGACCAGCGCGTCCTCCATGCCCTGGAAGGCGTCCTGCACCGTGCGCCGGGCCAGCTCGAACTGTTGTCCGGCCTCGCCGGCGACGTCGGCCAGCCCCGCGCGCAACCCGCCGAGCACGCCGCTCTGCTCGCCGGCCTGCAGCAGCTCGGCGATCTGCAGCCTGAGCCCCTCCAGCGCCTGCCGCTGCTGCGGGTCCGTGACGGCGCGCGCGAGCGCCTCGATCTGGGGGATGAGCTCGCTGCGCAGCGTCTCCGCTTGGCGGCTGATCTCGCGCCGCACGCGCGCGCGGGCCTCGGCCTCGCTCTCCAGCCCCAGCCGCACGCGCGCATCCGCCGCCTGCTCGATCTCCGCGATCAGCCGGCGTGCCGCGTCGATGCGGCCGCGGATGTCGCTGATGGCCTCATCCGCCACATCGCCGACGGTCCGGGATGCCACCCGCTCGCGCTCGCGCATCAGATTGGTGAGGTCGGCCCCGAGCCGCGCGATCTCGGCCTGCGCGCGGGCGCGGGTGTCCGCATCCGCGGCATCGAGCAGCGCGCTCTCGCGCTCGATGGCGCGCTCGGTGGCCGCGATCTCCTCGTCCAGCGCCTGCAGCCGCAGCGCCGTGCGGCGGCGGAAGAACTCGGCATACGAGATCAGCCGCCGGTCCAGAGACTGCTGCAGCATCTCCTCGGCCCGCCGCTGATCGGCCTCGCGCACACGCCGCGCGGCCTCGTCGTCGGCCGCCGCCAGCTCGCGCGCGCGCCGGGCCTCCTGGGCCTCCTCTTCGGCCAGCACCTTCGCGCGCACCGCCGCCTGGGCAGCCGCGATCTCGGCCGGGCTCTTGCCGGCCTGCCGCCCGAGCTGCGCGATGCGCTGCAGCTCACCCTTGAGCCGCTCCTCGCGGGTCCTGAGCCCCGCGATCAGCTCGTCCCACTGCCGCAGGGCGAGCTCGCGGGCGATATTGCCGCCGGCGGCCGTCTCCTCGTCGGCACGATCCAGCGCCGCGCGCAGCTCGGCCAGCTGCCGCTGCAGCTCGCGCCGGCGCGCCTGGATCGCGGCATCGCCGATGGGCAGCAGCCCGCGCCGGATGCGCGCCTCGTTCTGCGCCTGGATGCGCGCGGCCTCCTCATCGAGTCTGCGCAGCTCGCGCTCGATATCGGCGATGCCGGCGCGCAGGATGCCCGCCTCGCCGCCGCCGAACCGGCCGCGCTGCCCGATCTGCCGGGCGATATCCAGCGCCGCTTCCCGCGCGCGGGCACCAGCATCTTCCGCGCGCCGGCCGTACAGCGCCCAGGCGGCCGCGCCCGCGGTGACGAGCGTCAGCACCAGTCCCAGCGGCCCGCCCGCCAGCGCCAGTGCGCGGCTGGCGATGCCGGCGGCGACCCCGGTGCCCGCGAGCGCCGCGTTGTAGGCGGCCTGCGCCGCCGCCAGCCGCTGCTGAGCCGGGATGACCGCACTCTCCACCGCGATCAGCCGTGCCATGCCGCTGGTCGCGGCCGCCGCCGCCTGGGCAGCCGCCAGCTCGGCCTCCGCATAGGAGACGACGAGCCTGAGATGCTCCGCGCGCACCAGCGCCGCCTGGCGTTCGGTCGCGATCTCGGCCGCCAGCTGCCGCACCCGCGCCCAGCCGGCCGCCGTCAGCACGCCGATCTGCCGGCCCAGCAGCCCCACACCGATGACCGCGACCGTGCCGAGCACGGTCCCGAGATGCGCCGCCAGCGCGTCCAGCGATCGCACGAGGGCGTCGGTCACGCCGCCGGCATTGGCCACCTGATCGATCCACGCACTGAAGGCGTTGCGCGCCGCCTCTACGGCCTGGCCCACCGTGCGCGGCATCGCGGCCGCCTCGCGGCGCAGCGTGGCGGCCTGGGCCGCGAGCGCGCGCACCACCAGCCCGGTCGTCAGCTGGCCCTGCTCGGCCATGGCGCGCAGCTCGCCGACCGTCACGCCCAGCGCCTCGGCCAGCGCCAGCGCGATCCGCGAGCCGTTCTCCATCACCGCCCGGAACTCGTCGCCGCGCAGCACGCCGGAGGCCAGCGCCTGGCTCAGCTGCAGGGTGACGGAGGCGGCCTCGGCCGTGTTGGCACCCGAGATCCGGAGCGCGTCGACCACCGCGCCCGTCACCGTCGCGATGTCGCGCATGTCTATGCCGAGCTGACGCGCGCCGAGGGCGAGCCGCGCATAGAGCTGCGCGACGGAGGCATACGCGACGCCGCTGCGCTGCGCGATCTCGAGCGCCTCGGCCTGGGCGGCGGCGAAGGCCCGCTGGCTGCCCGCCGCCTGGCGGAGCCGCGCATTCACGAGCCGGATCTCGTCGGCCGTGCGCACCGCCTCGCGGGCGAGGCGGCCGATCTGCAGCACCCCGAAGGCGCCGACCGCCTGTGAGCGCATGCGCTCCAGCGCCCGGCTGATGCTCTCCACCCCGGCCCGCGTCCGCCCGAGCGCCTTGCTCGCGCGGTCATCCGCGACTATCTTGAGTCCGACGACGAGACTGGAGCCGGCCATGTCCGCCCTCGATTACATCCTGCTGCTCGTCGGGCTCTTCGCGGCCGGCCTGATCTGGCCGTGGGTGTGGCCCGCCGCGATCCCTCTCGCCGTCATCGGCTTCTGCCTTCTCGGCTCAGCGCGAGGAGAGTCTCGCGCTCCATGAGGCATATCGCCTCCCACATCCGCGCGCGGTCGCGGATGCCGGCCATCTCGATCGCCGCGGCGACGCCCGCGTAATTCAGCCCCGTGGGCTGACCGGCCGGGTCGATGCGCCACTGCGTCTGGACGGCCAGCCACATCTGCACGGCCGCGACATTCTCCGGCCAGATCTCGAGCGCCGGCTCGCTCTCCGCGATCCGACCCGCGTCGAGCCCGAAGGCGGCCGCGGCCTCCGCCGTCTCGTCCCGGCCGCGCCGGGCGACGAGCGCCCGGGCGACCACGATCAGTTTTTTCGGGCGCCCTCGCCGCTGTGTGCGGCAAACCAGGCCTGAATGAGGGCCGGCACGACCTCCGGGATATCAATGAGGCGATCCAGTGCATCCCGCGAGAAGGCGAGCGCGCCGCCGTCGGCATCCTGCACATCCCGCCAGTCGAGCACGACCTCGTGCAGCAGCCCGTCATCATCGAGCTCTCCCGTCGTCAGCCGATCGGCGATCGAGCGGAACTCGGCGCGGCCCACGCGGCGCAGCCGCACATGGAAGCGGTGGGTCCGCCGCCTGCCCGTCTCGTCCGGCAGCGAGACGTCGACGGGCATCCACACGGCATCCGGCGGGGCCAGGGTCAGCATCCATCACGCTCCTCATGCATGCACGATGATGATCTCGTCGTCGCCGCTCTGTGGCACGAGCCGCAGATCGTACTGGGTGAGCAGCAGCCCCTCCTGATCCACATTCTGAGGCTGCGTCAGCTGCGCGGCCGGGGCGTGGACGAGAATCGTCGCCCCGGGCTGTGTGCCCACCGAGAATCCGACGGCGCTCGTGCCGTTCGCGATCACCTGATCATAGAGCGACTTGCGCTCGGCGTCGCTCAGGTCGAGCGCGACCTGCCCGGTAACCGTCCGAGCGCGGATGATCACCTCCTCGCCACCGATGAGCGGCACATGCGCGACCTCGTTGCCCAGATTGATCTGGATCCCCCGGCTCGGCCAGGCCGTGCCGCCGCTGAGCGCGCCATTGGCATAGCCCGCCCCCAGCAGAAGATTGCCGGTCTGTCCGGGCGCCACCGGCACCGGCTTCCGCCAGGCGCCGTAATCCGCGGCCGGCGGTGCGCCCGTCACGACGCCGGCATCCAGACCGGTCAGCGTGATGCGGGCCGTCGGCCGCTGGCCGATGGTCATGTCGATCTCGGCGGTGCCCCGGGCACCGACGATCTTGTGCACCACGCCGCCGCCGTACCAGTGAATGGTGAGGCTCTCGAAGCCGTCCGAGACCGGCGTGTATTCGACGCGCGGCGTGATCCCGGTGCCGGCCGGCACCACCGTCTCGGCGTATCCGCAGGCGCGCAGCAGCGCACCCCAGGCCGGCGGCTGATCCGGCGTGCCGGAGCCGGCGAGCTCGACGGTGAAGGCGATCTCGACCCGTCTCGTGCCGACCAGCTGCTCGGACGCCCCGAGGTACGGGCGGATCAGCTCGCGATCGATGGAGTCCGCCTGCAGCCTGGGCGGCTCGAGGTTCGAGACGAGGATCGCATCCGCCGCACCCGGCGCGGCGTCGGTGCCGTAGCTCGCCTCGATCTTCGCCAGCACCACGGACTTGCGGATCAGGAAGGTCATTTCTCGTCATCCTTGCGCTGCCTGGTGGCGGCGGCCTGCTGCCGGCGCAACTGTTCCTCGCGCCACTGCGCCTCGGGCACCAGCCGGCCCGCCGTGGTCATGATCCAGCGCCCGCCGCGAGGCGGGCCGCCGGTATGGATGCGGTCGTCTTCCCTCATTTCGGTCTCCCGTCAGATGCCGCGGGTCACCCGCGTCTCCCACTCGTCCCGCCAGCTCGCCCAGCCGGCCTCCAGCTGCACCAGCCGCCCCTGCCGGTGCTCGAGCGGCTCGTCCGCCCAGGCGGGCTGCCAGCCGGCGAGCGCCGCCATCAGCTCCCCGCGCACGGCCTCCAGCTCGTCGGCCGCACCCTCGCCCCGGCGCGGGGAGCGCGCGGCCGTGACGATGATCTCGCTCGCGATCCGCACCACCGCGCGCTGGATCACCGGTCCCAGGGCCGCCGGCGGCTCGCTGTCCTCGGCCAGCGGATAGACGTAGACCGCCGGCGTGCGCGCCGGCACGTCCGCCTCCAGCCCGTGGGCGACGATCCGTGCCGCCGGCACCTGATCGCGGATCCGCTGGACGACGTCGGCCAGTGCCAGCATCCGCCGTCCCCTTCCGATCAGAACTCCGCCGGGGGCATGACCCGTCCCGGTGCGGCCCATGCCGGCCCGGCTCCGGCCGCCTGCGGCGCGCTCACGGGCAGGCGATGCCTGCCGTCCGCGATCTCGCGCAGCAGCCGCACCGCATCCTCATAGCGCTGACGCACCTCCTCCGGCGCACGGTCATCCCACAGGCGGTAGCGTGCGATGTCGGTAGCGAGCCGCGTCAGCACCGCCGGCACGGGGCTCAGCGGCAGGTCGTAGCGCGCCGCCAAATAGCCGTCGATCTCCGCATCGGCGTCCGCGAGCGCCCGCTCCGCCACGGATGCGTCGATGGCGCCCGCCGGCGGATCGGCCCGGTCGGTGAGCTCGGTGATCTCACGTGCGCCGACCCGGTCGATCAGATCCTGCAGCTGGGCGTAGACGGCCATCAGCCGGCGTCCTCGCTCCCCTTCGTGCCGCGCGCTGTCTTCGCCGCGCGGCGCACCGCGCCGATGCGCTCGAGCTCGCGCGCCTGCGCGGCGTCGAGCTCGATCACATCACCCGCTTTGCACGGCTTGCCGTCATGCCTGAGATGGTTGATCAGGACCTCGCATTTCATCGGCTGTTCCCTCAGGCGACGACGTTCTGCGCCAGGAATCCGGCGTCCGCACCGACGACCAGCGGTTGGAACGCATCGTGCACCGGATACTTCCAGCTGTTGGTATCGCGATCGAGCCAACCGCCGCCGACGAGGGGACGGTCATTCAGGCGATATGTGTAGGCGAAGGTTGGCGCCCCCTGGTCGGCAAGGGACGCGGGGATGGTGTAGGCGAGGATCACGTCCTTGCCCCACATGTCGACCATCTGTCCGCCGGATTCGTAGACGGCCTCGCCCACCAGGACCTTCTGAATCCCGAAGAGCTGGGCGAGGATGTCCGCCGTCACGCTGTCGCGTGTCGTGTACTTCATCCGGTCAAGAATGACCGGATGCTCGGCCAACGCAGCGAAGACGGCCGCACCCATGACCATGGTATTGGGCCGCCGGCCGATGCTCGACCGGATGACTTCGGCCCAGGCACGCACGTCCTTCGTGGGAGTCGAGGCGGAATAATCCGACCACTGGCTGGTGCCGGACAGCACCTGCTTGTGATTGCTGTCATAGCGAGTGGGATCCCGCACCGCGGTCGCCAAATCGAATTCCAACCTTTGGAACATGATGTCCTGCACGACGCGCACAGCGCGCGCGGCAAGATCCACATTCGGCACGGCCCGGGCCTCTTCGAGGTGCTCTACGGGCACCTTCGCCTGCAGAGCGTGGTCCACGAGCGCATAGGTATTCGCACCGTAGCCGAGCTGCAGCTCCGGGATGCGCGTGCCGGGCGCACGCGCTGTGTCATAGATCCGGAACGCTTCCTTGCCGAACTGGATCATTTTGCCACCGCGCTGTCCCACCCGCACTTCCGGGGCCAGCTGCAGGCCGACATGACCCTCCGGACGGTATCCCCGCGCGATCTCCGTCAGCACGGGGTCGATGACGCGGGCCTCCGCCGGTGTCATCTGGGGCATGGTCTCATCTCCTCTCTTGTCCGGTGACCGGTCTTATCCGGCGACCGGCGTCAGGAACGCCTCGACGAGCTCGCCGGCTGCGGCATCCGTGAGCGCCACCGCGACCTTCGTACCGGTCGCGGCCGGAACGGCCTGGCCGGCGGCATCCGTCTCCAGCGCCTGGCCGGCGGTGATCGCGGCCCCGGCGGTTACCAGCGCCGTGCCCAGCGTGATCACCGGCACGAGGCCGCCGGCCGGCGCATCGCTCTCGGTCACCCCCAGCACCGCGGCCCCGGCGGCCGGCACGGCGCCGGTCGCGGTGACGAAGCGGCTCTTCGTGAGCGCCGCGGCGGCGGTCATCGTGATCGTCTGTGCGGGTCGGGACGTCCAGGCCATCTCACGCCTCCCTCTTGCGGCCGAGCCGCTGCTCGGCGATCGTCACCGCCGTCTGATAGTCGGTGCCGGGATGCGCGGCCATCCAGGCGACCGCCGCCTCATGCAGCGCCACCCGCTCCGGGTCGGCGCGATAGCCGGCCGGCAGGCCAAGCCGCACGCTCACCGGCTGCTCGTCTCCGCCACGCACCATCTCGCCCAGCTGCACCCGCTCAGGCAGGGACTTGAGCACCGCCATCAGCACCTCGGCCGGGCGGCGCTCGCCCTCGGCGCAGCGCACCGTGCCGTCATGCTGCTCCAGCACCGTGAGCACGCCCGCGAGGTCTTCCACCTGGGATGCCGCGATCCGTCCGTCCCGGGCGAGCTGCTCCAGCTCGACCTTCGCGCGCTGGCGCGCGAGCTCCGCCTCGCGGCGCGCCAGCTCGTCTGCGCGGCGTTTGGCCTCGGCCTCGCGACGCTCGAGCTCCGCCTGCCGGCGCTCGAGCTCGGCCAGCCGTTCCGCCAGCTTGACATCATCATCCTTGGGCATGTCGGTCTCCTTCTTCCTGCCCTCCGCGGGATCGCCCCGCTCGCTCATCGTCACGACCACCACATCGCCGCCATGCTCGGCCGCGTCGATACGCACCGGCGTCAGACCCTTGACCGCCGGCGGCTGTGCGCCGAGGAATCCCAGATGTCTGAGCGACCACACCCCCGGCACCGGATTGCCGGCGGCGGTCGGCGTCCAGAGCGCGACCGAGACGGCGCGATACCGCCCCTCGCGCACCAGCTCCGCCATCTCCGGCAGCAGCTCGACATCCAGCCACAGCCCGTCGTCGCGCGCGCTCGCCGCCGTCACCCAGCCCCAGGCCGGATCGTCTGTTTTGGGATGGCCGATCACGACCGGAGCCTGATAGCGCTCCGGGTCATACGCCGCCGCGATGGCCTGGATATCGGCGATAGTCACCTCCAGCGGCATCGGATCGGCCTGAAACCGACCGGGCCGCAGCGCATGCACGCGCGCCCGCACCAGCCGCCGCTCCGGCGTCGGCGCGGGCGGGTGTGCAGACTCGATCTGAATGGGCGCCGTCCGCATGGCGGCGAGTATAGGGCGCGCGGCGTGCGCGCTTCAGGATGACGGGTGTCCTATGCCGGACAAGCCGCACAATATGCGGCACACTCCAAGTGTATGCGGATACCCGGCTCGCCCGGCTGGTACCTCAGAAAGGATCACCAGCGCCGGTAACAGTAGATGTACCCATCGTCCCACCCGCGCTGGTATTCTTCATCGTGCGCTCGGATTGACGGCGTGATCGCCGCTGGCACATCCATGCCGCCACCCCTCCAGGTAGCTGTCGGTGCCGCTGACCTTCGCCTTCTTCGCGATCAGTCCGTAATATTCGCGCTCGGCGGCACCGGCACACCCGGCAAGTGCTGAAAGCACCAGGAGGCCCGCGACGGCGATTCGGCGATGGATCATGCTTCATTCTCCCTCCGGTGCACTCCTATGGTGCGATACAACCGCCGGTCAAGTGCCTCTCTCGCGGCCTCAGGCGGCCGCTCATGGCCGATGCGTGTCTTCTGGTGTTCCCCCCGAAAAAATTCTTCAAACGATTTTTAAACGGGTTTAAATGGGGTCTGCGTCAATGTTTCGCGTCCGGATGCGGCTCACCGCGCGGCCGCGGCGATATGCCGCGCGATGATCCGCACCACCAGCGTCCGGTCGCGATCGTCGAGACCGAGGAAGGGCCGCGGCGGGATGTCGCCCCAGGGGATCGGTGCGCCATGGCGCGTGCGCCCGAAGGCGCCCTTGCGGGCGCCGAACTGCTGCACGGCCGAGTAGACGAGGCTCGATCCAATCTCGACCTCCCGAGCGGAGGCCGCATGATGGATCTCCGATGACAGTCTCTTCGTCTCGCCGATGAGAGGCCGTTTCGACGCGGCCAGCCTCGCGCCGCGGCGCGTCAGCACGCCGTCACGCCGGCGCGCGCCGCGGAAGCGCGAGAGGAAGCGCGCCACCGTCACCGGGCTGTTCGGCACCCACGGCCGCCCGTCCGGACCGCGGCCGGCGGCGAAGCGCCGGCGCGTCGTCTCGGCCAGCGCCTCGCCGATCGCCTCCATCGCCGGCCGCGGAGCCGCGACGGCCGCCTGCAAGCGCCGCAGCGCGGCGATCACCGCTTCGTCCTCGACCTCGATGCGGATCACCGGCGCAGCTCCTCCGCGATGCGCAGCAGCGCTTCCGCCTCCTCCAGCGCCGCCGCCAGCCCGCCGTCGTCAGGTGCCGACCCGGCCTCGCGACGCAGTGCGTCGCGCCAGGCGCGGATCTCGCCGACGGACGAGGACGGGCGCACGGGCGGATCCACCAGCGTCCAGCGCCGCCATCGCGTCAGGCCGTCCATCACCGCAGGGTCTCCACAATCGCCGCGGCCACTTCGTCCACCCAGGCGGGCGGGATGGCCATGCCGTACACAGTATAGGCGATGAGGCCGGCGCGGGCCAGTCCCAGGTTGATCGCATGCTGCTCCCAGCGAGTCAGCTCCGCTTCCGGCACGCGGCCCTCGAGCCGGACCAGCACCGCCAGAGCCGCGCGCATGGCTTTCGTCCACGCATCTTCGAGTTGGGCCGCATCCAGCACGCGCGCGGCATATCGCGTGCCGTCATGCCCGACTGCGATCACGCGCGCCAGCCCCGCCGTCGCCGCCATCCTGAGGTCCTGGAACGAAAGAGAGGTCGAGCCGGGATGGTTGTGCACCGCGACGATGCCGGGCGCCAGTTCCGAGGGGGTCACGGTCACCCGGCGCGTCCCGCCGGCGCGCCACAGTACGCGCTCTCCGCGCTCGTCGACGAGAGCGAGATATTCGGTCTCGTCGGCCGCCGCGCGCCCGGCCGCCAGCACGTCGGCCTCGGCCTCCCGCACCGCCTGCCAGACGGCCCGGCCCGCCGCCAGATCCGCAAGGAGGGCGGAGCCGATCTGATCCGGCATCCGTCTCGCGCGGGCCGTGATGCGCTGCACCAGATCGGCTCGCGAGGCGCCGGGCTGATAGTCCCAGCCCTCGTCGATGCCGACTGGCGCGCCGGTGCGCGGATCGATCCGCCGCCAGGCGGGGTCGATCGGTTTGTCGGGATCGCCGCCCAGCGCCCGGGCATCCTCCGGCCGTTCGAGGCCCACGACGCGGCATTTGCACCCCCAGCCATTGGGGGGTAGTGGCTCTGCCACCACGGATGGTCGGCCGGCAGCACCAGCCCGTCCCAGGCCAGATGCAGCGGGCGCGGATGCAGGACGCTGTCCGAGTGCTTGTACATCCACCAGCCGAGGCCGCCGGCCTTCAGCTGCGCCAGCCGCCCGGCCGCATAGCTGGTGGCGGCGTTGGTGCCGTAGATCACGCGCGTGCGCCAGTTGCGCTCGCCGCGGTAGTCCCAGCCGTGGCGGGCGACGATCTCGTCGAAGCGCCTCCGGAAGCTCTCGATTCCCTCGCCGTCGGCGATCGCGGCATCCACCGCGGCCGCAAGATCGGCGAGCAGCTCGGCCTTCATCGCGCCGGCCACGACGAAGGCCCTGTCATGCGCCTCGCGCATCAGGTCGCGCCAGGTCTCCGTCGGAATCCGCCGCCGCATCTTCGCCCGCCAGAAGGCGAGCTGCTCCGGGAACGGCCGGCGGAAGACGCCGGCGATCTCCGGATCACGCGCCGCCGTCGGCCCCGCCATCGCCGCTCTCCCGGATCAGGTCGTATCGGCCGACGATCTCGGCGGTGGCGAACGCCATCGCCAGCAGGTCCGCCAGCTGCTCGGTCGGCAGATCCCGATACGCGGCGGCGATGCGCCGCTGGAGGTCCTCCATGGACGCGGCCGCGTCCACCATCGCCCGCAGCGGTGCGAACAGCGCATCCAGCGCCGGCACCGCTTGCTCCATGAGCGCCTCCGTGATCGGCTCGACCGGGGTCACGTCCTCGCCCGCCGATTCCGCGGCGCGCTCGGCCGCCTGCACGCTGTCAGGGCCGGCGGCGGCCGTCCGCGCATCCGGCGTAGCACCCGTGCGTCGCTCGTACCCCTCGCCATAGATCCGCCGCACCGCATCCGCGCTGAGCGCCCAGCCCATGGCATACAGCCGCTGATCGCGCTCCGCGCGGCGGTCCAGATCGTCCGGATAGTCCAGATCCCGCCAGACCTGCGGATATGCGGCACCCGGCAGCACCAGATCGATCAGCCAGCGCACCCATGTGCGGTTGGCCGCGCCGCAGACGAGGTCGGCGTCCGCCTGCACGATGTCGCGGCGCACCTCGTAGTGCACCTGCGCCTGGGCACGTGAGGACCCGTCCTCGGTCGTCATCGTCTGGCCCAGGATCACCTTGGCGATCGCACGATCCCAGTAGCCCAGGAACTCCGCGTATGTCGCGGTGCCGGACCGCGTCGCCTCCAGCAGCGTCACATCCATGTCCTTCGGCAGTGCGACGCCGGCGTCGGTCTGCACAGCGCGCAGGGCCTCGAGCAGCGGCGAGACCTGCTCGTCGGACGTCGTGGCGGGGTCGAAGCGGCCCAGCGCCGTCGGTGAGCCGAACTTCTCCAAGTATACCGACCAGAACCGCGCACCGTGCCGCTTGAACCACACGGGCCAGTACAGACTATGGGCGAGTCCCCGCCCATAGAGCATCTCGTGATGCGCACCGCCCGATCGCAGCACCCAGAACTTGCGCGCCGGCAGCTCTTCGCCCTCCGGACGGGCGAAGGTGCGCAGCACCAGCCGGCCGTCGGAACGGAACGCGAACCGCTGCGGGTCGCGCGGGCGGATGTCGGCCAGTACCAGGCCGCCGCCTTCGGCCTTCCAGATGAGCTCGGCGACAGCCCAGCCGTAGAAGACGGCGTGCAGCATCTGGTCGGTCACGCGATCCCAGTCGATCCGGTCCAGGGTGGCGCGCAGCAGGTCGGCGGCCCGCCGGTCGATGCGGCGATCTCCGCCCGGGGATCACCTCCCACGGCCGGCTCACAACCGCCAGGCGGCGCTGCGCGAAACAGGCGGCCACCTGATCGTCGCGCAGAATCTCCTGGTATCCGGCCCATCCGCGCACGGCGAGCACCTCGTCGCGCGGCGGCACCCATGGCAGAGCGTCCAGATACCCCTGCGTGATGTCCCGCCCGTCGCGGGTGGTTGCGATCTCGCGCGTCAGATCCGCCTTCGCCATCTCACCACTCCCGCCTGACGCTGCCCCATCCGGCCGCCGTCACGGAGGTGTCGGCCAGCAACCCGGTCGCGCTCGTGCCCGCGCTGCGCCAGGCGCCATGGTCCACTGACCGGTCGGCCGCCGCCCCGCAGGCGAGTGCCAGCGCCCAGAACCGGTCGGCGTGGCCCGCCGCCGCGCGCGCGGCCACCAGCCGCGGGGCCCCGGTCGGCCCCGTCTCGCGCCTGACGCTGTGCAGATCGTCGCGCAGCTCCGGATTCCGCGGCAGCAGCAGGCGCCGGTCCTCGATCCGCTGGCGCAGGGGCCGTCGCCAGATCGAGCCGGCGCGGCGGCGTGAACAGGACACCCTCGACCCTGAGCTGACCGTGGCGCCGGCGCGCCTCCTCCACCACCATCTCGCCCATGCCGGTCTGATCCAGTGCCGCGCGCACCACCCGGTACTGCCGCATCACGCGGTCGAGTGCGAAGAGCTGCCCGGCGAAGCTCTCGCCACGCATCTCCACGAGCTCGCGCAACACCAGGACGCCCCCCATATCCTCCGCCACGGCGATCACCGTCAGATCGCCGCGGGCTGCGATGTCCATCCCGACATATGCGGGGCCGCCCTGGTAGAGATGCGGCAGACCGGCGCGCTCGTCCTCGCAGGCGATGATCAGATCATAGGGCAGCCAGGCGCTCGCCCCCTCGATGAAGGCGCACTCGAACTCCTGGGCCCAGGCCACGGGGTCGACGAGCGCCCACCTGAGCTCCTCGATGTCGCGATCGAGGCCGGCGGCGACGGCATCCTGGATGGTCACGGTATAGCGATGGCCGCTGAACGGCATCGCCGGATCCGTCATGATCTGATGGAACATGTCGCCGACGCCGGCCGGCGTCGAGATCACGCGCACCCGGCGGTCCGGCCGCGAGACGATGGGCAGCACCGCCTGCCAGATCGCCCGGTTGTCCCTGTGATGCGCGAATTCGTCGAGGATCAGATTGTCGCTCATCCCGCGCGCCGTCTCGGGCCGCGCAGCGACGGCGCGGATGTAGCTGCCGCCCGGCAGCCGCACGACGTGCGCCGGCTCGTCCGCCTCCAGCGGCTCATCCAGGGCCTCGAATGCCGCCCGAAACGCCCGCAAATGCCGTTTGACACCGTTTTCCATCGCATCCAGCGCACGGTCGCGCGAGACCGACATGATCGTCCACGGGCTCACCCGCCCGGCCGCCTCCGCCTCCAGCACGTCGATCACGGCCTCCAAGGTCGTCGTGAATGTCTTGCCGGTCTGGCGCGCCCAGCACGCCGCCTTCCACTTGTGGGCGTCCGCCAGATACCGGCGCTGATACTCCAGCAGCACGGGCATGGGCGCCGCGTCAGCCATAGAGCGCCTCCCTGACGGTCCGCAGGGTTTCCGCATCCAGCCGCTTGCGTCCGCGTGCCGCGCGCCGCTCCAGCTCGTCGAGACGCCGGCGGACCTCGTCCTGCCAGCGCCGCTGGCTGATCGAGGCGCGGCTCGCCTCGGCGATCGCACGGGCCGCCTGCGACAGCAGCTTCACCCGCCCGGCCTGGTCCGTGGTCTCTTCGGCCTCGCCGAGCGCGACGAGCGCCTCGAACAGCTCGGATTGGACCAGCGAGATCACGGCCTGCGAGCGCAGATCCTCGTCGTCCGGCGCGGCCTCGGCTATCAGCCGCGCGGCCTCGGTGCTGGCGCGGATCGCCTCCAGCTTGCGCTGCAGGCGCCGGCCGTAGCGGTGCACGGACGCGTGCGAGATGTCGACGCCGGTCCTCTGACGGATGAGGGCGGCGAGCTCCTGATAGCCGCGCCAGCCGCGCTCGATGAGCGCCCGGTCGATCCAGCGCCGCACCTCCGGCGGCATCGCCTCGATCTTGGACCGGCCCATGCCCTGGCCCTCACCACTGCGGCGGGCGTGCGATGCCGGCCGGCGCGGGCGCGCGGTATTCCACGACATCCTCGCCCGCCGGCATGATCTCCGCATGCCAGAGCGGCGCATCCTGGCGGATCGTCACGAGTCCGCGGCCGGCGAGAGACTTCAGCTCGCGGCGCACCTGATCGGGCGTGACGCGCAGTGGGATGTCCTGAGCCGTGCGCAGCAGCACGTACTCGCTCGTGCCGTAGGGCCGCGCGTGCCACAGCGCCAGCAGCAGCACCCATCTGAGCGTCTCGCGTTCCGCACGCGCCATGTCAATCGGATGCGACATGCCGGTTCCCCATCATCAGCTCATAGAGGCGATCGAGCTTCGCGTTGATCGCCGTATACTCCCTGATACTGTCCTCGCGGCGCTGGTAGTACATCGGCAGCTCCGCGCGCAGCCGGTCCAGCTCCGCGCGCAGCGCCCGCGCGTCCGCCAGATCGGCCTCGATCCGGCCGAAGCGCTCGTCCAGCTCGCGCATGAGCCGCGCCAGCAGCGCCCGGACCAGCCACACGGCCCCGCCGGCGATCGCGCCGACGATGCTGATCACGAGCGCCCCGGCATCGAGCGTCATCTCACTTCTCCCGCGCCACGCCGGCGCGCTTTTCGTAGGTGCGCAGCCCGGCCATGCCGAGCATGGCGAGCACGAGCTCCATCAGCCGGTCGCTTTCGACCTCGGGGATCGGCGTGCCGGGCGCCCAGATCGCCACCGCCCATTCGGCCACATGCTGCCCCAGAAAGGCCCAGGCGATCGCCACCCCGCACACCCAGCCGATGAAGGGCCGCCAGCCGGCCACGTACAGGCTCTTGTGCGCCGCCTCCTGCTGGTTCACGGCGATCTGCGCCATGTCCAGCTGGAACAGCTGGCCCTGGATCTCGGCCTTGAGCTTGCGTTTGAGGTCCGTGTCGCCCACGAGGTCGTCGATGGGCTTGGCGATCGCCTGGATGATGTCGGAGATGACGGGGATGCCCATGGTTCAGCTCCCGATGCGGGTTGCGATGGCGAGTGCCGCGGCCGCATCCACGGCCTCCTGCGGCAGCAGCGCGACAAGCCTGTTCTGCCAGCCGCGCGCGAAGACGCCCTGGGCGGGATCGGCCGCGATCAGCCGCTCGAGATCCAGCGCGCGCAGCAGCAGCAGGAGCGCCGCGGCCCGCGGGCCGAGCCGCGCGGCAAGCCGCCCGGCCGCGGCGATGGTGCGCGGGCCGATGATGCCGTCGATGCCGCCGACGTCGCCCACGGCTGCGGCCAGCAGCCGCTGCAGCAGCCGGATGGCGCGCACGCGACCCATGTGCACCGCCGCATCCAGCATCACCTCCTGAAGCGCGCTCGGCAGGCGGTCGATCCCGGGCTCCGCGAAGAAGCGGGCGCGATAGATCGCCCGCGCCTCGTCGGCCTCGAGCCGCGCGACCTCGTCAGGCCCCACCGGCCGGCCGCGCCAGGCGGACAGGGTCGCTCGGGTGATGCCGTATTTCGTGGGACCGCCCCGGTCCGCCGCATGCGCCACATAGCCGCCCTCGCGGGCGAGGAGGGCGTCGAGCATGTCGTCTACGCTGTTGCTGTCGGACGGCCGGCGCATGCACCGATGATAGCGCCGGGCCCGCCGCAGCCGTCAGGTGGACGGATGTCCACCCATCGGAAGCGGCGCGCCCGGCCGGCGCCATCTACTCCGGCGTCACCTCGACCGTGATTCCACGCCCGGTGAGCCGGGTCAACGACTCGTCGATCATCACCGCACCGTCCGCCCCACCCACACCACGCGTCCGATGATCTCGGCCTCGCCGTCCTCTCCCAGCCGCACATCCATCGGCGGGTAGGCGGGATTGTCGCTGATCAGTCGCACACGCCGCCGACCCAGCGGCTGCACGCGCTTGGCCATCGCCAGGTCACCAATCCTGACGATATAGATGCCGTCCCGAGGCTCTTGGTGACGAGCCCTCATATCCACCAGGACGGCATCGCCATGGGATAAGGTTGGCTCCATCGAATCACCGACGATACGGACGACGATTGCTTGATTCGGCGTGCCTACCTGCCGGCGCAACCAATCGGAACGGAACCCTAGCCAATCGACCACCTTTTCGCTGTCGATCAGTGCACCGCCGCCAGCCGCAGCCTCAACGTCTATCACAGGGACGCGGACAAGTCCCCCAGACCGAACGCCGGTAAGCACGTAATGGATATCCACACCGGCCGACGCCAAGGACCTCAACGCATCCCCACCAGGAACGCGCCTCCCCAACTCATATCCTACCAATGTGGCCTTCGGAATGCCGGCAGCAGCCGCCAGCGCGGCCTGACTGAGACCCAGCCGTGTGCGTTCCTCCTTCAGGCGATCTCCCATTGTCATTTGAATGTCCAGAGTTCGCCAGTTGGCTGTTGACAATATGCCAATCGGCATATATGCTGTTGTCCATGCGTATAGAGACTAGCACAAATTCCCACGACTGGCACCCCGCAGATGTGATCGCGGAGCTGCACAAGCGCGGCTGGTCGCTGCGCGCCCTCGGCCGGGCCAACGGCTACTCTCCCAATTCACTGCGCCGCGCGCTCAGACATCCCTGGCCGAAGGCCGAGCGCATCATCGCAGAGGCCATAGGTTTGCCCCCGCAGGAGATCTGGCCCAGCCGCTACCTGGGCCGGGAGCATGCGTCATGAGCGTGCATCTCTCCCCGCTCGAGCTCCTCTCGGACGGCTCCCTGCCGCCACCATGTGCCGCCCGCGCCGCGCATCCTCTCCCGCGGCGCATGGGCCGCGAGCCCCTTCCCGTCGCGGCCCGGGCCGGCTGGGCCGTCGCCACGCCGGGACCCATGCCCCCCCGCGCGGCGGGCGGCGGCCCGCCGCCCGAACGGCTCGGAGGTGGCGCCATGAAGGAGTGGTGGACGGCCCGCGAGCTGGCCTCGGCCCGGCTGCCCGGGCTGCCCACATCACTCCGTCGCCTGCGCGATCACATGCGCCGCCATGGTTGGGATACGGCCGTCGGGCCGGATGGCGCACCGCTTTCCCGCCCGCGCACGGGTCGCGGCGGCGGCCGCGAATACCACATCTCGCTGCTGCCGCCGGCCGCCCGCCGGCACCTCGATGACGGGAAAGACGCAGATGCACAGCCCGCCAGAGCCACAGTCGACTGGGCCCTGTGGGAGCGCGCGAGCGAGCGCGAGCGCGCCATCGCGGCCCGCCGCGCCGAGCTCTGTCGTCGCGTCGCCGAGATGGCGGTTGCCGGCGCGCCGGTGCGCGGCGCGATCGCCGAGGTGGCGGCCGGCGAGCCGGGCGTGAGCGCCGCGAGCCTGCGGCGCTGGTGGTACGGCGACGGCCGGCGGCCTCCTCTCGCAGCGCTGCCGCGCGGCGACTGGCCCGTGGTGCTGCTGCCGCACCGGCGGGGCGGCGCCGGCGCGCCGCGCGCCGACATCCACCCGGAGCTCTGGGAGATCCTCAAGGCCGACTGGCTGCGACCAGAACAGCCCAGCATCGCCGCCTGCTGGCGGCGGCTGAAGCGCGTGGCCGAACAGCGCGGCTGGCCCGTCCCCTCCTATGATACCGTCAGGCGACGTCTCGCCGAGCTGCCCTGGCAGGTCGTGGTGCTGGCGCGCGAGGGCGAGGAGGCGCTCAAGCGCCGGCTCGATCATGTCACCCGCTCGCGCGCGCATCTCGCCCCGCTCGATGCCGTCACCGCCGACGGCCACACCATTGACCTCAGGGTGCGGCTGCCGTCCGGGCGGATCGGCCGGCCGGTGCTGATCGCCTGGCAGGACCTGTATTCCGGCATGATCCTGGCCTGGCGGCTGGGCGAGGCCCCGTCCGCCCATCTCGTGCGCCTGTCATTCTGGGACATGGCGCGCGCGCACGGCGTCCCGCGCGCCGTGTATCTGGACAACGGCCGCGAGTTCACGGCCAAATGGCTCTCCGGCGGCGTCCCGCACCGCTACCGCTGGCGCGTGCGCGACGAGGATCCGGTCGGTCTCTTCCGCCTGCTCGACATTTCGGTGCACTGGACGACGCCCTATCACGGGCAGGCTAAGCCCATCGAGCGCGCCTTCGGCACGCTGGCCGAAGAGATCTCGCGCCATCCGGATGCGCGCGGCGCCTACACCGGACCGGCGCCGCACAAAAAACCCCACGACTATGGCCGCCGCGTGCTGGAGTGGGAGACTCTCCAGCGCATCGTCACACACGGCATCCATACATATAATGAGACGCCCGGCCGCCGCACCGAAACCGCCCGCGGCCGCAGCTTCGGGCAGACCTTCCGCGACGCGCTGCCGACGGCCGTCATCCGCCGCGCCAGCGAGGAGCAGCTGCGGCTGTGCATGCTGGCCTGCGAGGGCGTGCGCGTGCGCCGCTGCGGCGGCGTCTTCCTGGCGCGCAACCGCTACTGGGCGGACTTCCTGCCTCCGCTCATCGGCCGCGAGGTCGTCCTGCGCTTCGACCCGGACGACCTCGCCGCACCCGTCCATGTCTATCTGCCGGACGGACGCTATCTGGGCGCCGCGGCCCGCACGGCGGCTGCCTTCGACGACATCGCGAGCGCCCGGGCCGTCACCCGCGCGCGCCGGCGGCGCATCCGTGCGGCGAAGGAGATGCTGGCCGCCCAGCGCGAGGAATCCGCTCTAGCCGCGCTCGCGGCGCCGGATCGGGACGAGGCCGCCGATGCGAGACCCGCCGCCGTCGAGCTCATCCGGCCCGCGCCGCCCCGCCGCGAGAGCGAGGCCGACCTGGATTACGTCCGTGCGGCCGACGCCATCGTGCTGTCGATGGCCCGGGCGCGGGCCGCCGAGGCCTGAGAAAGGGAAGGAGGTCATCATGCCCAACGCAGACGTCGTCACCATCACCCGCGACCGCCCCGATGAGATCATCGAGGCTGTGAAGGCCGAGATCGCGCGCAGCGGCGCGACCCAGGCACAGGTGGCGCGCGAGGCCGGCGTCAGTCCCACCACGCTGACCCAGCTGCTGTCCGGCACCTATGCGGCCGACCCGTCGCGGATGACGGCCCGGCTCGCCCAGTGGCTCGCCCGCCGCCGCGAGCAGCAGTCCCGGCCGGCGATGCCGGCCGCGCCGGCCTGGTGCGAGACGGAGACGGCATCGCGCATCATGGCCGCACTCGCCTACGCACACATGGCCGGCGACATCGCGCTCATCTACGGCGCGGCCGGGGTCGGCAAGACGATGACGGCCCGCGCCTATCAGGCGCGCTACCCGCAGGTCTGGATCGCCACCATGTCACCGGCCACATCCGGCGTCGCCACGGCGCTGGAGGAGGTCTGTCTCGCGCTCGGTCTGCGCGAGCCGCCGCAGTCGGCCGCCAGGATGATGCGCGAGATCGTCTCCCGCACCCGCGACACGGGCGGCCTTCTCATCATCGACGAGGCCCAGCATCTGGGCCACGCGGCGCTGGATGCCCTGCGCGCGATCCACGACGAGGCCGGCATCGGGCTGGCACTGATGGGCAACGACCTCGTCTACACGCGCATGACGGGCGGCACCCGCGCCGCCTGGCTGGACCGGCTGTGGTCCCGGATCGGCCGGCGTCTGAGGATCGGTGGCACCACGCCCAGCGATATCAAGGCCCTGGCCAGCGCCTGGGGGCTGCAGGATGACGCGGCCCACAAGCGCCTCGCACGGATCTGCCGTGGCCCCGGCGGGCTCCGGAGCGCCGTCAAATGCCTGCGGCTGGCCCAGCTCATGGCCGACGGCCGCCAGGAGACGCTCGCCGATGCACACATCCGCGAGGCCTGGCGGGATCTGACGGGCGAAGCAGCCTGAGAGGAGGAGACCGGCCATGAGACCTGAGATCGTCATCACGCACGGCGAGGAGCTGCAGACGGGCCTCGATCGCGCGGCCCGCCGTCTCGCCGGGCGCTTCGACGGCGCGAAGGTGACGGCGCTCGTCGTGCTGTGGGACCGGCCCGAGCTCGGCGCGCTCGTCATCAAGGAGGCCCGCATCGGCCGCATCCGCCAGGAGGGCGGGCGCTTCGAGGCCGAGCTGCGCGGCCTGCTCGATGCGCTGGAGACGGCCGCCGGCGAAACCTTCACGCCCTTCTGCCGCGCCGAGCTCGGGGATGCGCGCTGCAAGCGGGGCCTCAGGGCCTTCACCCGCGAGACCACGGTGGCCGCCGTCCCCGGCCCGCAGCAGCTCACGCTTGCGGCGCTCACGGATCCCGACCACTGGTACGACTTCGGGCGGCTGCGGTTCCACACCGGCGCGAACGCCGGTCTGGATGCCGAGATCGTCGAGCAGATCGGCGCGACGCTTACCCTGCTCACCCCGCCGCCCGCACCGGTGGCGGTCGGCGACGTCGTGGAGGTGGAGGCCGGCTGCGACAAGCGGCTTGAGACCTGCCGCGACAAGTTCGACAATCTCGAAAACTTCCGCGGCGAGCCCTTTCTGCCCGGTATCGATCGCCTGTTCGATTATCGCACGTGACGGCGGCGACGGGCTGTCGGCGACCGGACATCGGCCATCGGTGCTCAGACATCACGGGGGCTCGACCGGCGGGTCCGGCGCCCCCTCGCCATCCGCCGGTACATTTTTCTTCGTCACCCGCCCACTTGATCGGCGGGTCCAGCCCCCTTCCCTCGTCATCCGCGGTTTCGACCGGCGGGGCCGGCGCACAATTTCGTCATCCGCGGTTTCGACCGGCGGGGCCGGCCCCCAATTTCGTCATCCGCCGACTTGATCGGCGGATCCAGCAGGAAGCGGAGCAAACACCAGCGCCCGGAATGTCTTCACCGCCCGATGGGTTCGCCGCTTCCGCGGCGAATGACGAAGAAGGAGAGCGTCACCCGCCGGTACACCATCCTCGCGTCATCCGCCGACTTGATCGGCGGATCCAGCAGACAGCAGAGCCGATCTCCGGCGTCGGTGCTGCCCCACCGCCGGCTGGGTTCGCCGGTCAAGCCGGCGAACGACGCATTGGGGAGGGCGTCATCCCCCGCGGCACACCTCCAATCGTCACCCGCCGGCTGAACCGGCGGAGCCTTTCCCTTCCCTCGTCATCCGCGGTTTCGACCGGCGGGGCCGGCCCCTATTTCGTCATCCGCCGGCTTGACGGACGGATCCAGCAGGCAACATGGCAACCTCAATCGTCGGGAGTTGCCGCACCTTGCGGCTGGATTCGCCGCTTTCGCGGCGAATGACGAAGAAAGAGAGCGTCATCCGCCGGCTTGACCGGCGGATCCAGCGGGAAGCGGAGCAAACACCAGCGCCCGGAATGTCATCACCGCCGGCTGGGTTCGCCGGTCAGGCCGGCGAACGACGAGTCAGGGATCAGTCATCAGTCATCGGTGATCAGCAACCGCAAAGGAGAGCGTCACGCGCCGGTGCGCCCCGCGCCCGCCCCTCTACCAACGACCGAGGTGACCGCCCCGCTCAGCCGCCGGGGGCCTTTTCGGCCTCGGCGGTGCCGGCGGCGGCTTCCTGCGCGGGCCCGGCTTCGGCCTCCTGCTCGGCGGCGAGCGCGGCCGCGGCGGCGACCTCCTCGGTGCCGGGCAGCTCGACGGAGCCGAGATCGGCACCCGGCGCGTTCGACTGCACCTGCGCCGCCTGCCCGCCCGCCTGGGCCGCCTGCTGCTGGCGGGCCTGCGGCGGGATGATCTGGTTCAGCAGATACTCGGCGCGCCGGCCGATCTCCTCGATCGCCTTGGCGAGATTCTGCATGTTGTAGCCGACGCCGCGGAAGACGAAGATCTTCGTCTCTGTATCGTACAGACGATAGATTCCTTCGTCCTTGAGGCCGGGGATGTTCAGCGCCCGCGCCGGGCCGACGAAGTCGAAGAGAACCTGATCGCCCTGGGTCCGCTTCAGCCAGTCGTCGAATTTTTCGTCCGCATGGTCCCACAGCTCGACGAAGCGGCGGTCGCCGAGGGCGTGGCTTTCGGGCAGCCCCAGCTTCTCGCGCAGGATCTCGCCGCGACGCCGCGCCCGTGCGCGCGGCGGCCACAGCAGCGCGGCGACCTGGGCGGCCGAGGTCAGCGCCGCCTGGGCGGCGAACAGCGCGCCGTTCCACTGCTTCTCCTGGAGCGCCTGATTGAAGATCTGGAAGGCCGCGCGCGTGAACAGGCACTGCGAGCGGATCTCGTGCATGTAGATGACGAAGCGGTTGATGTCCATGTCGCCCTCTCGTCCTTGCCCGGATCGCGATCCCTGCGGACGGCCGCAGCGCCCGCCGCGCCGGCCACCCCGGTCCTGCCGATAGCATCCCGATGCCCGTCTTGAGAAGCCCGCAGCCGGCGCCCGCTTCGCCGCATCCCGGCGCGTGCGCCGCCCATCCGCTCGCCCATCGGATTCTGGCCCGGGCGCGCATGCTCATCGGCACGCCCTTCCATCATCAGGGCCGGGTGCCGGGGCGGGGGCTCGACTGCGTCGGGCTGGTGCTCGTGATCGCCCGGGATCTGGGGCTGACCGCCTTCGACTGCACCAGCTATCCGCGCGAGCCGCGCCCGGCGCTGCTGTTCGCCCACGCGCGCCAAGCCGGCTTCGTGGAAAAGCCGCTCGCCCGCGCGGCCGGTGGCGACGTGCTCGTGATGCGCTTTTTCGAGGATCCCTGCCATGTCGCGATCGCAACCGAGGGGCTTGCCGGCATCATTCACGCCTGCGCGCGGCGCGGACGGGTGATCGAACACCGGCTGGACCGCCGCTGGCGCCGGCGGATCACCGGCTGCCTCGCCTTCCCGCCGCCAGACGGGTCCGCCGGTCAGGCCCGCCCGGGACTCGACCCGGGCCCGCCGAACGACGCGAACGCGGGAGGTCACCCGCCGACAACTTTTGTGCGTCACCCGCCGGCTTGACCCGCGGGTCCAGCCCGATTCGGCGTCCGCCCCAAGCGCCGGGACCGTTGCGCACGGTGGCTGGATTCGCCGCTTTCGCGGCGAATGACGAAGAAAAAGAGCGTCACCCGCCGGTACACCATCCTCGCGTCATCCGCCGACTTGATCGGCGGATCCAGCGGGAAGCGGAGCAAACACCAGCGCCCGGAATGTCTTCACCTCCCGATGGGTTCGCCGGTCAAGCCGGCGAACGACGCGAAAGGAGAGCGCCATGCGCCGCGGTGCACCTCCAATCGTCACCCGCCGACTTGATCGGCGGGTCCAGCCGGATGCGGGCTCGGCCCCAAGCGCCGGGACCGTTGCGCACGGTGGCTGGATTCGCCGCTTTCGCGGCGAATGACGAAGAAAAAGAGCGTCACCCGCCGGGGAAGCTTTCGCCCTTCGCGCGCCGGCTTGACCGGCGGGTCCAGCACACTCCCGCGTCACCCGCCGACTTGATCGGCGGGTCCAGCCGGATGCGGGCTCGGCCCCAAGCGCCGGGACCGTTACGCACGGTGGCTGGATTCGCCGCTTTCGCGGCGAATGACGAAGAAAAAGAGCGTCACCCGCCGGCTTGACCGGCGGGTCCAACGGGATGCGGAGCCGCTCACCGGCTCGCGACCGACGACCGATGACCGACGACTGACGACCGACCGCAACCCCGGAGACGCGACTGCATGGCGACCCTCATCCTCGGCAACATCGGCGGGCGCATCGGCGGACCGCTCGGCGCCCTCATTGCCGCCCAGCTCGGCAACCGGCTCGACCGCCGCCTGCTCGGCGGCCGCCCGCGCCGTCAGCCGCTTGACGACAACCGCCTGTTCCTCGACTCCTCCTACGGCGCCCCGATCCCGCTGGTCTACGGCCGGGCGCGGGTGGCCGGGCACGTCGTCTGGGCGAGCAGGATCGACGAGCGCCGACGCGACCGCCCGCGCCGCGGCAAGGGCGGCGGCGGAGGCGGCGGCGGGAACACGAAGCGGTCCTACTTCGTCTCGCTCGCGGTGGCGGTAAGCGCCCGGCCGATCCTGCGGATCGAGCGGATCTGGGCCGACGGCAAGCTGCTGGTCGATGCCGACGGCGGCCGGCTCATGCCCTTCGAGATGACGGTGCACCCGGGCGGCGAGGAGGCGCTCGCCGATCCCGTGATCCAGGGCTTCGAGGGCGCGGAGAACACCCCGCCCATGCGCGGGCTCGCCCATGTCGTGCTCGAGGATCTGCCGCTCGCCGAATTCGGCAACCGGATCCCCAATCTTTCCTTCGAGGTCGTGGCGGACGAGACGCTGGAGCTCGGCGCGCTGCTCGTCGATCTCGCCGCGCGAGGCGGTGTCGCGGCCACGGCCTCGCCGGCGCTCGCCCGCCCCGTCACGGGGCTTGCGATCGTCTCGGACGTGCCGCTCAGGGCCGCGCTGGAGGCGGTGATCGAGGCGGCCGACGTGCTCGTCGCCGAGCGGCCCGGCGCGCTCGCCTTCCTTGCGCCGGAGGATGCCGAACCGGTCGCCCCGCCCGCACACGCCTTCGGTGCGGGTGTCGAGGGCGGGGCGGCGGCCTCCGCCGTCAGCCGCATGCGCCGCGACGGGGCGCGGCTTCCCGTCGGCATCGATCTCGCCTTTCTCGATCCCGCGCGCGACTACCAGCGCGCCGTGGAACGCGCGCGCCGCCGCCAGGCCGGAGCGCGCAGGGTCGAGACGCTCGACACCGCGCTCGTGCTCGAGGCGTCCCGGGCGCGTGCCGAAGCCCACCGGATTCTCGCCGCGCGTGTGCGCGAGGCGGAGCGGATCACAACCGTGCTGCCGCTGGCCGACGCGCTCGCGGTCGAGGTCGGCGACCGCCTCGCCCTGCCCGACGGCGGCGAGATGCTCGTCATGGGGCTGGAGGCGGAAGCTGGCCGGATGATGCTGGAGGGCGCGCCCGCGGTGCTGCCGGCGGCCGCCGCCGCCCCGCCGCCGCCCGCCACACCCGGCTTTCCGCCGCTGCTGCTGCCGGCTCCGGGCCCGACGCGCGCGCATCTTCTGGACTTTCCGGGCTTCGTGCGCGAGGAGGACGAGCCGGTGCTGCCGGTGGCGCTGGCCGGGCCTTCGGCGGGCTGGCGCAGCGGCGCGCTCTTCGCCTCATTGGACGGCGGCGAAAGCTTCGCGGTCGTCGCCGAGACGGCCGCGCCCGCCGTCATCGGCGATGTCGAGGTGCCGCCGGGTCCCGGCCCCACCGCCTTCTGGGACGAGGCGAACAGCCTCGTCGTGCGTCTGCTGCGCGCCGACATGACGCTCGAATCCCGCAGCGCGCTGGCGGTGCTCAACGGCGCCAATCTCGCGATGGCGGGCGCGGAGCTCCTCCAGTTCCGCAACGCGGTGCTGCAGGCCGACGGCAGCTACCTTCTCACCGGTCTGCTGCGCGGACGCCAGGGCAGCGAACACGCCGTCGCGTCCCACGTCGCGGGCGAGCCCTTCGTGCTGGTGGACGGCGGCGGGCTGGCCGATGCGCGCATCCCGCTCGTGCTCGCGGGAACGAAGGTGCTGGCGAAGCCGGTCTCCGACAGCGACGATCCCGATGCCGTCGCCCCCGTCGAAATCCCGGTCGCGCTGAATGCCCTGAAGCCGCTCTCGCCCGTTCATGTGAAGGCGCGGCGGCTCGCGGGCGGCGATGTCGAGATCACCTGGATCCGGCGCACGCGCCGCGGCGGCGCCTGGCTGGACGGCACGGATGTCCCGCTCGGCGAGGAATGCGCCTGCTACGAGGTCGAAATCCTCGACGGCGCGGGTGCGGTGCGCCGCGTCCTGTCGGCGAGCGGCGAGTCCGTCACCTACACGGCCGCCGCCCAGCAGGCCGATTTCGGCGCGCTGCCGGCAAGCCTCGCCGTGCGCGTCTACCAGCTCAGCACCCGCATCGGCCGCGGCCGGCCGGCCGAGACCGTGCTGGCGCTCTGACCCGCCCGACCGGAAGGAGACTCCCCGATGTCCACGACGCCCCGGCTGCTCCTGCCCTACATCATCACCAGCCAGGCCCAGAAGGAGGTCACCCACAACGAGGCGCTGAACCGCATCGATGCGCTGCTGCTGCCGGCCGTCGAAAGCGCCGACCTCTCAACCCCGCCCGCAACCCCGGCCGAAGGCGCTCTCTACATCGTGCCGGCGGGTGCGACGGGGGCCTTCGCCGGCCAGGACGGGCGTCTTGCGCATTTCATCGGCGGCGCCTGGCAGTTCTTCGATGCCCCCGATGGCGCACAGGTCTTCGTGAAGGATCGGGACGTCGGCGCGCTGCGGCTCGCCGGCGCCTGGGTCGTGGGCGAGCTGCGCGCGGACCGCCTCGTGGTGGCGGGGGTGCAGGTGGTCGGCGCCCCGCAGCCGGCGATCTCCGATCCCGCCGGCGGCACCACCGTGGACAGCGAGGCGCGTCAGGCGATCACCGCGATCCTTGGCGCCCTGCGCGCCCACGGCCTCATCGCGACCGTCTGATCCGCCGGCCCTACCCGATATTCTTTTCCCCCTTTTCCCTCCTTCCTTCTCCCCTCTTTTTCTCCCCCCCCGCACGTCCTTTCCCCCTGCTCCCAAGCGGTCCGGCACCGGCTCAGTTTGCGCGCGCGGCCGCGTCCAGCCGGGCCAGAAACGCATCGATGGCGGCCACCGCCTCCGGCTCGTCCAGAAGCGGCGGGTGCCCCCGGTTCGGCACCGTGACGGCGGTGCAGTCCGGATGCCGGCGCGCCATCTCTTCCAGCGTTTCGGCCGCGAGGATGTCCGAGGTCTCGCCCCGCAACACCAGCAGCGGGATGGGGGCGAGCCCGTCGAAGACCGCCCACAGGTCCGGTGCCGCGGTCTCGCGGGCCTCGGTGAAGTTGCGGCGGATCGCCGGGTCATAGGCGAACCGCCAGCGCCCGTCGGCGTCCCGCACCAGCAGCCGGCGCGCATAGCGCTCCCAGGCCGCATCGTCGAGATCCGGATAGAACGGCTCGTTGATGGCGCGGATCGCCGCCACCGCCTCGGCAAGATCGGCGAACGGCTCCTCGCGCGCGCCGACATAGCCGGAGATGCGCCTCACCCCGGCCTCCTCCACCTTCGGGCCGATGTCGTTCAGGATGATGCCGGCGATGAGCTCCGGCCGGGCGGCGCCCATCATCATGCTCATGATTCCGCCCATGGAGGTGCCGAGCAGCACGACGCGATCCAGTCCCTCATGCGCAAGCAGCTTGAAGGCATCCGCCACATAGGTGCCGGGGTGGTAGCGCCGCCAGTCCGGGTCCCGGTCGGATTGACCGCGCCCGCGCACGTCCATCGCCAGCACCCGGCGGCGGCGCGCCAGATGCGGGGCGATGGGCTCGAAATCCGCGCTGTTGCGGGTCAGCCCGTGCAGGCAGAGCACGGGCAGCCCGCCGCCCGTCTCCGGCCCCGGATAGTCGCGGTAGAAGATCTCGATTCCCGGCTCGACCGCGAGCCTTCGCCCCTGCCAGTCCGCCATCCCGCATCCCTCCTTGCCTTGTCCGGTTTGCGCCCCCCGAACCTGCCGCACGAGCCTGCGGGCGCACAAGGGGGAGCGGCCGCAGCCGCTCCCCCTTCCCGTTCCGACCCGCGCGGGCCTCAGAACCGCAGCTTCACCGTGCCGGAGACGGTGCGCGGGTTGCCGTAGAAGGCGGTGGCGACGCCTTCAAGCCCCAGCGTCGGCGCACCCGTCGCATCGTCGATGAAGTCCCAGCCCGCGATGATGTAGCGCTTGTCGGTGAGGTTGCGTCCGTGCACCCCGAGCTCCCAGCGCCCGTCGTCGGAGGTCCACACCAGCGAGATGTCGACGAGCGCGTATTCCGGCTGATCGAGGAAGGCGCTGTCCACCTCGAACTGGTGGGTGAGGCTGCGGTAGGCGACGCGCGGCAGGAACTGCAGCCGCCCCTGGGCTCCCAGGATCGTGAGCGGGGCCGCCGCCACCAGCCCCACGCTCGCCGTCCAGCGCGGCGTGTTCTGGAAGCGGGCGACATCCGAGATGTCCTGGCCGAAGGCGTTGATGAACTGTTTGTAGTCGGCATCGATGTAGCCCAGCGACCAGTTGAGCCGGATCTCCCCGCCCGGCGCGAACGCATCGGGCAGCAGCAGCGCGTCCGCCTCCCACTCGATGCCGCGGATGCGCGCCCGCGCGGCGTTGGTGGTGACCCCGATGAAGGTGTCGTTGACGCCGTCGCCGTTCGTGTCCACGCCGACCGAACCCGGGATCTGGACATCCTTGTAGGGGCTCCAGAAGGCGGCGAGGCTGTGCCGGAAGCGCCCGTCGGCGAACCGGCCCTTGTGGCCGACCTCGTAGCTGATGATCCGCTCCGGCTTGAACAGCAGGAACTGGAAGACGTCCTCCGGATCGGCGGCGCCGGCGATGCCGTCGCCGTCGAGATCCGGTGCGGCGGTGGCCGAGCCCCGGGGGTCGAAGCCGCCGCCCTTGAAGCCCTGGCTGACGCTCACGTAGAAATTGTGGTCGTCATTGGGGTGCCAGGAGACCGACCCGCGCGAGGTGTACTTCTCGAAGGTCTTGGCCCCCGTGAAATCCGTCGCCGTGAGAATCGGCGAACGCTCCGGCCCGCCGAAGAAGGGGGAGAACCCGCCGAGGAAGGTCTGGCGGCGGATTTCCGCCTTGCGCCGGTCGCTCGTGAAACGGCCACCGTAGGAAATGTCGATCTCGGGGGTGAGCGCATAGGTCGCATCGAAGAACAGCGCCCAGGTGTCCGTCTTCACGCGTCCGAAGGTGAAGGCATTGAGCCCCGGCAGACCGATGAGATCGCCCAGCTCGCCGAGCACCACGTCGAAGACGTTGAAGGCGCTGGCGTTCATGTAGAAGAAGCCGGCCACCCCCGACCACTTGCCGGACTGGAAGAGCAGCTGCAGCTCCTCGGTGACCTGATGGTCCTTGTAGGTCACCGGCACGTCGACGTCGACGACGGGCAGGCTGTCGAAGTCGAGCGGCTGGTCGGAGCGGTTGTCGCGGTAGGCCAGGATGTTCTTCAGCGTGAACCGCTCGTCGATCGTCCACTCGATGAGACCCGAGATGCCACGGTTGACGGTGTCGGCCTGAGGCGTGTTGAGGCCTGCGCGGGTGTCGAAGACATTCTTCAGCACGGGCGCGCCCGAGAACAGCCCGGGGATCAGGCGGTGGCCCTGGCGCGGGTCGGAGTTGTCATCCGTCCAGTCGCCGGCAATGCGCACGAAGACGTCGGGATCCGGCGTCCACTCGAAGCTCAGCCGGCCGCCCAGAATGTCCTTGTCGTAGTTCTCCAGCCCCACGAGATTGAGGTTGCGGCCGAAGCCGTTGCGGGTGAAGCGGGCGACGGCGCCGCCCATGCGGAAGGTGTCGGTGAGCGGCAGGGTGAAGGTGCCGACGGCATCGAACTGGCGATAGTTGCCGCCGGTGAGCCGGATCTCTGCCGAAGGCTCCTCGCCGAGCCGGCGGGTGACATATTTCACGGCGCCGCCGATGGTGTTGCGGCCGTAGAGCGTGCCCTGGGGGCCGCGCAGCACCTCGATGCGTTCGACATCGTAGAGATCCAGCACGGCGCCCTGCGGGCGGTTGAGGTAGACGTCGTCGATGTAGATGCCCACACCCTGCTCGAAGCCGGCCACCGGATCCTGCTGGCCGACGCCGCGGATGAAGGCGGTCAGCGTCGTGTTCGTGCCGCGCGAGACCTCGATGGTCACGTTCGGCACGAAAAGATTGATATCGGTGAGGTCGACGGCACCCAGATCCTCGAGCTGCTGGCCCGAAAACGCGCTCACCGAGATCGGCACGGACAGGAGCGACTCCTCGCGCCGCCGCGCGGTGACCACGATCTCTTCCATGGTGAACTCGGGCGTCGCCGGCGCGCTCTGTGGCGCCTTTGCCTGCTGCAGCAGAGCGGGATCCGGCCGCGCCGCGGGATCGGCAAGCCAGGAGGTCTTCACCACCCCCGCCCGGCGCTCCCGCTTCGGCACGATGGAAACCGTGCCCTGGCCCACGACCTTGAAGTCGAGATCCGTGCCGGAGAGCATGTAGCGCAGCGCCTCGAGCGGCGTCATCCGCCCCTCTATGGCCGGCGCCTGATGGCCGGCCGTAAGATCCCGGGCCGCGACCACCGCAAGCCCCGTCTGACGCGAGAGTTGCAGCAGCGCGCTCGACAGCGGCTGCGGGGCGAGCCGCACCTCCACCTCGCGCCGCAACGCCGGAGCGTCCTCGTCCCGGGCCTGGGCGGCGGGCGCGGCCAGCGCCGTCGCGGCCACCGAAAGCATGAGCCCGGCGAGCAGCGCGCCGCCTGTCCGGCTACCGGGACCGCGGCCGCGGCGATATTCCTGCAAGTGCCATGCGCGCATCATGGGTTGTCCTCCCGTCCGACCTCTGTCATCCGGGACCGGCCGCGGATCCGCGCGAAGGCGGTTGGCCTGCCGCCGGTCCCGTTGCCTAGGACGAACGGACCCGCCGATCCCTCAATCGATCGCCGCTAGCGGCGTCACGAGGCCGGCGGCGCCTGGTCGGCGAACAGAAGCGTCGTGCCGTTCTCGAGCCGCAGCGCCTTGACAGGAAGCGCCGCGGTCAGGGCCTGGACGATGGCCTCCCGGTCCTCCAGCCGCACCACCGCCGTGACCTTGAGATCGGCGATGCCGGCATCGGCGATGCGGACGGGACGGGGGAGATAGCGGTTGATGCTCTCCACCACCTCGGAGAGCGGGCTGCCGTCGAAGACGAGATAGCCCTCGCGCCAGGAGATGAGGCGCTCCGGATCCCCCACGCGCCGCTCCCTGACGCCGGCCGCATCGATCGTCGCCATCTCGCCCGGCGTGAGCGACAGCGGCGCGGCCTTCGGTGCCGCGGCGGCCGCCGGGGTCACCGCCACCTCGCCCTCGACCACCACGACCTGCATCCGGCCGCGATCCCCGTCCAGCGCCACGTCGAAGCGCGTGCCGACCACCCGCACGGTGCCGAGCGCGCCTTCGACGAGGAAGGGCCGGGACGGGTCGTGGGTCACCTCGAACAGCGCCTCGCCCGCCTTCAGCCGCACGGTGCGCCGATGGGCGGTCATCCGCACGGCAAGCCGCGTTGCGGTATTCAGGTAGACGGTTGTGCCGTCTTCGAGCATCAGCGTGCGCTGCTCGCCGCGCGCCGTCTCCACCCGCTCCCACTGCCACGGCGCCTCGCCCAGCGCGTGCAGGGTCCCGCCCGCGATGAGCAGCAGACCGGCGACCGCGGCGGCAAAGCGCGTCGCAAGCCGCAACTCCCTGCGCGCGGGCTGCGGACCGGGCCGCTCGCCGGTCTCCACCGGCGCAAGCCCGCCCAGCTGTTCCCAGATCTCCTGAAGCTCGCCATAGGCCCGGCGATTGGCAAGCCCCGCATCGAGCCAGGCCCGGAAGGCCGCGAGAAGCTCCGGATCGCGCGGCCGCTCCCGCAGGCGTGCGAACCAGCGCGCGGCTTCCTCGGCCGCCTCGTCGGCGGCCGCCGCGATCCTCTCCCGGTCGTGTTCGTGCCGGCCCATCATCGCCTGCGGTCCTTCGTCCGGGGCCGCCCGGACGCGGTTTCACCCTTCATGGACGATCGAGCGCGCCCTTGCCTCAGGTCCGGGTCCTGCGCAACCGGGGCGGCGATCGCGACCCGGGAGGCGAGAAGTTCGGCCAGCGCCTGCCCGCCCTCGACGGTCGCGGCCGTCACCCGGGCCCTGCGCCGTGCCTCGCGGCAGGCGAGCAGCGCCGTCATGATGTATTTTTCGACGCTGCTGACCGACAGACCGAGGCGACGCGCGATCTCGCCATAGGACAGGCCGTGGAAGCGATGCCAGATGAAGGCCTGGCGCACCCTGGGATCCAGCGCGTTGATCGCCGCCGCGAGCGCCATCAGCTCGCTCAGGGCATCGAGCCGCCGTTCACCCGCGGGCTCCACCACCGTGAGCGCAACCGGGCCATGCACGCCCGGACGGCGCGGTGGTCCGGCATGCGTCTTCTGCTCGGCGATCTGCTCCAGCTTCTCGCGGGCGCAGCCGTCGCGCCGGCGCCGGTCGATTGCGAGGTTGCGGGCGACGCGGAAGAGATAGGAGACCCAGGAGCGCACCTCGCCGTCGCCGGCGGGCGCATGGGCGAGGCAGCGAAGATAGGCCTCCTGCGCCACCTCCTCGGCATCGGCCCGGCTTTTCAGGCGCCGCGTCAGGCCGCCGACGAGCCGGTCATGGTGCCGGCGATAGAGCTCCTCGAGAATCCTCCGGCGCCTGCGCCCCGACACCCCAGCGTCCTCCACGACCCACCGCCCGCATCGCCCGCGGACGCCGTGAATGCTGGCACGCAGGCGCGGCTGCTGGCAAGCCCCCGCCGCGGGCATCGGCATCCGTGGCCGTGCGATGCGCTTGCGAGTTCCGGCGGCTCGGGCTACCACTTCGGTCCATGCGCTATACGACCACGATCCGCCGCTACCGGCCGAGCCGCCAGCTGCCGCTCTCGCGGGGGCCCGCGCCGGAGCGTGTGGGGCGCTGGCTGCTGCTGATCGCCGTTCTCATCGGCCTCATGGTGGTCGTGGGCGGCATCACGCGGCTGACGGAATCGGGGCTCTCCATCGTCGAGTGGAAGCCGGTGACCGGCGTCATCCCGCCGCTGAGCGAGGAGGCCTGGCAGAAGGAGTTCGCCGCCTACCGGCAGAGCCCGGAATACCGCCTGGTCAACCGCGGCATGACGCTCGATGAGTTCAAGCGCATCTACTGGTGGGAATATATCCACCGCCTGCTGGGACGCCTCATCGGCCTCGCCTATCTGCTGCCGCTGATCGGTTTCTGGGCGCGCGGGTTGATTCCCAAGGGCTACCGCGGGCGCCTCGTCCTCATCTTCCTGCTCGGAGGGGTCCAGGGGCTCATCGGCTGGCTGATGGTGAAATCCGGCCTCCAGAGCGAGCCGGAGGTCAGCCACTACCGGCTGATGCTGCATCTTCTGTTCGCGCTGTTCCTGTTCTCCTTCGTGCTGTGGACGGCTCTCGACCTTCTGCATCCGCGCCACGGCTCGCGTCAGCGCCGATGGCGGATACTGGGCCGCGTCTTTCTCGCGGTCCTCGTCGTGCAGATCGCGCTCGGCGCGCTCATGGCGGGATTGAAGGCGGGTTATGCCTTCGACACCTGGCCGAAGATGGGAGAAAGCTGGATCCCGCCGGGTCTCCTCATGCTGGAGCCGGCCTGGCGCAACGTCTTCGACAATGCGGTGATGGTGCATTTCCTCCACCGCAGCACCGCCTGGCTCGTGGCGGGGCTCGCTCTGCTGCAGCTCGTGCTGGCCTGGACCCACGATGCGCCGGGGCCGACGAAGTTCGCCGTGCTGGTGATCGCGCTGCTGACGGCGCTGCAGTTCACGCTGGGCGTGGTGACCGTCACCCATGGCGTGCCCATCCTGTGGGCCGTGTTGCACCAGGCGGGTGCGGTGCTGCTGCTTGCGGCCACCCTTCACCATCTCCACATGCATCGCCGGACGTGAGCGCAGGGCCCGGATCGGCGGAGAGGCTGCCATGGATGGTGTGACGGTCTACACGACGGTCCCGAGCGAGGCGGATGCCCGCCGCATCGCCCGCACGCTCGTGGAGGAACGGCTTGCCGCCTGTGTCAACATTCTCGGGCCGGGCCGCTCCTGCTACCGCTGGCAGGGCGAGATCTGCGAGGACGAGGAGTGGGTGCTGTTCATCAAGACCGGCCGCCACCGCGTGCCCGCCATCGAGAAGCGCTTCGCCACGCTCCATCCCTATTCGGTGCCGGCTCTCGTGGTGCTGGGCTGGGAGGGGGCGTCGCCCGCCTACGAGGCCTGGGTGGAGGCCGAAACCGGCGACGTGCCGCCGGATGCGGTTGCATGATACCACACGGATAACTTCCCTGACGGGATGCGGAAATTCCCTTGACTTGCCATCCCGCGCTGGCTAAGGGCGGCGCGGAGCGCGGAACCGGCGCGGTGTGCGGCCGGGTGATGCGCGGTGACATGAAGTTGATGATGCTGTCGGGAGCGACTTCCCATGAAGACCTATTCGGCCAAACCTGAGGAGGTCGAGCGCCGCTGGTTCGTGATCGACGCGGACGGCGTCGTGCTCGGGCGGCTGGCTGCGGAGATCGCGCGCATCCTGCGCGGCAAGCACAAGGCGATCTACACGCCGCATGTCGACTGCGGCGACCATGTGATCGTGGTCAACGCGGAAAAGGTGAAGCTGACCGGCCGCAAGCGCGGGCAGAAGCTGTACTACCGCCATACCGGCTATCCGGGCGGCATCAAGAGCCAGACGGCCGCCGAGATCCTGGATGGCCCTTATCCTGAGCGCGTGATCCAGAAGGCGGTGCAGCGGATGATCCCGAAGGGACCGCTCGGCCGGCGCCAGCTCAAGAAGCTGAAGGTCTACAAGGGTCCCGAGCATCCCCACGCCGCCCAGAACCCGACGCCCATCGACATGGCGGCGCGCAATCCGAAGAACAAGAGGTAAGCGACCATGAGCGAGACGGAGCTGCACAGCCTGGAGGAGCTCGGCAAGGCCCTGCCGCCGGAAGCGGATGCCGACGAGCCGGAGGAGCGCAAGCCGGTGCGCGACGAATTCGGCCGCGCCTATGCGACGGGCAAGCGCAAGAACGCCGTCGCGCGCGTGTGGATCAAGCCGGGCAGCGGGCGGATCACGGTCAACGGCAAGGACTACACCGCCTATTTCGCCCGCGCGACGCTGAGGCTTCTGGTCGACCAGCCTTTCGAGATCGCGGGCCGCAAGGGGCAGTACGACGTCATGGCCACCGTGCGTGGCGGCGGGCTCTCGGGTCAGGCCGGCGCGCTGCGTCACGGCATCGCCAAGGCGCTGCAGAACTTCGAGCCGGAGCTCCGCGCACCGCTGAAGCAGGCCGGGCTCCTGACGCGCGACGCCCGTGTCGTCGAGCGCAAGAAGTACGGCCGCCACAAGGCCCGCCGCGGCCACCAGTTCTCCAAGCGCTGAGCCGCGCGGCTTACTCCGCAGACAGGACGAAACGCGACAGCCCGCCGACACATCGGCGGGCTGTTTTTCTCGGGCGGAAACCGCGGGCGTGGTGCGGCACGCCCGCTCCGCTCACGCACTGGCGCGGATCTCGTTGAGGAAGGCGCCGACCCGGCCGTTGAGCTGCTCGACGAGCTCGAACAGGCTTTCGGCGTGCTCGTTGACCTGATCCATGGACCCGCCGACCTGATGCGCGCGCTCGGTCACCTGGGTGATGTGGCGGGACACATCCTCCGATCGGCGCGCCGCATCGGTGACCGCGCGCGTGATCTCCGAAACGGCCTGTGTCTGCTCGTCGATCATGCCCGAGATCTCGTCGGCGATGCTGCTGACATCGGTGATTCGCTTGCCCAGTCGCCCGTTCGCCTCCACGGCCTGGTGGGTGATGTCCTGGACGAGCGCGATCTGCTCGGCGATCTGCTTGGTGGCCTGGGCGGTCTGCCCCGCCAGCGCCTTCACCTCGCTTGCCACCACCGCGAAGCCGCGGCCTGCTTCGCCGGCGCGGGCGGCCTCGATCGTGGCGTTGAGCGCGAGCAAGTTGGTCTGGCTTGCGATGTCGTCGATGAGTTTGACCACATGACCGATCTTTTCGGAGAAGCCCTCCAGCGATTCGATCACTTTGCGCGAGGACTCGGCCTCGCTCAACGCCGCCTGGGCGGCCTCGGCGGTGCGCTTGATCTGCTGGGCCATCGAGGCCATGGACGACGTCAGCTCCTCGGCCGCCGCAGCGGCCGCACGCACGTTGTCGGCGCTGGAGCTTGCCGCGCTCGCCACCTCGTCGCCGGCGGAGCTCATCACATGCAGCGCTTCGCGGGTGCGCTCGGCAAGATGGCGCAGCTCCTCGGCCGCCGCGATGACGCCCGTGAGGCTGCCGCCCACCTCGTTCTCGAAGCGGTCGCCGTGCTCGGTAAGCTTGCCGGCCGCCTCCCGGCGCACAAGTTCGTGATGCGTCGCCGCCATGATCTCGTTCATCATGAAGTTGAGCCGGTTGACCGCCACCAAGGTGCGGCGGAGGGTCTGGGGCTCGTCGGCGAAATGCTCCACACAGGCCGCGATGAAGCCGTCGAAGATCTCGGCATAGGCGGGCAGATAATGGCGCGGCTCCAGCCCCGCGCGGTGCATGAAGGCTCCGCGCTCGGAGATCACGCGCCCGTAGCGCCGGTCGATGGGGTGATTGAAGAGAAAATGCCAGTATTCGAGCTGACGCTTCTTCAGCTCCTCGGGATCACGCCCGTGGATCGCCTCCAGGACCTCCCGGCGGCTGAAGAGCGTATCGAAGAAGCGGTCGATGATCGCACGGATGTGCGGCGCGATCGCCGGCCAGGCGGTTCTCAGATCGTCATGCAGCCGGCCGCCGAAGGCGAAGCCGGATATGCGGTCCTCCATCTCCAGATCGGCGCTGATCTCGGTCAGCTGATCCAGAATGCCCGTGCGCTCGATGACAAGATCGGTTTCGGCGTTCATGAACTCCCCCTCGCGATTGGGCGTGCCGGCCGCCGCCGGGCGGCCGGCCCCGGGTCCTGCTGTTCCCGCAGCCGGTATGCCCATGCGAGGGTAAATTTCCGGTAAAAGCCGCCCGCAGCGGTGGTGCCGCGCGACCGGGGCGCGGTTTCACCCCCGGGGATCTGCTTTCAGACGCCGTAGAATTCCCGATACCAGGCGACGAAGCGGGGAATGCCTTCCTCGATCGGCGTAGAGGGCTCGAAGCCGATCCAGTCCTTGAGCCGCGCGACATCGGCGAAGGTCGCCGGCACGTCGCCGGGCTGCATGGGCTCCAGCCTCCTCTCGGCGCGCCGCCCGGTCGCCTCCTCGATCAGGGCGACGAAGCGCTCCAGCGTCACCGGCGTGTGGTTCCCGATGTTGAAGACGCGCCACGGCGCGCTCGACGTGGCGGGATCCGGGTCGGCGGAATCAAAGGCCGGATCGGGTGTCGCCGGCTTGAACACGCAGCGCACGACCGCCTCGGCCACGTCATCTATATAGGTGAAGTCCCGCTGCATGCGGCCTTCGTTGTAGAGCGGGATCGGGCGGCCTTCGAGGATCGCCTTCGTGAAGATGAAGAGCGCCATGTCCGGCCGCCCCCACGGCCCGTAGACGGTAAAGAAGCGCAGGCCCGTCGTCGGCAGGCCGTAGAGATGGCTGTAGGTATGCGCCATCAGCTCGTTCGCCTTCTTGGTGGCGGCATAGAGGCTGATGGGGTGGTCGATGTTGTCGCCTTCCGAAAACGGCATCCGGGTGTTGCCGCCGTAGACCGAGGAGCTCGAGGCGTAGACGAGATGGCGCACGCCATGATGCCGGCAGCCTTCGAGGATGTTCACGAAGCCCACCAGATTGGCGTCGACGTAGGCATGGGGGTTCTCGAGCGAATAGCGCACGCCCGCCTGGGCGGCGAGATGCACGACATGGGTGATGGGATATGCCGAGAAGAGCCGGGACATGGCGGGACGGTCCGCCACATCGCAGCGCAGAAAGGTGAAGCCATCGTGCGGCTTGAGCCGCGCAAGCCGCGCCTCTTTGAGCGCCGGATCGTAGTAGTCGTTCAGATTGTCGATGCCGAGAACCCGGTGGCCGGCCGCGAGCAGACGTTCCGCCACATGCATGCCGATGAAGCCGGCGGCGCCGGTCACCAGGATGCTGCCGGTCACGACGCCATCCCCTCTCCCGCCATCGGCTCGAGCGCCGACAGCCCCTCGCTGCGCACCCGTGTCGCCAGGCCGTTGCGCCGGCCGATGCCGAAGCAGGCGAACCCCTGCTCCTCGAGCAGGGCCGGGTCATACTGGTTGCGGCCGTCGAAGACGATCGGATGGCGCATGAGGGTCTTGAGACGCGGCCAGTCCGGGGCGCGGTAGAGCCGCCATTCCGTGGCCAGGACGATGGCGCTCGCGCCTTCCGCCGCATCATAGGGATCCGCGACGAGGGTGAGTGCGCCGCTCTCGAGCCAGGCCTCCGGAAAGATGCGCCGCGCCGTACCGGCGGCCGCCGGATCATGCGCGCGCACCTCGGCCCCGCCGGCGACCAGCGCATTGACGACGTCGATCGCCGGCGCCTCGCGCATGTCGTCGGTGCCCGGCTTGAAAGCCAGGCCCCAGAGCGCAAAGCGCCGGCCCTTCAGATCATTGCCGAACACCGCCCGGATGCGGGCGATGAAGGCGGCGCGCTGCTCGGCATTGCGGGCGGCGACCGCTTCCAGCACCGCCGGGGTCAGATTGGCCTCGCGCGCGGTGGAGATCAGGGCGCGCACGTCCTTTGGAAAGCAGGAACCGCCGAACCCAAGGCCCGGATAGATGAAGTGGTAGCCGATGCGCGGATCCGCGCCGATGCCCAGCCGCACCGCCTCCACATCCACACCCAGCCGGTCGCACAGGCTTGCGATCTCGTTGATGAAGCTGATCTTCGTCGCGAGCATCGCGTTGGCGGCGTATTTCGTCATCTCCGCCTCGCGGATGCCCATGTTGATGATGCGCTCGTGGTTGCGCTGGAAAGGTGCATAGAGCCGGTGCAGCACCTCCCGCGCCTCCACGCTGTCGGTGCCGATGACGATGCGGTCGGGCTTCATGAAGTCCTGGACGGCGGCGCCCTCCTTCAGGAACTCCGGGTTGGAGGCGACCCACACGGGCAGGTCGAGACCGCGGGCGGCGAGCTCCTCCATGAGCGCCGCCCTCGCCTTCTCCGTCGTGCCCACGGGAACAGTGGACTTGGTCGCCACCACGGCCGGCCCTCTCAGATTCCGGCCGATCTTGCGTGCGGCGGCCAGCACATGCTTGACATCCGCCGAACCGTCCTCGTCCGCCGGCGTGCCGACCGCGATCAGCACCACCTCGGCGCCGGCGAGACCCTCGGCATAGTCGGTCGTAAAAGCAAGGCGACCCGCGGCAAGATTGTCCGCCAGAAGCTGCGGCAGACCAGGCTCGTGGATCGGGCACCGGCCCGCCTTGAGCGCGGCGATCCGTTCCGCATCGATGTCGATGCAGGCGACGTGGTTGCCGACATCCGCCAGGCACGTGGCGGTCACCAGCCCCACATAGCCGCTTCCGATGACGGCGACCTTCATCTTGCTTCCCCTCCGCACGCAACCACGACAGTGCCTGGCCACACCGTCATAGCCTGCGGCGTTAAAGCCGGATTTTCGTCATGTGACAAGAGGCTTCCGAATTGGCCTGGGCAGCAAGAGCTGCACCGTTCCCCTCTCCGCTCGGCAGCGGGGGGCCGAGACCGGATCGGGAAACGGTGCAGTTCGAAGACGGTGGGCGGAATCCCGTCGTCTTACGTCCGGGGCGAGGGCGCTATGGGAATGGCCTGCTCGACCGGGAGAACATAGATCCACCCAGAAGGGGAGGCGCCTGTTGCGCCCCGTTCGCGGATGACGTGGACTGCCCCGTCCACCTCGTCATCCGCGCAGACAAGCTCCAGCTTCACCTCGGTGACGACCAGCTCTCCGAGCTCAAGGGAGAACTCGCGCTCATGCGGATCGATCGCCCGCAGCATGCCCTTGACATCGATCACCGACAGATCGCGGTAACCGGCCTCGCGCAGGGCATGCACGACATCGGCGATCCGGCTGCGGTGAACGAACGCCTTGATTTCCTTCATCGACTTTCTCCCGTGCTGATGTCCCGGCCGCGCAGGTCCGCAGCCGCCCCCTCACGCCGGGCTTCCAGCCATTCATAGAAGATGGGCAGCAGAAGCAGCGTCAGCAGCGTCGAGGTGATCAGACCGCCGACGACCACGGTGGCAAGCGGTCGCTGTGTCTCCGCGCCCACGCCCCGGGACAGCAGCATGGGCACCAGTCCGAGAATGGCCACGCTTGCCGTCATCAGCACCGGACGCAGGCGCAGCTCGGCCCCTTTGCGGACGGCGTCGCGCACGCTCAGGCCTCTCGCGCGCAGATCATTGATGAAGGCGACCAGCACGATCCCGTTCAGCATCGCCACACCGAAGACGGCAATGAAGCCGATCGCCGAGGGGACCGAAAGATACTGGCCTGTCAGCGCCAACGAAAACAGCCCGCCGATCGTGGCAAATGGCACATTCCCGATGATCAGTGTCGCAAACCGCACCGAATTGAATGCCGTATACAGCAGGACGAAGATGAAGAAGATCGTGACCGGCACGATGAAGGACAGGCGCTTCAGGGCCCGTTGCTGGTTCTCGAAGGCGCCACCCCACTCCAGCCAGTAGCCGGGCGGGATGGTCACCTGCTCGGCAATGGCCTTGTCGGCATCCCGCACGAAACCATCCACATCGCGGCCGCGGACATCCATCTGGATGACGGCATACCGCTGAAGCTGCTCACGGCGAATGAAGGAATAGCCTTCGGCCACCGAGATGTCGGCCACCTGATCCAGACGGATCAGGCTGCCGCCTGCCGTACGCAAGGGCAGACGACGGATCGCCGCCACGGAAGCGCGGGCGTCATCGGCCAGCGGTGCGGTAATCGCAAACCGCCTGACTCCATCAATCAAGATGGAAACCGCATCATTACCGATACCGTTGCGCACGATGGTCAGGATCTCGTCGGCATTAAGCCCGTAGCGCGCCAGCTTCTCGCGGTCGACCGCGATCCGGATCTGCGGCTTGCCGATGTTGGCCTCCAGCGAGAGATCCGCCACACCCGGCACGGTGGCGATCGCATCCTTGATCTCGCGGGCCAGACGATCCAGTTCGCCGAGCTCCGGCCCGTAGATCTTGGCCGCCAATGTCGCCCGCACACCGGAAATCAGTTCCTCCACCCGCATCTGGATGGGCTGCGTGAACGCCACGACAGCCGTGGGCGCAACGTCCTCGATCGCCTCCCGCATGGCTTCCGCCAGCTCTTCGATGCTGCGCCCGCTTTCCCACTCATTCTGCGGCTTCAGATCGGTGTAGATCTCCATGTAATTGACATCGGCGGTCTCTCCATTCTCTGCACGGCCGATCATGGCAAGCGTCGTCCTGACCTCCGGGAAGGCGGACAGACGCTCTTCGATACGCTCGGACACGGCGATCGATTCGGACAGAGAGGTGGAAGGCACCATCGTCACCCGCCACATGATCGAGCCTTCCTGAAGCTGCGGCATGAACTCGCGCCCTAGGAACGGGAAGAGAGCCAGGGCGGCCACGAGCAGCGCCGCCGCCACCCCCACCACCAGCCTCTTTCGCGCCAGGGCGAAGTCGAGCACGGGCAGATAGCGGCGCTTGATCCACCGCACGAGCAGGGTATCGCGTTCCTCCTTCGGCTTAAGGACGAGGGCCGCAAGCACGGGTATCACGGTCAGCGCCAGCACGAGCGAACCCGCCATGGCGAAACTGATATTGAAAGCCATGGGCTTGAACAGCTTGCCTTCCAGCCCTTCCAGGCTGAACAGCGGCAGAAAGACGACGATGATGATCGTGATGGCGAAGGCGATGGGGCCCGCCACCTCGCGGGCTGCGGCCAGAACGGCCGCCGTGCGATCCACCGTCCCGCCTGCCGCCTTGCGTTCGGCCATGATCCGGAAGGAATTCTCGACCATCACCACCGCGCCGTCCACCATCATGCCGATGCCGATGGCAAGCCCGGCCAACGACATCAGATTGGCGGACAATCCTGCCTGCTCCATGAAGATGAAGGCGATCAGCATTGCCAGCGGCAGGGCGGCGATCACCACCGCCGCGGAACGCAGTTCACCCAGGAAGAGAAACAGAATGATCGCCACCAGCACCGCCCCCTCGACGAGAGCGCGTTCGGCGGTGGCCACGGCCTTCTTGACGAGATCCGTGCGATCGTAGATCGGCTTGATGACGACGCCCTCGGGCAGGGCCTTGCGCACGACATCCAGCCGCTCCTTGACCGCATCCACGACGTTCTTGGCGTTCGCACCGATCCGCGCGAGCGCCATGCCGAGCACGACCTCCTTGCCATCCCGGGTCACCGCCCCGAAGCGCAAAGCCGGCGCCTGGGTGACGACGGCCACGTCCCGCACATATACTGGCGTGCCGTCGACCACCTTGAGGACGATGTTCTCGATGTCCCGCTCGTCACGGACAAGGCCGAGCCCGCGCACCAGATACTGTTCCGCTCCCTGCTCGATATACTGCCCTCCGACCTGGCGATTGTTGTCCATGATCGCCGAGATCACATCGCCATAGGTCAAGCCGTATTTCACGAGCTGGAGAGGAGAGACCTGCACCTGGAACTGGCGCTCCTGCCCACCCCAGGAGAGCACATCATCCACACCCGGAGCGGTGCGCAGGATCAGGCGCACCGACCAGTCCTGGAGCGTGCGCAGATCCATGTCGTCAATGGTCCGGCCCGCCGGGTCATCGGCCTGTTCGAGCGTATACCAGAAGACCTGCCCAAGTCCGGAGGTATTGGGCCCCATCGTGGGCGTGCCGTAGCCTTCCGGAATGCGATCCCGGACTTCGGCCAGCCGCTCCATCACGAGGCGGCGGGCGAAATAGATGTCCATGTCATCCTCGAAGTAGACGGAGACATAGGACAGGCCAAACACGCTGACCGACCGGATCTCGGTCACGCCGGGCAGACCTGCCATTGCCGATTCCACGGGGAAGGTGATCAGCTGCTCGATGTCCTCGGCAGCCAGCCCCGGGGACTCGGTATAGATGTTCACCTGAACCGGCGTCACATCGGGGAAGGCGTCGATCGGCACACGCTGAAATGCCTGCCACCCGAGGAAGGCCACGACCACCGCGGCCACCACCACCAGAAACTTGTATTTCAAAGACAGACCGACGAGGCGCTCAAGCATTGCCTTCTCCCTAGTGCGCGTGGCCTTCGCCAAGCTGCGACTTCAGCAGGATCGATTTGAGGAAAAATGCCCCCCGACCGACGACCTTCTGACCGGCGACAAGACCGTCACGCACAGCCACCCAGTCGTCACTGACATCTTCCACGGCCACCGGAACCGGGCGATATCCACCGTCTTCGGCAAGAAAGACAACGGACTCGCCTTCCAGCATCGTGATGGCGGACGCCGGCACAGCCAGCACCTCCCGCCCGGCGGCAATCGGTATCGCCACCTCGACATATTCTCCGGGATGCAGACGATCTCCTGCATTCGCCACCAGGATCCGCACGGGCAATGTCCGGGTCTGCTCATCAAGTTTGTGATAGATTTGCTGGATCCGTCCGCTGATCGGCTCTCCATCGGGAAGCAGCACGCGCACCTGCTGCCCAGCCTTCAGGAAAGACGCCTGTTCGGGCCGGATCTGGGCACGCACCCACACCTGCCGCTCATCTGCGATCTCAAGCAGGGAGCGGCCGGGTTCCACATATTCCCCGAGGATAAAGTCGTCTGCGATGACGGTTCCGTCTCGCGGTGCCAGAAGGTCAAACTCTCCGGTCGCCAGGGCCGGGTCATCGCGACTGACGAGAGCATCCACCTGTTCCGGGGTCATTCCGAAGGCGAGAACCCTCGCCCGGGCGAGATCGGCTGCCACCTGAGCGGCAATGTAGCGTCGCTCCGACACCACCTCGCGCCCGAGCGCACGAACACGGCGCCACTCCCGACTGGCCGTGATCAATTGTCCCTGGGCCTCGGCCATCCGGGTGCTTGAGAGCGTAACCAGCGGCTGGCCGGACCTGACCTCGTCCCCAAGGCGGACATGCCGTGCCACGACCTGGCCTGCAATACGCGGTGCCACGATGGCCGCACGATACTGGTTGAGCCGAACCTCGCCCGGTGCGCGGATGTCATCAGAAATCCGTCGTTTTCCGACGGTCACAACCACGATCTCGGCACCCGCCTTGCGCACCACCTCTTCCGGGATGAAGCGCGCCTGCTCCTGCTCATGCTCTTCGGCATGATCTGCCTCCGTCTCATCCGCCCCTGCCGGGCTGATGTTCACCACAAGGACGGCGGCGATCACCGCGATAAAAAGACCGCCGGTGGTTGAAAACCATTTGCGGATACCTGTCACCGTCTTGTCGTCAGTCTTCATGATCCATTCTCCAGCCACGCCTGAACCCGGGAAGACGTGCCAAGCCATCCAAACCAGCTCGTCCAGAGCTGTTCCTCGACCTGGATCCCCGCTTGCTCGGTTGCGAATGTCTGATTGATTTGAAGGATGAATTCGGGCACCCCGATATCGCCGGTCCGCCACAAGCGCCGGAGCAGTTCACGCTGTTCCTCCAGCGGGACCTGGCCTTCCTGCCGCCAGCCATGCCAGGCCTCGACCGCCAGGCGATAGCGACGGATGCTTTCGGCCACGCGCGCCTGCATCAGACGCAGAGTGTTGGCCAGATTGCGCTCGGCCGACAGGGTTCCCGCCCGAGCCGCATCCACCTCCGCCCGGAAGCTGTTGCGCACCGGCAGGGGCACGGACAGGCCGAGACCAAAGGCCGTCGTCCGTTCCCGACGCCCCAGGGGATCAAGACCACCCCGCTCACGCCCGAGGTTGAAAGATATGGCCGGATCCGGTACCCGCGCCTTGCGGGCGACACGCCACAGAGCCTGTGCCGCCTCGGTTTCCGCGCGGGCCAGTGCCACTTCCGGCAGCCGCCGGATCTCCTCCTCCGTCAGGTCAGAAACCTGCTCCGTTGGCGCCGGACCGAGTGGCGGGGGCGGAAGATCGCTTGGCCCCGTGATCGCTTGGAGAGCCTCGCGGGCCTCGGAAAAGGCCAGCTGCGCCATGCTGTAGCTGGCGCGGGCCTCTGCAAGGGCAAGCCTTGCGGTCAGCAGAGATGCCTGGGGGATGTCGCCTTCGCGCCAGCGGCGCTCGGCAATGGTCAGGAATTCTTCGTCAAGCGCAAGTCGCCTGGAAGCCAGATCCCGCCGCTCCCTCGCCGCATGGAACCGGGCAAGAGCATTCAGAAGATTGGTGGTCAGCTGCTTGCGGAGGATCCGGTACCGGGTTTCTGCAGCCTTGAGCGCGGCAGCGCCGACCGCCTTGCGAGCCGCTCTCTTGCCGACGACATTGAAACGCTGGGTGACACCCACCCGGGCTCCGTTGTCGAGTGCATTGTCGTATTCGAGATCCAGTTCCGGATTGTACAGGGGTTGACCGGCAGCACGCATGCGCGCCTCAGCCGCGTCGACGTCAGCCCTGGCTGCCAGCAATGCAGGATGATTCGCAAGGATCTGGGCCACGTAATCCCGCAGAGCCAGACCAGCTCCCTGTCCGCGGACTTCGGAAACCGGCAAGCCCAGAATGAACAGACCCAGAATGATGGCCGAAACGGCCATTCGTATAACCGACATGTCCAAACCCTCGGCTTTGGGAAAATCTATCGATGCGCGAGTCCAACTTCACTCACGCAACACGACGGAAAAACGGCCAAGGGTCAGGAGTTTGGAGGAGGAACGGGAGGAGCGGAAAAGAGCTTCGCAGGCCAGGGATGTCGGGAAGGCGAACCGCGATCCGGACCAACGCCATCATGCATGCTGGTAGCGGCGGCCAGCACTGTCATGAAATGGAGGCCATGACAGCCATCATGGCACTCTCCCGTCATAAGGCCGCCGCCTGTCTGGCCCCGCGGCACAGCGGGAAGCCTGGCCATTTCCATCATCTTCGCGCTTGTCGCCGACACGGTCGGCATGGAGGGTTGCGCCTGCGCCTGGTTGAAAGCGCGCGGATCCAGCATGGTGACATCCACCAGCTGGAGCATGACGAACAGCGCCATCCAGGCGATCTTGGCAACCTTCGGCAAGCGCAAGGCTCCTGACATCTTCCATTCAGCCCCCCATGGGGATGGGGGCTTCCCGATATCACGACTGGCCGCCTCCCGCAAGGCCGTCCGCCACCTCATGGACCATGAGCAACCGCAGGAAGCATGTGCCATTCTTGCAAGCACCCGCCCTGGTGGCTAAGGATGCATGATGTGCGGGCGGGGGCCGAACAGGGGAGCAAGAAGGGGAAAGGGGGCGCAACATGGGGGCGCCGATCCGCACGCTTGTGGTGGTGGGCACGCGGCCGGAGGCGATCAAGCTTGCGCCCGTGATCCGGCGGCTCCGCGCCGATCACCGCTTCGCCCTCACCGTCTGCGCCACGGGTCAGCACCGCGGCCTGCTCGATGACGCGCTTGCGGCCTTCGGGATCAAGCCCGACATCGATCTGGACCTCATGACGCCGGACCAGCGGCCGGCGGTGCTGGCGGCGCGGGTGCTCCAGGCGCTCGACGGGCTGCTGGCGCAGCGGCGGTTCGACTGGATGCTCGTGCAGGGCGACACCGTGACGACGCTGGCGGCCGCCGAGGCCGCCTTCTACGCCCGCGTGCCGCTTGCGCATGTGGAAGCCGGCCTGCGCAGCGGCGACCTCCGCCAACCCTTCCCGGAGGAGGGCCAGCGCGCGATGGTGGCCCGCATCGCCGACCTGCATTTCGCGCCCACCGAGGAGGCGCGCGGCAATCTGCTGGCCGAGGGGGTCGACTGGCGGCGCATCCATGTCACCGGCAACACCGGCATCGATGCGCTGCTGACGATGGCCGAGGCCGTGCGTGGGTCGGATGCGTGCGACCGCGACGATGTCGACGGTGCCCTGCGGCAGGAGCGCGGCCCGGATACGCGGCGCCTGCTGCTTGTCACCGCCCATCGCCGGGAGAACCTGGGTGACGGACTCGCTCGCATCTGCGTACGGCGCTGCACGCAGTTAGCGGAGCGTACGGATATCGAGATCGTCTGGCCCCTGCATCCCAATCCGGCCGTGGGCAAGGCCGTCCCGCCCCTTCTCGGCGCCCACCCACGCATCCGGCTGATCGCGCCGCCCGACTACCGCGCCTTCGTGAGGCTGCTGCTTGAGGCCGAGATCGTGCTGACCGATTCGGGCGGTCTGCAGGAGGAGGCGCCGGCGCTGGGCAGGCCGGTGCTCGTGCTGCGGGACGTGACCGAACGGCCCGAGGCGGTGGCGGCGGGGGCGGCACGGCTCGTCGGCACGGATCCGGACCGCATCCTGGGCGAGGCGATGCGCCTGCTGGACGACCCGGCCGCCTACGCCGCCATGGCCCGCCCGCGCCTCATTTTCGGCGACGGAAACGCCGCGGAGCGGATCGTCAAGGTGCTGGCGAAGGTCACGGAAGGAAGAGACAGGCTGACGAAGTAGAATCTCTTTCTGGGCATTTCCCCGCTAGCCCACCAATTTCAGTTGGTTAGTCAAGATTCGTATCATGCTCTTCTAGTTCCCTCATCTCGCCGGTCTCGGGATTCCAGAAAACAAATTGCCAGTCATCCCCGACCGGCTCCACCTGATCGTGTATGACAAAAGCCCTCCCGTTAGGGCTGTCGGTTTCGTACGCATACGCCAAAATCTTTTCACCATCACCCAGTAGATCGGCAAAGACGGGCTGCAGAATCCGCCGCTCTACCAATTGGCCCTGAATGCGGACTCCAACCACACTGCCCGGCTTATAAATGGCCAGCCAGCCTTTGGGAGCCGTTGGGATAGTAACGGGAGGCGCCACCTCGCTGGGAGACAGTGTTGTCGCCCACCGCTGGAGTTTCTCCATAAAATCGCGTGTCAGCATAGCGCCTTCCAATGCGAGCTCTGCGCCTTCAGCAAGGTGAGCGAGATAATCCTGAAAATGAAGAAAGACATCCTCTGTAAGTCGTAATCCGCCATAAACCGTATCATAGATCACTATCATGCTGGTCATGCGCCGCGCTGTTGGATACCCGCCATAGGAAAGATTGGATGCAGCCCAATCAACATCATAGGGTGAAATGCCGCGCTTTCGACACAGCAGTTCAGTCAATGCTTTCGCCAACCGTTGGCGGGCTTGGGAAATCTGTCGATCTGATCCCGCAAACCAAGCCTCGTCAATGTTGATGACAACACCTGTTGTCCAAAAATCTCGGTGCTTTCGATTCATATTTGGATTCTCTGAGCGTAAATCATTGTAGTAAAATTGTTTTCCTCCAATCGAAAATCCATCTACACTCTCATATACACGAATATTTTGTTCGGCGATCCAGCCTGTTTCGTTTGCATGAAATCTGCCGGCGATAATATCCTTGGGGTCATTGGGAACGGTCACGAAAGTCCGGAAGATAGGGCGTGTTGGTGCCGCTTTTTGGGTCGCATCGACACGTATCGCCCAGTCGCCGCCGTGGCGTGACCAGCTTCGAACTCTGTAGGGCCGCCCCAGATGAAAATATGTGGCGCCAGGATAGGCTTCACGCAGGGCTTGTGTGCTGGAAATGGTACCAAGGCGCGCCTCATGTCCTCCTCGACCCACCCGAATATCGATCGTCGGCTCCCCCACCGAACGCAAACCATAGTTCAAGTGCGGCGCATCGGCGCCTAATTGAGCGACATGATCGAACTCGCGGGGGCGTCGCCCGTGAGGGCCGAGGTATCCCCATACCCGTTCGAAACCCTCTGGCCATGAGATGCCCTTCAGAGGATGGATAAGACGAGCTCCCAAACTTTCCATTTCATCCCGCAGACAGCGGGCATGCATGTATTGGATGAACCGGTTCCCGAGGTAGAGAAGAGAGGGCTCTACACCGCCTTCGATATAGTCCCGAAAACTGGTTCCATAGTTGGCGAAGGCACCAGGTGGAGCGAAAATGCAGAACAAACCCGGCCTTGCCCTTCCTACGCGTCCCAATCGTTGCCAGAACGCTTTGCGTGAGGGTGGAACACCAAAATTGATACCGATCTCGAGGTCCGGAATATCGATCCCAAGTTCCAGTGCAGATGTCGCAACGACGCCACGCAGATTGCCTTCGCGCAGTTCCCGCTCGATCTTTTGCCGATCCTCGGCCTCGTAGCCGCTGCGATACGGCAGAACATTCGGCAGGTCCGCGTGAAAAACGGTCTGTTCGGCCCCCTGACGGGAATCGTAGAAGACGATAAACCGCGGCGCGTGTTCAAGTTCGTGTATGTGATGGATTAGTTTTATGATCTCTTCCATCGCAAGTTGCTTCTGCGATGGTGCAGCAAGATGAGTGATCATCGTTCGATGACGCGGTGCACCATTCTCATCCTCACCGACAACTGTAAATCTCTCCCCCGTGAGCCGATGAAGATGCGTTTCTGGATCATCAATTGTAGCAGACGCCGCAATCAGTTGAATACGGCGCTGGCGATGCTCCGCTCGCGCCAGCATCGCTGCAGCCCGAAGGCGCCTGATCAGGAAAGCTGTATTGCTCCCAAAGACCGATTCGTAAACATGAGCTTCGTCAAGAACGATCAGATCGAGGTCCCGTAAGACTTTCCTTACACTTTCGCTGGCGCATTGGCGCATTAACCATGCCTGACAGACATCGGGGGTAAGAAGAAGAATGCGCGCCCTCTGCAGAATGCTGCTGCGGTCCTGTGCATCGACACCACCATCGATCCGACCGACGATGTCCGGCTCGAAGCCCGCTGCTTCTATAGCGTGCCTCCAACGCCGCTCCTGATCGCCTGCAAGGGCTTTTAAAGGATAAAACACGATGATGCGGGCATCCGGATTGATGCGAAGAATGGTTAAGGTATAAAGTTGAAAGACAAGAGACTTACCTGACGCCGTCCCTGTGACGATGGCGACATTTTCGTTCTTCAGAAGATGCTCCAGCGCCTTCGCCTGATGTCGCCAAAGTTGCTGCTTCGGACACAAATCACGCCAAGAATCCGAGAGGAAGTTCCGGATTTCCGTTGGCACGGGAGCCGTTTGTTCAGGTCGCTCGGCAATCTCATATGAGTCGAGTATGTGGAGCGTTTCCTCTTTGGCAAGCTGAGACAGAAATGCGAAAGGCATCTTTCCCTCCCTCGGGCAGACGAGCTGCAGCGTAATGCGATCAGCCCAGAATCGCCGCTTTAGCCCTCCTCATCGGATGCAAGGCCGAGGTCGGGATAGCGGCGCAGGCGGACGAAGCGGAAGCGGGAGACCTTCGTGCCGTCCGGCCGTTCCTCGACATCCCGCGCGGTCGTCGCCGCCCAGCAGGTGATGCCGCGGGCCTGCAGGCAGCGCACCAGCTGGCAGGTCAACGTAAACTCGCCCTGGACCAGTGCATGGCCCGTCCCCTCGGGGATCCGCGCCACGAGACCGCGGGCAAGCCGCTCGATCTCCTGCTCGCCCGCATCCGGCGGCACGCAGGGAAAGGGCAGGTCGTGGACCTCATCCGCCAGTTTCAGCGCCGCCTGCCGCTGCTCCTCAGGCCAGCCATCGCTTGGATGGTTGGAGATGTTGAGGAAGATGGGAGGCTTTTTTTGTTTTTTCGAAAGTGCCCTAGATGCGCGTTCTTTCTTCTCAAACGCCTCGAATTCCTCCAATACTTCCTTCGTCTGTTGGATGATCTGAGACGCTGGTTTCGCCTTTTTCGGATCCGAGTCTCGACCCGAATGTCGTTTCTGATACTGGGCATGAGCGATATCGTTGCGGAGATTGCCCACCTTCTTATAGAGTTGGTCGCAGCGTGCATCGGATTCGGACTTCTCGCGGCCACTCCCACTGAAAGCGCAAGTGGCCGGTTTGGCAACGTTTTCATTTCGGGCGTATCGGTTCACAATGCCCTCGCTCATCGTGATCAGTGCTTCGTTGTAGCGGCCGAAGTTGAGATAGAGCCGGGCCAGTGCGGCCACGGCCCTGTGGCCGTCCTTACAGGCCAGATGCTCCAGATTGTCGGCCAGCGGCTCCACCATGCGCCGGACGCGCCCGGCCAGATCCGCGATGGGATAGGGTTCGTCCTTCCAGGCTTCGATTACACATGTTGCCGCATCGAACAGGCGCTTCGCCGAGGATGCGCTGCCGTCATCACACTTCAAGAGCATGTCGCCGGTGCGGATGGTCTCGAAATCCCTCCCGAAAGTATCCAGCGCCTCGGCAAAGCACTCGAGCTCGCCCAAGGCTTCCTGCTTTGGCTGTCCCGTCCAGTCTTCTTTCTTAAGGGCTTCCTTGAGCTGACGCGTCGCCTGGGCCGCATCCTCGGCGCGCCCGGTCTTGAGGAAGAGGTGCAGCGCCAGGGCCCAGTCCAGGACGGTGACGAATTCCGTCAGCTCCCAGATGGGAGCTTCCGGAATCTCGTCTTCTTCAGACGGGTCCGCCTCTTCAACCGTGCGCGCTTTGGAAGGGGAACGCTTTTCCTTCCCGGCATCGAAGGCACCATAGAAGACGCGGATGGGCGTGCGCTTGGGTGCCCCCTTACCCTTGCCGGAATCTGCGCCCGTCTCTTCTTCCAACCCTTCCACGGCCCGCTGGAAGGCGATCACCGCCGCCGCGAAGAAGGGCTGCGAGCGGAAGCCATGGGTGATGTCCAGGGCCACCGGGCCTTTCAGGCATTCGCTGATTTCCCGCCGGATTACGTCGAACTGCTGCCATGCTTCTGTAGAAGAAGAGCCCTTCGGGATTTTCTGGAAGCAGATCCGGGACACACCATCACCCTCAAGGGCGTCTTCCAGCCTCTCGTGATGGGCGTTCCGCGCCTCGACCGTGGAGATGATGACGGCCTGGCGCGGCTTCAGGAATCTGGCCAGTGCGTCAGCCACATAGGTCGTCTTCTCCTCACGGCCGTTCCACTGCCACCTGGCCTTCTCATATTCATACTGTCCCGTCTGCGGGTTCCGCTTTCCAAGGCCGAGAAAACTGACAAGGCGGTAGATTTCATCGGTATCGGATTTTGTGCTCATATCGGCTTCGCCTCGCCGATCGGGACTTCCACCGCTGCCGCGCCTTCGCCATCCGCATCGAACACGATAAGCAAGTTCCCCCCTCTCACGCCAACCACCCTCCCCGATTCGGTGTAGGCCTCTACTTGGCGCCCAACCCAATCGGTCAAAGAGGCCGGCGGCTCATCATCCAGTCGCTTGGCGGAGGACTCAGCATTCCCAGATTGATTCCCCCCTTCCGCCTTCCTGAAGGGTTCCACACAGAACACCCCGTAGCCGGCGGCGGTCTTGGCGCCGGCGCCCAGCGTGGCAAGCGCCTGCTTCAGCCAGCAGGCGGCCGTTTCGGCATCCTTGCGGTCCTGTTCCACCTCCGGCCGGCGGGGCAGGACGGCGAAGAGAAATTCGTTGCCGGGAGCGACGGTGAGGAAGGGAATGGGATTGGGGCTGTGCCAGTCGGCAGGTGCGTTTTCGAGAGAGTCTGCCTTGATTGCCCCTCCTTCCTGATACCAGGCCCCGTAATGCGGGGTCATGACGTCGATATCGAGCCCGACGGGGGCACAGGGCAGGGCATCGAGGAAGATGACGCTGCCGACGGCGCGCTCGTCGTGGCCTGCGCCGTCCTGCGACGCTTGCCTGGCCTCTTTCTCCTTTTTCGGGTCGGGCGGCGGCGGCAGGCTGAAGATGCGGCGGGCAAGCTCCTGCGCGTCGGCCTTCTCCCAGTCCCGCGCAAAGGCGCGGGCGAGCCCCTTGAGGGCGGAGCCCGGAATGAAGGGCACTCCCAAGGTGGGATGCCAGAGAAAGCCGTTTTCCACCGGATGCGGCAGGCCCAGCCCGGTCACGAAGCGCCATTGCGTGGCCAGTGCGAAGGCCTGGCCCTTGGACGCGTCAACCAGATTTTTGCGGCGCACGATATAGTGATCGAGAAGCTCCCGATCGCCGACCCGACGCCCGCGCCCCCCGAAGTATTCGCGGATCCAGGTGAGCTTGCCCGCTTCCTCTCTGCCATTCTCCTTGTTGACCCGGAAGCCGGACCAGTCGTCCTTCCACTGGTCACAGAACTTGTCATACCACAGGCCGGCGTGGCCGATGGTGTCCGAACGCAGCGCGGGCTCGTATTCTTGGGGATCATAGAGCGGTCGCATCGGCGGATCCTCTTGCTTCTCGCCTCCGCTGCCCTTGCCACCGGCAGAGCGGCGGGGGCCTTTGGATTGCGGTCCGCGCGGACCACGCCCCCTGCGCTGCCCGCCGCCGCGACGATGCTCAGCCATCGCCTGCCGCCCTCTTTCCGTCGGCATCGTCGGGCGTCTCCGTCCCGGATGAGTCCGCGGCGGTGGCGAACAGCTTCAACCATTTGAGCCAGACCAGCGCCTCCCGCTGCGCCCAGAGATAGGCGTGCTGGTCCTGCTTAACGACGCAATTGAGCAGCCGAACGGCCGCGTCTCCTTCTTCCTTCCCAGCCTGTTCGCGATATGGACTGGTGCCGCCAGCATCGAGCAGCCAGCAAGCGAGATGATTGGCGAGAAACTTGCGGCCCTTATCCCCGCTCGCATATTCGGCGGCCAGCGCCTGCCCCAGCCCGTTGATCAGGATCGCCACCGGCAACCCCTTGGCGGATTGGCGGTATCGGTCGAACTCGCCTTTGCCCCTTGCCTCATTCACGCAATCGAGCGCGTGCCGGGCACGTTTCTGGTCGAAGCTGCGCTTCGTATCATGACCGGATGCCGTCCCGCTCATGCCGCCGCCTCCCGCGATTCGGCGGTTCGATCGCCGCCCCCTTTCAGATCGGTCCGAAACCAGCCCTGGCCGACCGTCTCATTGCCGCCGACCTGAAGATAGCCGGACTCCTTGAGAACCTGTTCAAGCTGGCCGAGGGCCCCGCCCTTACCCGTGCCCGGCCGTTCCATGAGGGCCGCCACCATCAGGGTATCGGGAGGCAGCGCTTCCTCGTACCAAAGATTTTTGCTCGTCTTGGTGTCTTCGTCGAGCACATTGCGGGCGATGACCGGCAGGGCGTTCTCTGCGAACCATTTGAAATCGGTGTCCGAGACGATGACGAGCTGCCGCTTAAGGCGCGCTCCCGCCTTGTCATCGGGCATCAGCTTCCCGAGCGTCTCGACGAGTTTCTTCATCGCGTCGCCGCCATCAGTCACCGTGAAAGAGCGTTCCTCCAGATAGAGATAGCGGGCGCCGTTCGCCGATGATGTATCCCTCGATCCTTCCCCGCTCATCAGTGCCGTGCCCTCATCGGGTGCAAGATCCGGCAGGTCGAGGGGGAACCCCAGGCGAGCGGCATCGCGCGCAAGACGCTCCAGCAGCAGCGGGCAGGTGAGCCAGGCATAGGGCATCTCGAGGCTGCGCACCGGCAGCAGCACGAGCCGCGCGTCCGAGACCAGTATCCGGCCGGCGCGCTCCTGGTCGCCGAAAAGATCATCGGCTATAGGTTTCCCTTCTTTGCGCTGGACCGCATCGCGCAGCGCGCCCTTCAGACTCGATCCCGCGATCACCGGATGGCCAGTGGTGCGCTCGCGCATCACCGGCAGATCGATGGCGCCCACCGTCTGGCCGACGCCCGGATGCACCAGGGTTTCTGCCAGCATCACGAGCAGGCGGCCCGATGTCGTGGCGGTCATGGTCCTCCTCCCTTTCCATCCTGCGAAGGAACCGGCCAGCGGCCGATCAGCACCCGGCCGAAGCCCCACTCCCGCGCGCGGCCGATGCTGCACGCAGAGATGCGGCCGTCGCATTCTTCCAGAAACAGCACACTGCCCGCCGGCAGGCAGGCCCGCAGCGGGATCGGCCGCCGCGCCACGCCGTCCCAGCCGCCGATGCGCACCGGCTTGCCGATCGCGGCGCTGACGACCCTGCCGGGCAGGCCGTCCACCGCCTCACCCGGCTTCGGCCGCTCCGCCAGATCGGCGGGGGTGATGAAGACTGCGATGTATGCGGCCTTCTCGCCCTCTGCCGCCTTGTTCTCCTCTGGCAAGGCCGGCGGCTTCTCCAGCTCCGAGACGGCCGCCGCGCGCCCTTCGCCGCCAAGCGGGGTGATCACGCCATCGAGCGAAAGCTCGTTCGGCACGCCACGCACCGCCATCACGAGCTTCACACCGGGCGCAAGCCGCACATGGCGGGTCGCGAACAGGCCGCCACCATTTTCCTGGCGCTTGACGGTGCGGCTTTCCAGTTCGCGCGCGATGCCGATGCGCGGTTCGGTCCGCCACAGGCAATCCGGGCAGAAGACAACTTTCGGATCAGGGCACTCGCCGGCCAGAATCCGCTCCATCCCGGCGCGCGTGACCCAGCATCCTTCCGCCGGCTTCCAGCGGCCGCCTTCCGGCGCCACGGGCAGACGCACCTCGCCGAGGTCGCATTCCATCTGCCCGCCGGGCTCCAGGAGCGCGTATTCCCGGGGCACCGACCGGCACTTCCTGCATCTTCCGTCTGTCCCAGGCTCCGGTGCGCGCGAACCCTCCTCCCCTTTCTGCTTATCGCGACGCAGCAAATGGAGCGGCGCGGGAAACAGCAGCTCGTCATCCTTCATCAGGAAGGGCCCCGCAAACTCGAGCGGGCCCAGCGACGTGTTCTCTTCATCCTGCCAGTCGGTGCCGGTGCCGAGCACCTCTTCCGGCCAGGCCTTGCCCTCCCTCCGGCCATTCCAGCCCAGCGCCCGGGCCAGCGCTGCCCTCAGCGCTCCGACCATCGTGGGGGGATACGGCGGGAAGAGCGAGGTGGTGTCCGCCTGATTGGGATCGTCCTGATTGAAGGGCCGCCCGTCGCGGAAGAACAGGCTGTCGAGCGGCTCGAACGTGAACCAGCGGGTGCCTTCGGCTGCATGCGTCATGGCCGCGCCTCCCCTTCTCCGCCGGCCGCCGGATTCTCCTCACACGGGGCGCAGCGGGCGGCCTGATGGCGGGCCGGCAGGCGCCATTCGCCCTGCAGGAAATGGGCGAGCAGGGGCCCGGCAAGGGACGGGTCCGTCCGGATCTCGGACGTCTTTTGCGCCGCCAAGCCCCCCGCGCCGGGGCGATAGTGCCGAGCAAGGGCAAGGAGGTGGCAGAGCAGCTGGGTCTCCTGGTCGTCACCATCCTTGTCGCCGGTTCTGGCACGCCGGAATTCGCCTCGGATGACGCCCGCTATGATGTCATCGAAGGCTCTCTCGCCCTCAAGTGCGGCAAGTCGCGCCCGGATGTTGTGAAGGAAGCTGCCGGGCAGGCGCCGGCCGGGATCGGCTGCGAGTTCCTGCAGCCGGCGGGGTGGCGAAAGCTCCTTGTTGTCCCCTTCCCGCACCCACCACTTGCCGACCGCTTGGCGGGTGCGGCCGGAGGGTGTGAGCACCGCCAGCGCGAGCGAGTCGCGGCCGTTCCCTTCTTTCGCCACATCCTCGAGCTGATGATGCGCTTCTTCGATCACGCGATAGAGCGGCACCCGGAAATGGGCGAAGACGATGGCACCCGAGATGGTGGCCCGCGCATCGCCCGCTGTCGGCTTGCCGTCTTTGCAAGTCTCCCCGAATGCGGCCCGATACGCCTGCTTCAGCGCCACGGCTGCCGGAATGGCGCCCTCCAGCGGCAGCAGCGCCAGCACGTCGTCGCCGCCGGCATAGACGGTGCGGCCCAAGTGCCGCCGCACGATCCCGTCTACCCCGGCCGAAAAGTCCGCGAGCGCCCTTGCGACGCAAACCCCGCCCCGCTCGCGAATGAGCTTGCCGACGGAATCGCCGTCCATCAGCAGCAGGGCGTAGAAGGACGACGGCCCGGCAGGGCAGCCGGCGTTCCCGGCTGCGTCTTTGAGGGCTGTGTATGCATCGCGCAGTGCGGGGCGTATATCGCGCTCCGGATCACGCGAATCGGATTTTTTTCGCGGCCGCAGCTCCTCCTCCGCGGCAAAATCGACCCCGCTTTCATGCAGCAGGTGGCCGGCGACCGTGGCAAGCTTGAAGCGCCCGCCCTGCCGGTCGTCATCAAGTCCCGGCTCGCGGCAGCCGGCGTTCAGCTTGTCGACGAATACGGCATACTCCTTCGCGGCGGCCGCAAGCGCCTTTGTGTTGTCGGAATTCTTTCGAATCGCCTCATCAAGGGCCACCAACCAGCCGGTGGCGGCGATCCGCGGCGTCGAGGGCCATTTGAGACGATCCTCGCCTTTCTTGTCGTCCCTCTTATTCTTCTCGTCCGCCCGGTTGCCCGTCTCTTCCGCGCCGGTTTCGCCCGCGTCCCATGCCGGCGTCCAGCCGAGCACCTCGGGCGCCACATGCAGGAACAATCGCTTGATGAGCGCGATTGCGGACAGGCGCTCACCCTCCTCGAGGTCGAGGGGGTTCTTCGTCTGTTTCACGATCTGCCAGCGCAGGCGCTGCCAGAAGGCATCCTGCTTGTCGCGCTCTTTGGCCCGCACGATGCCCGAGAGCTCCTGCAGATCGCCGATTAGCATGCAGTGGTCGCCGGGCTCGTCGGGCGGCCGGTGGCTGCGCCAGTTCTTGCGCCGGTCGAGCCAGGCGCCGTCCGGGCCATCGCTTGACTCATCGCCGATGACCCAGGCCATCTCCCAGAAATGCACGACCTGCCGGTCCCAGATCTCCCGGCTTCGGGCCAGCGCGCCGGAAAGATCGACCGACTCTTCGCCCTTCTTCGTCGCGATTTCCATGCTCGCCAGCTCAGGCTTGACGAACCTCTCCCAGACCGCATCGGCGAGCCTCTGCCATGCCGCGCGCACCGCCCTCTCGCAGCAGTTGGGATCAAATCCCTCCGGCACCTCGGCCCGGAAGCGGTTGGGCAGCGAGCCGAGGGCGGGTGCCGGAGCAGTTGAAAGCGGCTTTCCCGTGATCGCGGCGAACAGCAGATCGACGATCTGCCCCTTCGCATCCGTGAGCCGCGGCATGGTGACGGTGCCGTGCGCATCGACCACCGCCTTCATGGCATGCCCGGCGAGCCAGGACAGCAGAAAGGAGCCCGCCCAAAGATCCTGCGTGCGCCGCGCCTGCGCCACGAAGGCCTGCACCGGCCCCAGCGTGAAATGCAGAATGCGCTTCCCGCCCCCGCCCATCACGAATCCCCCGTGTTGGTGGGCCAGAGTTCTTCGTTGTTGGGGAAATAGGGATTGCTCTCGCCGTTATCCTCTTCGCCTTTAGACTTTCCGTCAATAAATTGATGCAGAACATCCCAGTCTACACTCACGTCTCTTAACGTCGCCTCATGTAGCCGTCCTGGTCGTCTCGGACTTCTTCGCCAGATCCAGAGCCGCTCATCGTTCGGGAGAAATTGAGAGGGGAAAACAGTCAGAACCGCAAAATATCTTGCGCGCGCATTGGCTCCGCCGCCGGCATTGCCCCCGCCGCCGAATTTCCCGATATGGATGAAGAGGGGGCTGGCGCGACGATCATGCTGTTCGCCCAACACGCCGGCTTTCTGCGGTTCGTGGTGCTTCCCAAAATAATTATGCGGCAACCCGAAAATGACGCGCCTTGGATGGCCTTTCGGTTGGTCTCGCCTTATTTGGCCATCATCAGGAATGGACACGAACCAGTCATGATCGTCTTCGAACCTCTTTTCACCGGGCGGGCGCCATCCCCGATATCGGCGCATCTGCTCGCCAACATGATTCAATGCCGACAGGGCATTGCCTGCCTTCAACGGCGCAATCACCACCCGCGTGTCCCGTGCGAAGGCGCTGTAGGGCGGCTCGCCGGGCGGCAGACCGGAACGCGTACCATTGGCGGTGGCTTCTGAAGCCGTAAGGATATCCTGCACGCAGCTGAGAAACTCCTTCTCATTCGCGGGCGGTTTCCAGCTGCAGAGCGCGCAGCCGCAGCCATTCGGGGCGCCGCCATCCGCTTCGGCGTCCAGGCCCTTTCCGCAACGGAGCGACAGCAGCCGCACGCTGCCCCAGCCGCGGCGGGTACGCGCGCCGAGCCCGCCGATCAGCCCGAAAAGCTTGAGCGCGTCGATGATGGTGGGATCGATACCTGCGTTCTTCTCACCCCCCCGCCTGCGGGGGATGAGCTCGACCCAGAAACGCGCCCCTTCCCGGATGCAGGGCCGCGTCAACTGCCCTGCGCTGCGATTCTTTTTCCTGTTGTCAAAAGCCTCCATCAGCCCATAGCCGAGATAACGCGCTCCGGGGCCGACAACCGAACCGTTTTTACCTTTGCCGACTTTCAGGATCCGGTCTTTCCCCACGATCCGGGGCTGCGTCTCCCACCCCGCCCGGAGCAGGAAGCTGGCCTGGCCGCGGCCTTCGTGGTCCTTCTCCTGCCCGGACCTTGCCGCATTGTCCTTTGCTTCTTTGTCCCCGCCTCTCTCACCCGTCGCCGCTGCCGAACCGAACAGACAGGCTTCTTCCTTCCATATCTCTCGGAGAACGGCGTCCGGTTTGCGAGCGCCTTCCTTCGCGCCATTCTTTTGGTTCCAGTGCCGCCCCCAGGCGAGCGCGCGCCACCAGAAGCGCAGCGCGCCCTTGATGCTCGCCGGGCGCAGCTCCACCGTCTCCTCCGGCACCGCGCCGCCGAGAAACATTGGTGTCACGACTTCGAAGACGGCACGGATGAATTCCGGACCGCGGGATGCGTCCCCGCAGGCGTCGGTCGACACGACAGGCCCTCCCTTCTCTCTCGCCGCCCACCCACCGGCCGAAGATTCGCCGATATGGAAACAAGCCTTCCGGTGTGGCGATGGCGGACGCCCCTGCCCGGTCAAAGCCTAGTCGTGAAGCGAGGCCGACATCAACGCCACAATCGGAAAGCGCGAAATCAAGGGGTTGCGGCAGCTGAAGATGCAACCAACAGGGGCTGATGGGAGCGACTCGCTGTCACGGAGCCCACCCCTCTCGCCGCAAAGAAAGAGGGAAGCAGCGCCAGCCCGGCCGCTCAGGAAAGCTGCCGTTCATTCTCGCCCCGGCAGAGAGGCCGCAGGGCCGTCTCATGAGCCGGCGACGTTGCGTGCCGGCTTCCCGTCAACCTCCCGGCAGTGCCAGCGCCAGGCGTCGGTGATGATGGTGGAAAGCTCGCTGCGGGCGGGCCGCCAGCCGAGCAGCTCGCGCGCCCGGCTGCTGTCGGCCACCAGCACCGGCGGGTCGCCCGGCCGTCGCGGCGCCTCCTCCACCGGGATCGGGCGCCCCACCACCGCCTCGGCCGCGCGGATCACCTCGCGCACCGAAAAGCCCCGGTTCTTTCAGTGCGTGTCTGAGGCACTCGCTATTGCTTCCTCTTGACCCCATTCTATCCTCGCGTTAGCAATCTTGATCATGTCAGATATGCAACCATATTTGGGGCGTCAGACTCACAAAGAGGAAGAATAGCTCATGAAAATTCGGTATGCGCCAAGCGAGGAGGGGTGGTCTTCCTTTGAGGAGCGCGCGTATGAGCTCATTCGCTCTTATGGGGCCAACCGCATTCTGGAGGTTGGCGGCGGAGCCAATCCCACTTTCACCTTGGATATGATTAGGCGCTTGGGATTAGATTATCACGTGCTCGATATCTCAGAAGAAGAGCTAAATAAGGCGCCTGATGGGTACCAAAAGATCGTGGCAGATATATGCAAATACAAAAGCGACGATAAAAAATACGACTTCATCTTTAGCAAAATGTTGGCAGAACATGTGCCGGATGGAAAAGCTTTTCATAAGAATATTTATAATCTCCTTTCATCAGGAGGTGTTGCATTTCATTTCTTTCCAACACTCTATGCTTTTCCGTTCGTTGTAAACAAACTGATTCCCGAAGCCCTATCTCAATCGATACTTTCAATAGTTCAGCCAAGGCGGCCTAGAGACACGAAATTTCGGGCATATTACTCTTGGTGCTACGGGCCAACCAAGCGACAGATCTCAAGGTTGCGCGGAATCGGCTACGAAATTGTAGAATATACCGGCTATTTCGGCCATGAAGGATACTACAATAGATTCCCGGTCATTCTTAACGTTCACAAAAAGATAGTCGGCTATCTTTTACAATCGGAAATCCCGCAATTGACAAGTTTTGCCCAAGTCATTCTCATGCGTCCATAAGAATGGAATATCTCACTACACGAAGAATTAACCGGACCTTTAGGCTTTCTTGTTGCCAACCTCCCGCCGGTGCCAGCGCCAGGCGTCGGTGATGATGGTGGAAAGCTCGCTGCGGGCGGGCCGCCAGCCGAGCAGCTCGCGCGCCCGGCTGCTGTCGGCCACCAGCACCGGCGGGTCGCCCGGCCGTCGCGGCGCCTCCTCCACCGGGATCGGGCGCCCCACCACCGCCTCGGCCGCGCGGATCACCTCGCGCACCGAAAAGCCCTTCGCGCTGCCGAGATTGAAGATGTGGGCCCCGTCGTGGTGCTCCATCCAGGTCAGCGCGAGCCAGTGGGCCTCGACCAGGTCCATGACATGGACATAGTCCCGAACCGCCGTGCCGTCGGGCGTGTCGTAGTCCGTGCCGAAGATGCGGATCGCCGGCACCTCGCCCAGCGCGGCCTTCAGCACATTGGGAATGAGATGGGTTTCCGGCTCGTGACGCTCGCCGATCCGGCCGCTTTCATGGGCGCCGGCGGCGTTGAAGTAGCGCAGCGACACCGAGCGCAGCCCATGGGCACGGTGCAGCGCGGCCAGCATCGCCTCGATCGCGCGCTTCGTCTCGCCATAGGGGTTGATCGGGGCGGGCTGGTGCGTCCTCGGGAATCGGCACCCGCGCCGGCACGCCGTAGACGGCCGCCGTCGACGAAAACACGAGGCGGTTGACGCCATGGGCCAGCATCGCCTCCGCGAGCAGCCGCGTGCCCTCGACATTGTTGCGCCAGTAGGCGAGCGGTTGCGCCACGCTCTCGCCCACGAGCGACCTGGCGGCGAAGTGGATGACGGCGTCATAAGGCCCGGCGGCGAAGGCGCGCGCGCGCGCCGCCGGATCGAGCAGCGAGCCCACAACAAGCTCGGCGCGCGGATCGACCAGATCGCGATGGCCTGTGGACAGATCGTCGAACACGACGACCTCGGCGCCGCGCTCGACGAGCAGCCGCACCATGTGGCCGCCGATGTAGCCGGCACCGCCCGTGACGAGGAAGCGGGGGAGTACCGTCACTGCGGAGATTCTCCTTCCAGGCCGCGCACGCTCGGCTGACTGCGGAACCAGGCGTAGGTCTGCGCCAGCCCTTCCTCCAAGGAAATCCTCGGAGTCCAGCCCAAATGCGTAATTCGGGAAACATCCAGCAGCTTGCGCGGCGTGCCGTCAGGTTTCGAAGGATCAAACCGGATTCGCCCCCCGAACCCGACAACCCTTGCAATCAGCCTCGCGAGTTCCGCGATCGATATGTCGCTTCCCGCGCCGACGTTGACATGCGGTGCGTCACTGTAATGCCGCATCAGAAAAACCAGAGCATCGGCCAAATCATCCACATGCAGGAATTCCCTGAGCGGCCTGCCCGTCCCCCATACGATGACGGCCTCCTCCCGCCGCATCTTGGCTTCGTGCATCTTGCGCATGAGCGCCGGAATGACATGGCTTTTCTCAAGATCGAAATTATCGCCCGGGCCGTAGAGATTGCAGGGCATGGCCGAAATGAAATCGGCTCCATGCTGCTTGCGGTAGGCCTGACAAAGCTTGATGCCGGCGATCTTGGCGATCGCGTACCATTCATTGGTGGGCTCAAGGGGACCCGTGAGGAGAGCGTCTTCCGGGATGGGCTGCGGGGCCTGCTTCGGGTAGATGCAGGATGAGCCGAGGAAGAGAAGCTTTTCGACGCCGCAGGCGAACGCCGCGTGAATCACGTTCGCCGCGATCACCAGATTGTCGTAAAGAAAATCGGCGGGATAAGTATCATTTGCCAGAATCCCGCCTACCTTTGCCGCAGCCAGAAACACCGCGTGCGGCCGCATTTTGGCGAACCAGGCATGAACGGCCTGCTGGTCCCTGAGATCAAGTTCTTCGCGGGAAACCGTAAGGAGTTCACAGTTCTCACGTTGGAGGCGTCGGACGATGGCCGACCCCACCATGCCCCGATGACCGGCAACGAAGACGCGCTTGCCCGCCAGATCGTAGAGCGGATCACTCATTATTGGACCGCCTCCACTTGGCGCGCGTGGTCTTCAGATCCTCGGCGACCATCTCGCGCACGAGGTCTCGGAAGCTGTGCTTCGGGCGCCAGCCCAAGCGCTGACGAGCCTTGCTCGCATCGCCGAGCAGGAGATCCACCTCCGTCGGCCGGAAATAGCGGGGATCGACCTTGACAAGCACCTTGCCCGTCTTCTCGTCGATACCCTCTTCGTCCACGCCCGTGCCGCGCCAGACGATGCGGCGCCCGACCTCCGCGAAAGCCAGCTCCACGAACTCGCGAACCGAATGGGTCTCTCCCGTTGCCAGAACATAGTCATCGGGCTCGTCCTGCTGAAGGATCAGCCACATGCCTTCGACATAATCCCGGGCATGCCCCCAGTCACGCTTGGCGTCCAGATTGCCGAGGTAGAGCACCTTCTGCAGCCCCAGTTCGATGGCCGCGACGGCACGCGTGATCTTGCGGGTCACGAAGGTCTCGCCGCGGATCGGGCTTTCGTGGTTGAAGAGGATCCCGTTCGAGGCATGCAGACCGTACGCCTCCCGGTAGTTCACGGTGATCCAGTACGCATACAGCTTGGCAGCGGCGTAGGGACTGCGCGGGTAGAAGGGGGTCGTCTCGCGCTGCGGCACTTCCTGGACAAGCCCATACAGCTCCGAGGTGGACGCCTGATAGAATCGCACCCTCTCTCCGAGGCCGAGGATACGAATCGCCTCCAGAAGCCGCAGTGTGCCCAGCGCATCGGCATTCGCCGTATACTCTGGCGTCTCGAAGCTGACCTTGACGTGGCTCTGAGCGGCTAGATTGTAGATTTCGTCGGGCTGGGTCTCCTGCACGATGCGGATCAGGTTGGTCGAATCCGTCATGTCGCCATAGTGCAGGAAGAAGCGCGCACCGGGTTCATGCGGATCGACGTAAAGGTGGTCAATGCGCTCGGTGTTGAAGGACGAAGACCGGCGCTTGATACCGTGGACCGTGTAACCCTTCTCAAGCAGAAGTTCCGCCAGATATGCTCCGTCCTGGCCGGTAATGCCGGTTATCAGTGCGGTCTTATTAGACATCGTCTCCTATCCCAAGTTTCTTCGTGTCATCACGATACGCATCATCAGCGCCCCAAAAGACCTTCTCCGAACCAAGCACCCCGACCCAGCACGGGCTCTGGAACGCAGCGCTTCGAAGAGGGCTTTACTCGTTGGTCCCCGTTGAGGCAAGAAAAGACCACGCTGTTCGCTGACGGCCGGACCACTGGCCGTGAGGGGTTTAATTTATCTTGCGTTGTGTCGCACATTCTCATCACGACGGAGGCTGCGAGAGATGTGTCATGCCGAAATGAATCTTGGAACAAACTCTCCTTACTCCAAACAAATTAATTCTACTAATAAAATATTTATGACATGTGATTTCCTTCCTAGACAAAAATTGACGATTTCTATGCAGGAATGCGAACGATACTATCTAGCATACGGAATTTATTCGTTTTTTCTTATATATATGAAAAAAAAGGATTGACCATCGTAACGGCTACCTCAATCTTGAGACAAAGGTTCTATTTTTGGAACATGGCCATGAAGCACTTGGCGCCAGTAGTTGTTTTCGCCTACAAACGACCCGACCATTTACGTCAAACCATATTGAGTTTGATGGCGTGCGATGGGTTTGATGAAAGCCCTATTATTATATATTTTGATGGGCCAAAGAATGACAAAGAGAAGGAGGCCACGAATCTTACAAGAGAAGTTGCCAAAGACCTAATCGGCAATATTGCAGAATTTCATTTTCAAAATCGTAATATTGGCCTTGCAAAGTCCGTAATACGCGGCGTAACGGACGTGACAAATCGTTTTGGTAGAGCAATCATCATAGAGGACGACCTCATCCTTGCCCCAGGTTTCCTTCGCTTCATGAATGATGCTCTCGATCGATATGCGGATGTCCCAAGAATTTTCCAGATATCGGGATTCATGTTTGACATCCCTGAGTGGAAACACCGCAAAACTGCCCTTTTCTTGCCATTTACGGTATCTTGGGGCTGGGCGACGTGGAAACGGGCGTGGGACGCTTTTGATCCGGACGCCACGGGTTGGGAAATTTTGCGTCACGACCGAGCCTTGCGCCGACGATTCAATCTTGACGGAAATTACAATTACGCCGCAATGCTGGAAGATCAGATGGCCGGACGGATTGATTCCTGGGCAATCCGCTGGTACTGGAGCGTCTTCAAGGCGAACGGCTTGGTTCTTTTCCCGCCGGTGAGCCTTGTCCGGAATATTGGAATGGATGGATCCGGAACCCATGGACACGGGTGGTTGTGGCGCACTCGTTCGCTTATGGCCGCCAATTTCTCGGCGGATTGCCTCTATTTCCTTCCTCACGATGTCCGTATTGATCCCGTCGACGTTCGGATAGTCCACCGGAATCTACGGCATCAAAGTGGTGGATGGATTTCATTTATGAGAACCAAATTCTTAGATTTGTTGAGATTATAGCAATCTTAATTCATGCATTGGCTTGCAAATGAACATTCGACTAACATTTCTCAGAGCTATTGGCCATGTCCGGTTCAAGACCGGTCGAGGCACCATAATAAGTTCTTCCGCCAAGATCGTTGATACGCTTAGGTCTTCTCAAACCAGAATTTATATAGGTAACAATTGTTATGTTGAAGGTGAATTGCTTGTCTTTTCACATGGAGGGAAAATTGTTATAGGGGATTGGTGTTTTATTGGGCGTGGGACGCGCATATGGTCTGGCGCCTCCATTGTTATCGGGAGCCGTGTCTTAATTTCCCATAATGTTAACATATTTGACAATTTGACGCACCCTTTAGACCCACGAGAGCGGCATGCTCACTTTCGCCAGATATTTTTAGAAGGTCACCCCCGCGACATCCACCTATCGGACATGCCGATCGTGATCGAAGACGACGCTTGGATAGGAGCCGGCGCAACTATATTACGAGGCGTCCATGTTGGAAAGGGCGCCATTATCGGCGCGGGAGCCGTGGTAACTAAGGACGTACCATCAATGCATGTGGTCGCCGGAAACCCAGCACGAATCATGGGATCACTCAACGCCCAGCAAACGCATGGAGGAAGAGATGGATTTTAATTTTCATGCCATTCATCTATACCTTAAGCATCTTATTAAATTCCATAAAGATATCGACGTGATCAAAATAAACCAAGGACGTATACTTTCTCGGTTGAATCAGGGGATTCGTGTCCGCACGCTTTCGGAATGCGAATTTAAAGTATTCTCCCAATGGGGTGAGGACGGTATAATTCAATACCTAGTAGCACACCTTGATATTCCGAACAAAACATTTATTGAGTTCGGCGTAGAAGATTTTTCTGAGTCCAATTGTCGGTTTCTTATGATGAAGGATTATTGGAGCGGATATGTTATCGACGCAAACTGGAAAAAAATAGCTAGACTTCGGACATCATATTATTATTGGCAATATCGGTTGTTTTGTAAAACGGCGAGGATCACGAAAGAAAATGCGAATGATATTCTTCTTGAAGGTGGTTTTGGTAAGAATCCGGGAATATTGTCCATTGATATTGACGGGGTCGACTGGCATATCTTATCGGTATTAACAGATTGGCGACCTTCAATTTTGATTGTCGAATATAATGATGTTTTTGGATTTGATGTTCCTATATCAATACCATATGACCCAAATTTTGTGAGAGAAAAACATCATTTCTCTAACTTATATTGGGGCGCTAATCTACCTGCATTTACATTATTAGCTAACAAAATGGATATGGCTTTCGTTGGTACGAATGGGGCGGGTAGTAATGCTTTTTTCGTTAGTCGAAATTTATTGAACGATGTGATTTGCGAAGTGGATGTTGATACGTATCGTAGGGAAAGATCATTTTCTGATAGCCGTTCGGAGGACGGCAGACTGACCGTCCTGCGCGGAGATGATAGAAGGCGTGTTATTGCGCATATGCCCGTAGTAAACGTTTTAACTGGCGAAATGTTGCTTGTTAGGGATATCCCTTGATGGAAAAGAGCGTCACTAAATCTGGAGTCGCTTTCGGTAGTTGGGAGGACGCTGTCAGATGGCTGCGAAACCAGCCTGACAAAGCCCAGCTGGTCCGCGACTCCTATTACGACGATCCCCTTTTGGCCGCTGCGGAGCGGTATTGGCGTAGTGACGAATGGGCGGCTGCTCGGGAATTGCTCCCTCCGAATCGGGGACACGCGCTGGATGTCGGGGCCGGACGGGGGATCGCCAGTTATGCGCTGGCACGCGAAGGGTTTCATGTCACGGCTGTCGAACCGGATTCCAGCAGTCTGGTCGGGGCCGGAGCCATCCGCGCCTTGGCAAAGGAAACCGCCTTGCCAATCCGGGTTGTCGAAGCGGTTTCCGAGCAGTTGCCTTTTGCTGATGCCAGCTTCGATCTCGTGTTTGCGCGCGCGGCACTTCATCATACCGCTGATCTGCATCAGGCCTGCCGCGAGTTTGCACGGGTGCTGAAACCAGGTGGACTTTTCCTCGCCATAAGAGAACATGTGATTTCCCGGCATGGTGACAAGAAAGCTTTCTTAGAGAACCATCCTCTTCACAAACTATATGGTGGGGAAAATGCATTTTTACTTTCTGAGTACATAGATGCGATGAGACTTTCCGGGCTGCACGTGAAATACGTGTTTGATTATTTTTCAACACCAATAAATTTTTTTCCTCATACCCTGCGAACTCTTCAGAATGAAATCGCGAATGGGATTGCCGGTTCTGATTCCCGTTTCTCTCTCGTTATAAAATTTTTTCTTCGGCGTTCACTCGTGTGGGCATTCCTGAGGCGTTTGCTCGCTGCTATCGATCAACGACCCGGCAGATTGCATTCTTTTCTGGCTGTAAAGGGCAAACCGTGATTGTGCTGATCACTGGAGCTCGCGGTTTCATAGGGAGACACGTCAGTCGCGCATTGGCGGCGGATGGCGATTGCGTACTCGGTATCGGACATGGTGATTGGCCCTCCGCCAGGGAGGAAGCGGGCCTCGCGCTGTGGTTAAATGCGGACGTCTCCTTAGCAAATCTTCGCTTGGTCTGCCGCGAGTTCGGCGCGCCCGATGTGGTGGTGCATTTGGCAGGCGGCTCATCCGTCGGCGCGGCACTCGCTAATCCGTTAGAGGATTTCCGGCGGACGGTGGTCAGCACCGCGGAGCTTCTCGAATGGATGCGCCACGACGCTCCGCAGGCACGGCTTGTAGCGCTTTCAAGCGCAGCCGTCTACGGAGAGGGGCATGAGGGCAGGATTCCGGAGTCCGCACCGCTTCGCCCCGTTTCACCTTATGGCTATCACAAAGCCGTGTCTGAATCACTATGCCGAATGTATGCCAAATGTTACAATCTTTCTATTTCACTCTTGCGCCCCTTTTCCGTTTTTGGACCAGGTCTTCGAAAACAGTTGATATGGGATTTGTGCACCAGGCTGAGAAAGGGCGAAAATATTATCAAACTTGGTGGCACGGGACGCGAAACTCGCGATTGGCTCTACGTCGAAGATCTTGTGCAAGCCGTCAAACTAGCGATTCCTGAAGCCAGCGCTGAAGCACCTGTTTTCAATGCTGGAACCGGAAAAGCAATAACAGTGCAAGATTTTTCTCAAGCCGTCATAGAAATTTTTGGACTTTCCTCTAAAGTTGTGAATTTGGTTTTTACAGGCGAAGAACGTGCGGGCGATCCAAGAAATTTGGTATCAGATATACGGAAGATTAAGGAGCGCGGTTTCAATTGCGGATGGACATTACGAGACGGAATAAAAGAGTACGTCAACTGGTTTAACAAATGTCGATGACGACACAAAATCCGATAAGAATTTTGTTTCCACTAATCTCTAACGCTCGTTGGACGGGTGGATATAATTATCTTAAGAATTTAATTCATGCCATATCGGATTTTTGCTATGGAGAATTAGTTCCAGTTGTGCTATACTCAAAAGATTTATCTGACGAAGAACTTGCGCCTTTTGAGGAAATGCGCGGTATTGAGTTCGTTTTCTCGCCTTTGAGTTATGACAGGTTCACTTTCCACCAAGGAGTGTCCTCTATCATATTGGGCGTCGACAATAAATTTAATCATATTATTAAATCCAACAATGTATCAATTATTTTCGAGCACGCCAACTTTTTTGGATGGCGTCTTCCTATTCCTGCTCTCGCCTGGTTGCCGGACTTTCAACACAGGCATCTTCCTCATCTATTCTCCCGTCGTGCGTGGCTCAAAAGGGAGCTGGGCTATCGTACGCAGATCCTTTTTAAACGCCACATCATACTTAGCAGCTACTCAGCACTCGCTGACTACGAACGCTGGTATGGACGCGATCGTACTCGCGTTCATGTTCTTCGGTTTGCGGTACGTCCGCCACCGCGTATCAGTGAGGCAACGGTCCGTGAAGTGCTTTCAAGATATGATATCGATCAGCCTTTTTTTTACCTACCGAACCAATTTTGGCTTCATAAAAATCACGATCTCGTGCTGGAAACACTGGCGATGCTCAGGCGATCCGGGCATGAGCGCCTGGTAGTCGCGACCGGCAATACCACGGAAAAACGCAGCCAAAGTCATTATCGAACGCTTATCGAAAAGATTGACCGATACGGCCTCCACAATAGTTTTCGCATTCTCGGAATGATCCCGTACCCTCACGTGCAATGTCTCATGCAGTGCTGTGCGGCTCTGATTAATCCATCCCGCTGCGAAGGATGGAGCACGACCGTCGAGGAAGCCCGTGCAATAGGGACACCAATGATCTTATCAGACCTGCCCGTCCATCGTGAACAGGCTGGTGGAGATGCGATTTATTTTGACCCAGCCTCGCCAGAAGAGCTGGCCCAGGCACTATTGCGCTTCCGACCATTAACCGCAACCGAGAGAGAACGCCGTCGCGTTGCCGCTGAGACAGCAAGCTGGCGCCGTGTTGAGGCATTCTCTCGCCAATTTCTAGCGATCGTCCGCGGAATCATCCGAATGCCTCGCTCTTAACTGATGTGTTGGCGGCAAACCGGCTATGGTCCATTATGCGTTGCGATTGTTTCTGCATGGATCATTTGTGCGGCGATGCATCCTAGCGGATGAAACGAGCCCGCCAAGAAGAAACAAGGGTTTCGCCATCCACAATGTCATACTCAAATTCAGATAGGCCAGCTCAGCCAAGAACAACGCGATCAGAACGGCCGCCTCGCCGCGCAATCCGGGACGTTTCAATATCTGCGCGCTGCGCCACAATATCGCTGCGATGAATCCCAGAAAGAAAACCAATCCGACCACCCCCTGCTCGCTGAGCAGTTCGAGGACGATATTGTGCGGATAGCCAAGGCCGGTAAGCGCGTCAAAGGCTCCCATTCCGGTTCCGAAAAAAGGGGATTCGCGGAACATCGCCCATGCCGCCCTGAAGCGCTCCAGCCTATCGAGAGCCGACGGATCGAGTATGACGCCGCCCTGGTCGATATTGGTCAGCAGGCGTAGCAGACCGGTCGTAAACACACTATCACCGAGCAGCATGGGAAAAACATACCATAGAGCGCCGAAGGTAGCCAGAATGCTGCCAAAAATCGTAGCGGGTCTTATATTTTTCATACCCAGCATAACGAATGTCACAATTCCGACAAAGGCAGAAACGAATACACCACGGGTTCCGGATGTGACTGCAACATATATGTCAAAGAGTAAGGCGAAACTAAAAACCGCTACCTGCCATATTCTTCTTTCCGCCATCGCAAAAAACGCCAGAAACATGGTGGCCGCAATAACGAACGCCAATGGAGACGCGAGGCCAACGGCCGTTCCGGAACCCACCACCAGCCGTCCCGCCACGGAGATATCGCGGTGCGCCAGCATCAAGAGGCCGAAGAGAGCGCCGAAAATGGCCAGGCCAGCAAGCATCTGCCGGACGAGCGCCTCCAAGGGTAAGGTGCCGATAAATCTTCCGACGAAATAGGTGACGCTACCAACAGCGAAAAGACGCAGATAAGTTTCCTTCCCACCTGCTGGCCCTAAGAAAGCTGATATAGCAGAATAAGTAAGATACACTAGAAACAAGCCGTCTATCAAATTTAGTCGTTCGATTCTTTTTCTGCCTACTAAGAACAATATCATAAACAGGACTATGACGGTATAAATTTCTCCTAACAATGAAACTCCCGATATTGCACCCGCTTGGTAGCTAATATAAAATCCAGAAAGCCATAAACCTGGCCAAATAATTCCAGCCAAAATAAGCGAAATAAATATTAGAATTGGCCACTGCAATGCAGCCTCCATAAACTCAAAGATTTCTACTTATAAAGATTGACGTCATAATCAGAAAGATCATATGTTGGACTATTGTCATGCGGCGCCGAGACGCCAGCCTGCCAAAGCCGTATCCCATCGCGTCATCGGCGATCTGGTGCTGCCTCGCAGGGGCTCCGATGAATACGGAACAATCGGCGCGGCTATCTTCGCGGCCATTCATGTGGACACCCCACGGGTGGGAAAACCAATCATGCTCATTGTTAGCTAAGCTTGCGCGCCGCCGCAAGATCTGCGAAACCACATGCGCGATTCTGAAATCCTATCCAGACTCGCGGGACTCATGTCGGATGATTCCATCAGCTGAACTGCGCATACACGCTTTTCTATTGTGTTTCGACTACTGTCCACTGGGCGTTTTCTGGGTCGACGCAATCATTGATAATAATTGATACGACGCCATGCGCTAGAAAAGCCTTGGACGGAAAAGCTGCAGGACCTACGCTTTCCGTCGTCTGTCAGGCTCCCGCGGGAGCGCACTTGAGTGCTCACGGCAGGGTTCGCTAGGATTTGCCGCCGTTTGACTGATGGCTGAGGGCCAAGCATTTGAAGCCCCTGCGTCCGCTGGTGCAGAGGTTGTAATTTCCTAGGTCGACGTCCGAATGCCATCACGGATCAAGGAAAGAGTAAACTCTCGGCTGTGCGGCGCCACGTACGCACTCTGATGGACGTCCACTCTGGTGGTGTTTTTTAGCTGACGAGGTTGCAACAATCGGATTCAGGAGTTCTCTAAGAGTGATTTAACATCCATGGGTGCCCCTTTGGCGTAAGTGGTTGGGTCACGGCGGGCCTGCGGCTCGCGAGCGCGACGAGGAGAAAGTGAATGAAATTTACGAAAGTTTTGGCATCTAGAATAAGGCGTGTTCTTCGCAAAATCGGGCTGGATCTAGTTCTGTTTAATAATCGAAATCCAGACTTCGTGTTGCAGCGGGAATTATATCGCCATGGCATAGAAATATGTTTGGATGTGGGTGCCAATCGCGGCCAATTCGCGGCGCGCATGCGCCGATACGGTTTTCGTGGCGTGATCCATTCCTTTGAACCGATCCCCGAGGCTTTTGGAGAACTGGCGTCCCGCGCCGCGCGCGACAAGAAGTGGTTCGCACATCAGCTTGCCTTGGGATGCACGCAGGGCGAGGCGCCATTCTTCCTCGCGGCCAATGACCAGACGAGCTCACTGCATAGGCCAACGTCGCTCAATCTGGAATCAACTCCGACTGCGCGTACGCAACGCATGCTGAAAGTGCAGGTCTGCCGGCTGGATCAGGTCCTCGAAGATCTGGGACTCGACCCCTCCCGTTGTTTTCTCAAGCTTGATGTACAGGGAGGAGAAGCTGACGTCTTGGCAGGAGCGGAAGGTGCTCTCGGTCAAATTCCACTCATCCAGCTTGAGACATCCTTCGAGCCTCTTTACGAGAACGAGCGATCATTTTCTGATCTCCTCGCCTATCTGAAGGCAGCGGGTTTTTCCCTGGTCTCGTTGATCCCCGGCTACTGCGATCCCAGGACGGGAGCCCTCCTTCAAGTGGATGCGATCGTTTCACGCCTTCCCCGGGACGCCGAAATTTCCCCTCGGACGCAAGAATAGACAAGTCGTCTGAAAGACGTTATTTGACAGATAGGAGTGATACATAAATTCATCTTCCGAACTAATCTGAGAGTGATCAATCATGATGGCAGACGCGATCTCAGGTCGTAACGATTCCGACGCCAACATTTGAACCATAGACAAATTGGCATGCTTGAGATTCAAGTCGTGTACTGCACCATCCTCGTCCGGGGGCAGCAGAAAAGATTGAACGTGTGATAGGTAACATGATGAAGGACGTGTTTCTATGCCTTGAGGGAACCTTGAGGAAAACTAAATGCAAACCGACAATGGCGTCTGGAGGAAATTTAAATTAGGCATTTTCCTACGAAAATGTCGACTGGAGCGGCCGACAGTCGGGGCAGGCTATCTTGCGTGAGCTGCATATTCACGCACGGCATGTCTCCTGCTGACTATGAGCCCATAAGTGCGCCCGGTTTCTCCGCTGCGCGAGGCTCCGATGTTTAGCTGTGGAGTCTCATGAGGTTGTTCATGTCCAGGCCTGATCGGCTGATGGGTGGTTTTCTGTTTATCTCGGCTTGGGGGCGGTGCCAATTGTAATGGTGCAGCCAGCGGGGGAGGTCTTGCTTTCGCTGCCCCGCGGTCTGATAGGCGCGCCCATAGGCCCATGCGCGCAAGCTCGACTGGATGAAGCGTTCGGCTTTGCCGTTGGTCTTCGGCGTATAGGGGCGTGCATGGACATGGCGCAGCCCGAGGGCCTTGCAGGCCTTGTTGAAGGCCTTCGAGCGGTAGCAGCTGCCGTTGTCGGTCATCACGCGCATCATCCGGATCCCCGGCGCATGATACCACGCCACCGCCGCTTTGAGGAAGGCGACGGCATCCTCCTTGCGCTCGCTGTCGAGAACCCGGCCGAAGGCGAGGCGCGCGTGGTCGTCGATGCAGACATGGACGAACTCCCATCCGACGCCGCGGCTGCTGCTCCGGCGGGAACGGTCTTTGGTGATGCGGTGTCCGGTGCGGGTGAGGCGGCCGAGTTTCTTGATGTCGAGGTGCAGGAGCTCGCCGGGGGTGGCGTGCTCATATCGCCTGACCGGTTCGGCGGGTTCGAGATCGCGCCAGCGGTTGAGACCGTGACGCGCGAGGATGCGCCCGACGGCGGCGCGCGAGAGGCCGGCCTCCGCCGCGATCCGGTCCATGGTTCGCCGCTGACGCCGCAACCGCGTCACTTCCGCCTCGGTCGCGGCAGGCGTGCGGGTCGGGCTGCGGTGGGGTCGCGACGACCGGTCCTCAAGCCCGGCCAGCCCATGCTCGCGAAACCGCCGCGCCCATCTGAAAACCGTGCGGACGCTGACCCCCATGGCGCCAGCAACGTCGGCAACCCGTTCGCCACGCTCCAGGCGCCGAATCATGATCTCTCGACCTTTCGGCGTCAGTCGTGCATTCTTGTGCATGTCCATTCGGTCCTCCCCGAGGCGCTTCGGTTCGTGCAAACTTCAGCCTCTCAGGAACGGTTCGAATGAACAACGTGGTGAGAAATCACAGCTAGCGCACGCTCGCAGCGAACGCGCGCCAGCTGGCGATCGGTAGAGTGAACGTCTCAGAGAGAAAATACGCGATCGCCAATGCCGCCATTGCACCTATTCCTCCGTATTGTGGAATAAGAGACGCGCCGAAAGCACCAAGTATGGCGATGCGTAGCAAATGTGTTGTGGCAACGAGTCTTTCTTTTTTTAGTCCTATCAAGACAACATCCCAAAAATAAATCAAGGCTGCTTGCCCAAGCATCGCCCCCCACATTGCCCGATATACGTTCCCTGTTCCAAAATCATTACCAACCCAAAAACGTAAAAGATCATCACCAAAGACCGCCACGAGACCTCCTACGCTAACAGCAATGGCCCATACCAGGAGCAGGTAACTTATTATGACGCGACGTAACCATTTGCGATCCCTTGTCCGGTTTGCATCCAGCATCGCCGGCCATAGCGGATTGTTCAGCGTCGTAAGGATACCTATCATCATGCCGTGGACACGCATCATCAGACCGAAATGTGCGGCATCCTCAGGATGTGTCTGTGCCCCGACCCAGAACACCAAAAATCCGCTACAGGCGGAGGCGGCGAAATTTATAATTGTAAATGAAAATCCAGTAGACAGGAGCCTCGGCATCCATGGCCGCAATTGACGCCAAGCGAAATGTTCGGTGCCGTTCTCCCGACGTACACGGAGTGCCGACAGAACATCTCCGATTAGAGGGCCACCAACCAAGGCGAGCACAAAACCCGCCACGTGATGCCAGCAAAAACTTACCACCACCAGCAGACTGAAGGCAGTCAGCTGGCCGATTAACTGATACCAATTTACAAGATAGAGTTGTAATCTTCCTATGAGAACCCCAGATGCCATGGATATGACCGTCCTCATCCATACGAGGCCGAGGAGCAGAGCGGCCGAAGACACCACTTCAGCGCGCGCAACGCCAAGAGATCCGGCTCTGGTCGTGTACCACAAGGTGATCGCTGCAGTGCAGATGAGCACGAGAAGGCCACCGAAGCCACCCGCTAGTAACGTGGCCACTTTCAGCAATAGAAGAATACGCCTGCGACCAGCTCCGCGATCCGCAATGAAGCGCGCGATTGAATTATGCATCCCGAAATTGCCAAGTCCGACCCACTGCGCGAGCCCCATTAGCATAAGAAAGATACCAAAACGCTCCTCCCCAAGTCGCGAAAAGGCAAGTGGCATTGCGACCACATTGGTGGCAATTCCTGCAATTTTGCCCGCACCGCCAGATAGGATCCCGACGACAATGCCACGCCGATCCCGCTCCCGAATCCATCGCAAGACAAGTGGTATACCCACTTCCCGATCATCCTTTGCTGAGATATCAACCATCGAACCTGGGCAAACCCGAAAAGCGGCGTTCTCTCCCGCTTCGCATCATTACCTTGATAATAAGAATTCTTTAATCAGTTAATCCTTCTCACAGATGGCCAAAGTCACAGCAACGTGTCGGATAAAAATAAAATGTTCCCCTCATCTATGATAAAATAAAAGGTCATATTCGTGTTTGAGAAAGATTGAGGCAACGTGGAGTGCAGTTGAATTCTCCGACCGAAGCATCCCCTCTCGTCAGCATCAAACGCCGCTGCTCGAATCTCCCGGTGTGCCCGCAGCAGATGGCACAGGATCTTCTGGACTCGGCGGGATCGACCCGCTAGACTGCACACTTGCGATTTATTGGCCTTCACGAAAGGCCGCGTCGCCATACTGTTCATCCTCATTCGGCTACATGTGTAAACAAGTGCGCACCAAGGCATTCTGCAAACTTCTCCTTGCCATGCCGGCTAATGAAGGCGTCAAATTGCCGTGTCCCTTCGAAACCTTTCAGACATTCCCGATTCAGTCGGCAGATACCCTCGGCAATGGCTATGGGATCACGTGTATCGACTGGTTCGCCCAACTGATACCGACGTACCTCAGCTCCGAGGAGCATCTCTTGCTGCGTCAGAATCGGTTTGCGGAAGGCCGCCGCGAGCAAGAGAACGCCGCTTGAGCCCACATGACCCAGATAGGGGGCGAGAACTACGTCGCAGGCGGAGATCTCCGCCTCGAGCTGTCGGCGGGGAAGAAAGCCACGCTCGAGGGACACGTCCAAGCCCGCTGATCGAAGTATAGGCAACCGCTCCTCGATGAAAGAAAGCATTTCGCCCTCCCCGCAGAAGCGGAATTCGCTCGCCGCCGCAACATCCCGAGGTAGCAGCAGGAGCGCATCCAGAAGCGGGCGAATTCCTTTCCGCTCCTGCATGGAGCCAAAAAAAAGAAATCGCACCCTCCCACTCATGCGTGCTCCCCATGCCTGAGCTGCATCGCACGGAGCATCAAAAGGCTCTGGGAGAAGAATTACCTTTTTGCCCTGCGAGGAGTGGAGATCCATGTACTCCTTGAAATAGGGGTCCAGCGTAAAGAGGTTCTCGAACCACGGCTTCGCCAGTACCACTCTGAGCGCGTGTTCCTTGATACCCTCTCGAACCAAACCCAACCATCCAGCCCTTCGTTCGCGCCAGTGACTGCTGCCACGAAACAACAATCCCGAGACCCGAAAGGGCGGCAGGCTGCTGGTAGCCGCCGCCAAGAGAATATGATCGAGCGCTGCGAAAAAAACCTGCCGAGCATTGCAGCGCTGGGCCGCTCGCAAACCGAGCTGCCAACAGCGGCGATGCCGCTGAAAAAGTGTTGGCGCATTCATTGCATCGCGAATGTCTTTTTCGGGAAGCTCAACGAATTGGAATCTAGGCGACGTTTCCGCAAGCTCTTCTCCGAGTTGCGCGAACGCTCGTTCCCTGAGTTGTGCCGGCCCTGCGAATATGACCTGATCCGCCTTGTTCCAAGCCGTCAGATACTTTGCCAGTACAGCAACGTAATGAGCGCGGTGACCGCTTCCTGCCGTCTCGAAATATAGAACGGGCGAACCCGACACAACCATCAGCTCCCTGACGCTCCGTTGCGAACCAAAATGATCACCCCACTCGTCAGCAAACCTAGAAGAACGGCCAGCGCAAGAACGAGCTTTCTCTTCGGCTCCGCCGGATCTTGCGGCACCTTGGCGGGGTCGACGATGCGGAAGGCGTATTCCGGGCGGGCCCTGGCGGTGGCGACCCGCTGCAGCTGGCTCTGGATCAGGTCGAAGATGGCGTTCTTGAGCTGCATGTCGGTGGTGCGATCGGCCTCATGCTCCAGAAAACGGATCACGGCCTCTGCCTCCGCGATCGTCCGCTGCCGGATCTCCTCGTTCGCCATGGCCACATAGGCGTTGGCCCAGCGGGCGGCCAGCTCCGGCTTGCGGTGTTGCATCGACACGCTCACCAGCCCCGTCTTCAGATCCTCGGAGATCGAGCGCACATCCTCGTCGAATTTCTCGTACGCCTCGGCCATGGTCGGCGCGGAGCCGCTGCGCGGCTTGTAGCCCTCGTCTCCCGAGATCGCGGCCAGCGCGCTCTTGACCGTGCGCTTGATGCGCGTGGTGACCGGCGGCTCCGGGATCCAGTCGCCCTTCTCCGCCTCCCAGAGCTCCGGGAACAGCTCCGGCATCACCTGGTAGCGCTCGATGAAGCGTTCGGCGAGCTCGCGCGAGCGCAGCACGCCCAGATATTCTTCCTTGTTGCCGCCGCCACCCAGATTGATGCCCGGCGAGCGACGCCAGGCCGCCGAACCTGCTTGCGAGCGAAGAGGCCGCGCCCGCCTCCTCCTCCACCGGCTGGATCACGACGGTCGCGCGATACTCCGGCGTCTTGAACAGCGCATAGGCAAGCCCCAGCAGGAAGGAGACGCCGACGCACCAGGCGATCAGCCGCCTGTTCTCGCGAATCAGGGCGACGATGTCGGCAAGCGTGATGACGTCCTCGTCCGGCACGGCGACGGGCGCGGGACCGGCAGCCGCCCCTGCACCGGAGCCCGCCGCTGCGCCCGCCGGCGCCTCCGCCCTCCGCCGTTCCGACGCGCTCACGTCCACCTCGCTCACGCCCGTCTCCCTCGTCTCGGCCGAGAGTTCCGCTGCCCGGTGTCGCACAGCTAAAACCCGTAGCTCCATCCGATCTCGATGCGACCCTTCGTCGGCGAGCGGCCGGGGGTGTTCGGCGCGTCATCGGCGATCCCCGCCTCCAGCCGGAACCGGCCGAAGCGCTCCGTCGGCCAGATCACCCGCGTCTCCAGCATGTTGATCTTCTCGTGATTCGCGCTCACCAGATGAGCCCGGAACAGGCCGCCCTGCTCGGGATCGGGCCTGTTGATTCCCGCATAGCGGTAGATGAGCTCGAAACTCGGCCCCTTGTCCAGCTGCAGCATGAGGCGGCCCGTCACCTGCAGACTGTTGAAGTCGAGCGAGGGCCCCAGCACCCGCCGCCGGTAGGTCGACCCGTCCCGGAAGATGCTGTTCTGGAACAGCAGCCCGCCCTTCGATGTCTTGTGGATGAAGGTGCTGCGGTCCACCACCGTGTCCGCCGACTCCCCCATGATCCGCCACTGGCCGCCGCCCAGCCACTCGGTGCGGCCGGTCAGCGAAATGCCGTAGAGGGCACCCGTGTCCTCGGCCTGATCCTCCCACACCTGCTGGGTATAGGCCGACCAGGCGAGGTCGCCGATGGTGCCGTGGAAGGTGACGTCCCAGCCCGACTGGGCATCGCCCGGATCGCGGTTGAGGCGGTCGATGCGCGTGTTCGTCTGGTTCGGAAACGGCAGCAGCGCCTTCCTGATGTTCGTGAAGCTGCAGGGGCGGCCCTTGCCGCAGAACTGCACCATGTAGGTGAGGCCCCAGCTCATCCAGCTCGTCGGCGCAAAATCGACGCGATACCCGGCAAGCCAGGGATGCGCGAAATCGTTCCTCAGCCTGCTCTTGCGTCCGGCGAAGACGCGCAGGTTCCACGGCCCGATCCAGCGCAGCCAGCGGCTCTCGAAGGGCTTCGGCTCGAGCCTGCCGAGCCCGACCACCGCCATCGGCCGGGCGTTGTTGGACAGCTGCATCGCCGCATCCCACCCCGGCCCCCACCACTGCTCGACGCGCCCGCCGAACAGCATCCAGTTGCCCAGCGCCACCGCGCCGTAGGAACCGTCGAGGTTGATGTCATGGGGATCGACGGGATCATCCCGGAAATTGACGGCCAGCCGCGCATAGGCGCTCGCCCAGTGGCGCTCCACCGCGACCCTGCTGTCGAAGTCGCCCCGCGCGCCGCCGCCGAAGTCCCGCACGAGCCGCGCGCGGTTGGTGCCCATGGCCTCGGCCGAGGCCTTCGGCCGGCGGAAGTCCGCCCGCTTCGGCATCTTCGCGCGCACGCGCGCGATCGCCGCCATCACATGGGGCGGATAGGCCTGCCCCTGCGCCCGCGCCAGCGCGCCCGAGATCGCGGCCCAGGGAATGGGCCAGGTCGTCACGCTGCCGGGGATGATCCCGTATTCCTTCAGCGTCGTGATGTCGTTCTTGAGCTGGATGTCGTTTACCGGCGCCCAGGGCTCCGCGCGGGCCGGCCGCGGCGACACGGTCGCCCCTCCCGCCACCGCGACCAGCGCCAGCGCGAGCACCGCCCCGCACGCAAGGCGCCGCATTCCGATGTTCCGGACCCCGCTGTCCGCCACGCCCATCCCCTTGCCTGTGCACGACTCGTCCGTCCAGCGCATGCGCCGCCTCTCCTAGCCGAAGCCAGCCGCCCGGGACAAGACTGCTGTAGGCCGCAATGTGACGGAATAGGGGCGTCGCCTGGCGAAAGCCCGGCTCGGCGGCGACCGCCCATGCCGAATCTGAGGCAGACCCTAGCGGCCCGTCTCGATCCGGCTGTCGGGGTGAAAGGAGGCGAAGGCGAAGGCGAAATCGAGACCGTAGGGGACGGGTTCGCGCGTGCCGTCGGCGCGCAGCCGCTCCACCATCACGTCCCCCCAGACGTCAGAAGGCTTCCCGCTCTCCTCCGGCAGAGGCGCCCGGAAGATCGAGCGCGCGCCGGGTCGCCAGGTGATCACCAGACCATCTTCGGTCGTGATCCGCCCCTTCCGCCGCACGAGGTCCAGCGCCCAGGCCCGGTCGCCGACGCTGACCACGAGACTCATCGCCGGCACCTCGCGCGGCAGCCGGCGCACCGGGAACCAGGGCGCGGGCGACCTGTCGTAACCGGCATAGGGCGGACTGCGGTAGTCGTACCAGGGATAGGGCGGAGAGAGCACCTCGCCATCCGGGTGCTCGGCCCTGAAGCGCGCGAAGCTCATGATCCGCGCCGGCAGCCGCTCGAGGTGGTCGCCCGCGAAGCGGCCGACGAGACCGCGGCCGGTGAACTGCTGCCAGAAGGTTTCGGTCGTCCGGTCGTACATCACGAGATCGGAGTTGCGCAGACGCCCGGTCGTGCCGAAGGTGGCAACCGCCCCGTCCGGCAGCACGCGGCGGAAAACGATCGCCGCATTGCACAGCGGGCAGTAGGTGACCGCGACCGGCAGCTCCCCCAGCCGGTCGTTCGCGATCTCGTGGCGGGCCAGAATCGCGAGCGGATAGGCCCGGGCGCGGCCCGCATGCACGAAGGCGATCACCGGGTCGCTGGCCGACAGGTGCAGCCGCGGGCGGGCGACGGGGTCGAACCGCGGCTCGTCGACGCTGCGGATCCCGTCACGCGGCGGCCCGCCCGAGACGATGGATTCCAGCGGCACCACGGCGCGGGAAAAATCGGTCTTCGGGAATTCCCGACGCAGGGCTTCCGGCGCGCCATCGCCGCTGGCGGGCGCCGCCCGTATCAGCGTCGCCGCGAGCAGGGCCGTGATGACGAGTGCCATGCGCGTCATGGCGGCGATCATAGCAGGCCGGCGCGCATCCGCGTCTTCACAATCCGCTCACGGATGCTGACGATTGCGCGAGCGCGCGGCCCTAGCCCAGCACGAGGCCCGCCGCCAGCAGGACCATGATCGCAAGCGGCACCCAGGTCTTGAGCGCTAGGCGCAGCAGGCGCACGAGCGGGGCCGGATCGCCGGGGAAGACCGCGGCAAGCGCGGGCGCGGCGATGATCCGCCCCGCGAACCAGGAGATCAGCAGCGCGCCTGCCGGCAGCACCAGCTTGTCGACGCCCAGCGTGATGAGATCGAACGCCGTGAACGCCGCGAACGGCCCGCCGAGAAATCCCAGGGGATGGACGTCCCGTGCGAAGCTGAAGCTTGCGACGGTAACGAGCCCCAGCAGCCAGGAGATGCCGGCGGCCAGCAGCGTGGCCCGCAGCCGGCTCGCGCCGCGCTCGATCCGCCAGGCGACGAAGGGCTCGTAGAGGGCGACGGCGCTGGTGAGAGCGGCGAGAAACAGAAACAGGAAGAAGGCGCCGCCTATGATCGCGCCCGCCGGCATCGCATGAAAGGCGATGGGAAGCGTGATGAAGATCAGCGCCGGCCCCGCCGCGGGATCGAGGCCGTGGGCGAAGACGATCGGGAAGACGGCAAGCCCCGCCAGAAGCGCGACCGCCGTATCGGCGCCCGCGACGGCGACCGAGGCGCGCAGGGGCGAGGCGCGCTCCGGCAGATAGGCGCCGTAGGTCATCATCCCGCCGATGCCGACGGAGAGCGTAAAGAAAGCCTGGCCGAGGGCGGCAAGGGCGACGCGGCCGTCGAGCTTCGTCCAGTCCGCGGCAAAGAGCCAGTCCAGCGCCCTGCCGCCCGCTCCCGCCGCCAGCGCGTAGACCACGACGATCACGAGCAGCACCGCCATCAGCGGCGCCATGACGCGCATGCTGCGCTCGATCCCGCGCCGCACGCCGCCGGCCACGATCGCGACGGTCGCGATGATGAAGAGAAGCTGCAGCGCGAGCATGCCGGACGGGTCGCCTTCGAGCGCCTGCTGATGGGCGAGGGCGGAAGCGGCATCGGCGAAGGCGGCAAATCCCGTCGCGGCCTCGGCCGCGAACAGGATCGTCCAGCCGCCGATCACGGAGTAGAAGCTCATGATAACCAGACTCATGACGACGCCGACGACCCCGGCCGCGCGCCAGAATCCGCTGCGCGCCCCGAATTCGGCGGCCTGACGCGCGAGCGCATGGGGCGGGCTCGCCCGCCCGCGCCGGCCGATTGCGACCTCGGCCACCAGGATCGGCAGCGCGACGAGCGCAAGAAACACGAGATACAGCAGCACGAAGACGGCGCCGCCGTTGGCTCCGGCGAGATAAGGGAACTTCCAGACGTTGCCGAGGCCGACGGCCGCCCCCACCGCCACCATCACGAATCCGAGGGCCGAGCCGAAGCGGCCCGGACCCGCGCCTCGAGGCGGCGCCCCGTCTTCCTGACAATGCGCCATCTCTCCCCTCCCTCCCCGCGTGCGGCACCCGCCCGGGCGGACCGCAGCCCGCGCTTGTCCTTGATGCGCATGCGTTCTTGCCATCGCGCCCCGTCTTCAGGCAAGCTCGCGCGCCGTTGCGACACCGGCTTCATCCTTTCGATGCTGCGGGCGGACACGCGCCCGCGGGCCGTGCGGAAAGACGGGGAGGAAAGGCGGCAGATGGCGGACGTGCTGGAGGGGCTGAAGGACGCCTTTCTTGCGGGGGTCGACCGGTTCTCCCAGGCGCTGAGCGAAGCGGTCTTCGCGCAGGTGACCCTCCTCGGTCAGCCGGTCGAGCTGATCGTGCTGTGGATGGCGGCACCCATGCTGCTGCTCACCTTCTATTTCGGCTTCGTCAATTTGCGGGGCTTCCGGATCGCCTGGGACATCGTGCGCGGCCGCTACCACGATGCCACGGCGCCGGGCGAGGTCACCCAGTTCCAGGCGCTGGCGACCGCGCTCTCCGGCACCGTGGGGCTCGGCAACATCGCCGGTGTCGCGATCGCGATTGCCATGGGCGGGCCGGGCGCCGCGTTCTGGATGACGGTGATCGGCTTCTTCGCCATGACGCTCAAATTCGCCGAGTGCACGCTGGGCGTCAAATACCGGCGCGAGCACGCAGACGGCACGGTCTCGGGCGGGCCGATGTACTATCTGTGGCGTGGACTTGCGGCCCGCGGCCGCCCGCGCCTCGGCAGGGCTCTCGGCTGGACCTATGCGCTGCTCGCGGTGCCGTCGCTGCTGCAGATCGGACAGGTCAACCAGTCCTACAGCCAGCTTTCGGCCGTCACCGGGATCGACGCCCCCTGGGTCTACGGCGTGCTGCTTGCGGGGCTTGTCGCCGTCGTGATCTTCGGCGGGATCACGCGCATCGCCCGCGTGACCGCGCGTCTCGTGCCGCTGATGGCGGCCATCTACATCGCCGGCGGAATCGTGATCCTGCTGCTGCATCTGCCGGAGCTGCCGGCCGCGATCGCGCTGATCGTGCGCGAGGCGCTGGCCCCCGAGGCGGGGATCGGTGCGGTCATCGGCGCCTTCGTCTGGGGCATGCGGCGCGCCGTCTACTCCACGGAAGCGGGTCTCGGCTCGGCCACCATCGCCCACGCCGCCGCCAAGACCCGCGAACCGGTCTCCGAGGGCATGGTCGCGCTGATGGAGCCCTTCATCGACACGGTGGTGATCTGCTCGATGACGGCCCTGGTGATCGTCGTCACCGGCGCCTACCGGGTCGAGGGCCTCACCGACATCCAGATGACGTCCTACGCCTTCAATTCCGTGCTGCCCCACTTCGACATCGTGCTCGCCGTCGCCGTGTTCCTCTTCGGCTATTCGACGATCATTTCCTGGGGCTACTACTCGAGCAAGGTGTGGACCTTCGTCTTCGGCTTCTCCCGCTTGAGCCAGACGGTCTTCAAGATCGTCTATTGCGGGGCGATCATCCCGGGTGCCGCGCTCACCGTCACCCAGGTCTTCGACATCATGGATTCCTTCTTCTTCCTGATGGCGGTGCCCAACATCGTCGGCATCTATCTCATGGCGGGCGAGCTGAAGCGGGATCTCAAAAGCTATCTCGCGCGGCTCAGGGCGGGCGCGATCCCGACGCGCGCCGAGCTGGAGGCGGAACGCGCGGCGTAGGCGGGCCGCAGGACATCCGGACGGAGCCGTCCTCCCGGCCTTGGCGACCCTTCAGACCCGCATCCGGATCGGGCCCCGGTGGCGGACGCGATAGCGGGACGGACTAGTGGGCCGCGGCGGCCGCAGCGGGCTTTTCGGCGGCCTCCTTCTTCGTTTCCTCCTCGGGATCGCGCAGGACGTAGCCGCGCCCCCACACGGTCTCGATGTAGTTCTCGCCGCCGGTCGCCGCCGCAAGCTTCTTCCTCAGCTTGCAGATGAAGACATCGATGATCTTGAGCTCGGGCTCGTCGATGCCGCCGTAGAGATGGTTGAGAAACATCTCCTTGGTCAGCGTCGTCCCCTTTCTCAAGGACAGCAGCTCGAGCATCGCGTATTCCTTGCCGGTCAGATGCACGCGCTGCCCGTCGACCTCCACCGTCTTGGTGTCGAGGTTCACCGCAAGCTTGCCGGTGCGGATGATCGACTGGGAGTGCCCCTTCGAGCGCCGCACGATCGCCTGGATGCGGGCGACCAGCTCCTCCTTGTGGAAGGGCTTTGTGAGGTAGTCGTCCGCGCCGTAGCCCAGCGCCTTCACCTTGTCCTCGATTTCGGACAGCCCCGAAAGAATCAGCACGGGTGTCGAGACCTTCGACATCCGCAGCTTCTTCAGCACCTCGTAGCCGTGCATGTCGGGCAGGTTGAGGTCGAGGATGATGATGTCGTAGTCATAGAGCTTGCCCAGATCGAGGCCTTCCTCGCCCAGATCCGTGGTGTAGACGTTGAAGCGCTCCGCGGTGAGCATGAGCTCGATGCTGCGTGCGGTCGCCTCATCGTCCTCGATCAAGAGCACCCGCATTTTGCGTCTCCTTCCCGCCGGAAGCGCCTTTGACGCTGATCGGCCCGCTTCCGGCAGCCAGCGTTTCTCGCCTTCGAAGGCGGGGAAGCCGGCACCGACCGCACCGACCGTTCCTCACCTCCTATTAACGAAGGTTAATACGAAAAATCTTAACAAAATGTAACCTTAAAATTCGCCATGGGCGTCTTTGGCCGGTGTCGCTCATCGCATTGAGCGCCGAACCCGGCCGCGGTCGTTGCATTCCCGGCGCCGGGGGTTCGGCCCCCTTCCACGCTGGACCCGCCGGTCAAGCCGGCGGGTGACGAGGGGCAGAATACGCCAGCCGGTCAAGCCGGCGGCTGAGGAGAAATGGTGTACCGACTCGTGAGGACGCGAAAACCCGGCGGGGGCTGTCGCCAAGGGAGCACGCACAGGCGGGTGGTGCTCTTCCTTCCACGTCGTTCGCCGGCTTGACCGGCGAACCCATGAGGCGGTGACGAGAGCCCCGGCGCCCGTCGGCGTGCCCGCCGTCGGCTGGACCCGCCGGTCAAGCCGGCGGGTGACGTGGAAAGAAAACGGACCCGCCGGTCAAGCCGGCGGGTGACGAGGGGCAGAATACGCCAGCCGGTCAAGCCGGCGGGTGACGTGAAAAGGAAACGGACCCGCCATTCAAGCCGACGGGTGACGAAAAATGGTGTGCCAATGGGTGAGAACGCGAGAACGCGCTGAGGGCTGACGCGGAAGGAGCGCGCACAGGCGGGTGGCCGTCCCTTTTCGCGTCGTTCGCCGGCCTGACCGGCGAACCCATGAGGCGGTGACGAGAGCCCCGGCGCCCGTCGGCGTGTCCGCCGTCGGCTGGACCCGCCGGTCGAGCCGGCGGGTGACGTGGAAAGAAACCGGACCCGCCGGTCGAGCCGGCGGGTGACGTGGGAAGAAAACGGACCCGCCGCTCGAGCCGGCGGATGACGAAGAGAGACTGCCGGCAGGTGAAGCTCTCTTCCTCGTCATTCGCCGCGAAAGCGGCGAATCCGGATGCCATGCGTGATGGCGGCCAGCGCCGGAAACCGGCCGTCCTGCACGCTGGACCCGCCGGTCGAGCCGGCGGATGAGGAGGGAAAGAATACGACGCCCGCCGGTCGAACAGGCGGGTGACGAGGCGAGGGATGCACCCGCGGGCGCCCCGGCCACGGGATGACAAGAAACCCGCCGCCCCGGGGGCGACGGGCTTCCGTGGGATGCGGTCCGGACTTGGCGGCGCCGTCGCCGCCGTTTGCAGCGCGGATGAGGAGGACGGCGCGCGCTCAGGCCTTCTCGGCAGCTTCTCCGCCCTCTCCTTGTGCGGATGCGGCACCGGCGGCTTCGCCGGCCTCGGCAGCCCCGCTCTCACCGGCCTCTTCGGCCTCCTCGCGGGCCTTGAGTTCGGCGAGCGCCTCCTCCTCCAGCAGCTCGGCGGCCAGCTCCTCCTCATCGAGGGCCTCTTCGGCCTCCTCGGGCATCTGGCCCATGGCCTCGCGCTCGGTGCTGGCGATGAGCGCATGGCCGAGCTTCCACTGCTCTTCCGCCTCGCCCTCGGAGCGCGCGACATTGACCTTGACGACCGCTTCCACCTCGCCGTGGAGCCGGAGCGTCACGTCGAAGATGCCGATGGTCTTGATCGGGGTGTCCAGCACGACCTGCGAACGGTCGACCGCGACGCCCTCGGCCGCCAGAGCCTCGGCGATGTCGCGCCGGCGCACCGAGCCGTAGAGCTGGCCGGCGGCACCCGCCTGGCGGATGATGACGAGCTTCGCGCCGTCCACCTTCTCCTTGACCGCCTCGGCCTCCTTGCGGCGCTCGAGATTGCGCGCCTCGATCTCCTTGCGGCGCTCCTCGAAGGCCTTGAGGTTGGCCTCGGTGGCCCTGAGCGCCTTGCCGCGCGGCAGCAGATAGTTGCGCGCATAGCCCGGCTTGACGTTGACGACATCGCCCATCTGGCCGAGATGGGGCACGCGTTCCAGAAGAATGACCTGCATCGCCCCTCTCCTATCGCACGGTGAACGGCAGGAGCGCGAGAATCCGCGCCCGCTTGATCGCGCGCGCCAGTTCCCGCTGCTTCTTGGCCGACACGTTCGTGATCCGGCTGGGAACGATCTTGCCGGTCTCGGAAATGAAGCGCGAGAGCAGTTTCACGTCCTTGTAGTCGATCTTCGGCGCGTTCGGCCCGGAAAACGGGCAGGATTTCCGCCGCCGGAAAAAGGGTCTGCGCCCGGAACCACCAGCCATCAGCCTGCCCTCCGTTCACCACGCTCGCGGCGCGACCGGCGCTCGCGACCCTTCGCCATCACCGAGGGCTCGGTCTCGAGCTCTTCGGTGCGCACCGTCAGCAGCCGGATGATGTCCTCGTTGAGGCGGGCCCGCCGCTCCATCTCCTGGACGGCGGCCGCCGGCGCGTCGATCGCAAGCAGCACGTAATGGCCCTTGCGGTTCTTCTTGATCCGGTAGGCGAGCGGCCTCAGACCCCACATCTCGGTCTTGGCCACGCTCCCGCCATTGTCCTCGATGATCTTGGCCAGGTCCGCGGCGATGGATTCCACCTGCTTGGCGCTCACGTCCTGGCGCACGATGAAGACCGTCTCGTAGAACGGCATCGGCGCATCTCCTTGATGACATCGCGAGACAGCGGCGCCCGTTCGCCTCCTTGACCGCAGATCCGACTGCGGCGCGCCCGCTTCCCGCGTCCAACCCGACGCCGGACGGCAAGGAGACCGTCCGGGAGGCCGGGCTTATAGCGCCCGCCCGCCGCGCTGGCAAGGGGCCTCGCGCAGGACCGGGCTCTCACCCCTTGCGGGCGGCGAGCAGCGCCTCGGCCTCCGCGAGCAGCCGCTCGGCGAGGGTCCTGTAGCGCCAGTCCCGGTCGAGCCTGAGGCGCTCCGCATCCAGCACCGTCTTCAGGTCGCGGAAGCAGCGGTCGAGGTCGTCGTTCACCAGCACGTAGTCGTATTCGCGCCAATGGGTGATCTCGTCGCGCGCGCCGGCCATGCGGCGGGCGATCACCTCCTCCGGATCCTGGGCCCGGCGCTTGAGGCGCGCCTCGAGCTCGGCCATCGAAGGCGGAAGGATGAAGACGGAGACGACCCGGTGCGGACTTCTTGCGAGATTGCGCCTGATCTGCGCCGCGCCCTGCCAGTCGATGTCGAAGAGAACGTCGATCCCCGCCTTCAGCCTCTCCTCGACCGGCGCCCGCGGGGTCCCGTAGTGGTTGCCGAAGACCTCCGCATGCTCGAGGAACGCCCCGGCGCGCACCATGCGCGCGAATTCCTCGGGGGTGACGAAGTGATAGTCCTGGCCGTCGATCTCGCTCTTGCGGCGCGGGCGCGTGGTCACGGATACGGACATCCACAGCCGCCCGCCCTCCTCGCGCAGAAGCCGCTGGGCGAGCGTGGACTTGCCCGCTCCGCTCGGCGAGGAGAGGATCAGCAGCAGCCCCGGCCGGCTTGCGCCGGCGTCGGTGCTGCGCCCGCTGCGGGGCATTCTCGGCGCGCGGTCATTCGACATTCTGAATCTGCTCCCGGAACTGTTCGACGAGGTTCTTGAGCGCAAGACCCGATGCGGTCAGCGCCGGCTCCTGCGCCTTGGCGGTGAGCGTGTTCGCCTCCCGCGCGAGCTCCTGGGCGAGGAAGTCCAGCCTGCGGCCGATGACTCCGCCCTGTGCCAGCAGGGCCGCAGCGGCGTCGAGATGAATGGCGAGCCGGTCCAGCTCCTCCGTCACGTCCTGGCGCATGGCGAGCAGGGCCAGCTCCTGCTCCAGCCGGTTCTCGTCAAGCACCGCGCGGTCGGCGAGAAGGGCCTCGAGCCGCGCGCGGAACCGCTCGCGCAAGGCGGGCAGGGCGTCCGCCGCATGCCTGCGCGCGCTCTCGAGCTCGGCACGCATCCCCGCGATCTGGGCGACGAGCGTCTCGCGCAGGGCCGCGCCCTCCTCGGCGCGCATGGCGACGAGATCGTCGATGAGGGACTCCGCAAGCTCCAGTACGGCCTCGGCCAGGCGGCGCTCGGTATCCTCATCGAGGACGCCGCCGCGCTCGCCCGAGGCCCCGGCCAGCGCGATCAGGCCGTCCAGCCGGGCCGGGGCCGTGCCCGCATGACCCGCATCCGCGAGGCGCGAGGCAAGCTTGAGCAGCGGCCCGAGCCGGCGCTCCAGCGCGCCGAATTCCGCCTCCTCCTCCGCCGTGACCTGCACCCGGATCTGCACGGCGCCGCGATCGAGCCGCGCGCGGGCGAGCGCGCGCAGGCGGGGGTCGAGATGTTCCAGCATGGCGGGCAGCACGATCTTGAGGTCGAGCCCGCGGGCGTTCACGCTGCGGGCGGTGAGCAGAAGCGCGAACCCCGCAGCCTGCCCGCGTCTGCGGGCGTAGCCCGTCATCGAATGCACGCGGCCCGCCGAATCCGTCATCTTCGCGCTCCCGCCATCGCGTGCGGCCTTGCGGTCGTCCGTGGGCCCGTCTCTAATGGGCGGCGGCGGCCGTGAAAAGGTCTTTGGGAGCAAGCGGCATGGAAACCGAGGGCATTCTCATCACCGGCGCCTCCAGCGGGATCGGCGCGGCGCTGGCCGACGCGCTCGCGGCCCCGGGGCGCCACCTGTTTCTGATCGCACGGCGCCGGGACGCGCTCGAGGAGCTGGCGGGCCGCCTGAGGGAGAAGGGCGCGCAGGCCACCGCCATCGCCTGCGACGTGCGCGACCGCGAGGCGATGGCCGAGGCGGTGCGGCGGGCGGACGACACCGCGCCTCTTTCGCTCGTGATCGCCAATGCGGGGATCGGCGTCGTGGGCGGCGGGCTGGATGAGCTGCAGCGCATCGCGGACGACATCTTCGCCGTCAATGTCGCCGGCGTCTTTCACAGCATCCACCCCGCGATCCCGCCGATGGCGGCCCGCAAACGGGGCCAGATCTGCCTCATCGCCTCCATCGCGGGGCTCTACGGCCTTGCACCCGCCCTCGCATATTCCGCGAGCAAGGCGGCGGTGATCGCCTACGGCCAGGGCCTGCGCGCGCGGCTCCGCCGGCACGGCATCCGGGTCTCCGTCGTCTGCCCGGGCTTCGTGCGCACGCCGATGACGGCCGAAAACCGCTTTCCCATGCCCTTCCTCATGGAGGTGGAGGATGCGGCGCACCGGATCGTGCGGGGGCTCGCGCGCGACAAGCCGATGATCGGCTTTCCCTGGCCGCTCTATGCCGCCGCCCGCCTTGTGGCCTGCCTGCCGGCGCGTCTTGCCGACCGCCTGATGCGGATCACGACGCGGGTCTAGGATGAGGGCGCCCCGCCTCCGCGTGCGAGCGCCCGCCAGCCGATGTCCGTGCGGTGGAAGCCCTCCGGCCAGTCGATCTCGGCGACGGCCCCATAGGCCCGCTCGCGGGCACTGCGGATGTCCGGGCCCAGCCCCGTCACATTCAGCACCCGGCCGCCCACGGCCCGCAGCGTGCCGTCCGGATCGCGCCGGGTGCCCGCGTGGAAGACGACGACGTCCTCGCGTCCCGCAAGCCGCTCGAGGCCCCGGATCACGGAACCCTTCTCGTAGCTGCCCGGGTAGCCGCGGGTGGCGAGCACGACGGTGAGCGCGGCCTCGTCCCGCCAGCGCGGGGGCGGCATGTCGGCGAGCGCGCCCGTCGCCGTCGCCTTCAGCCACGGCAGGATGTCGTCGGCGAGCCGCGGCATCAGGACCTGGCACTCCGGGTCGCCGAAGCGGACGTTGAACTCTATGAGCCGCGGCCCGTCGGCCGTGATCATGAGACCGGCGTAGAGCACGCCGCGGTAGGGCGTGCCGCGGGCGGCCATCGCCCGGGCCGTGGGAATCATGATCTCGTCCATCACGCGGCCCGCCATCGTCTCGTCCAGCACCGGCGCGGGCGAATAGGCGCCCATGCCGCCGGTGTTGGGCCCCTCGTCGCCGTCGAAGGCGCGCTTGTGGTCCTGCGCGCCGGCGAGCGGCAGCACGGTCTCGCCGGAGACGAGCGCAAAGAAGCTCGCCTCCTCGCCTTCCAGATACTCCTCGATCACGACGCTTCGGCCCGCCTCGCCGAAGGCGCCCGCGAACATGGCGCGCACCGCATCTTTGGCCTCGGCCCGCGTTGCCGCGATGATGACGCCCTTGCCCGCCGCCAGCCCGTCCGCCTTCACGACGATGGGCGTCGGCTGCCGGGCAATCCACGCCAGCGCCGCCTCGGCCTGCTCGAAGCGCCGGTAGCCGGCGGTGGGGATGCCGCATTCGGCACACAGATCCTTGGTGAAGCCCTTGGATCCCTCGAGCCGCGCCGCCGCCGCCGAAGGTCCGAAGACGGCGATCCCGGCCTTGCCAAGGTCGTCGGCCAGACCGGCCACCAGCGGGGCCTCGGGCCCGACGACGACGAGATCCACGCCATTCCCGTGGCAGAATGCGGCGATGGCCGCATGGTCCGCGGGGTCGAGCGGCACGATCTCCGCGACCTCTTCAATCCCCGCGTTGCCCGGCGCGGCGAATATCGCCTCAAGCTCCGGCGACTGCGCCATCTTCCACGCCAGCGCATGCTCGCGCCCGCCCGAGCCGATCAGAAGAACCCGCATGTCCGCCGCTCCGCCCGCCGGCAGTCCCGCCTCAATTGCCCGTGGTCGGAATGTGGAACTGGGCGCCCGCACGGATGCCCGTGGGCCAGCGCGACGTCACCTTCTTGAGCTCCGTGTAGAACCGCACCGCATCCGTGCCATACTGGTTGAGGTCCCCGAAGGCGCTCTCCTTCCAGCCGCCGAAGCTGAAGAACGAGGCCGGCACCGGGATCGGCACGTTGATGCCCACCTGGCCGACGTTCACCTTGTCCGCGAATTCGCGCGCGGCATCGCCGTCGCGGGTGAAGATCGAGGTGCCGTTGCCGTAGCGGTGATTGGACGGCAGCGCCATGGCTTCCGCGAAATCCTTCGCGCGCACGATCTGCAGCACGGGGCCGAAGATCTCGTCCTGGTAGGACTGCATCTCGGGCGTGACATGATCGAAGAGCGTCGGCCCGAGGTAGAAGCCGTTCTCGTAGCCCTGCTGCGTGCAGCGGAAGCCGCGGCCGTCGACGATCAGCTTGCCGCCCTCGCGCTCGCACATCTCGATGTATGAGATGACGCGCTGGCGGTGCTCGGCGGTCACCAGCGGCCCCATCTCGGAGGCCGGATCCAGAGACGGACCGACCTTGAGCTGCTCGATGCGCGGCACGAGCCGCCGGACGATCTCGTCGGCGAGATCGTCGCCCACCGGCACCGCCACCGGATTGGCCATGCAGCGCTCCCCCGCCGATCCATAGGCCGAGCCGATGAGCGCATCCACCACCTGGTCGAGATCGGCATCCGGCATGATGATCATGTGGTTCTTCGCGCCACCCATGGCCTGGCAGCGCTTCCCGTGGGCCGCCGCGGTGGCGTAGACGTATTTGGCGATGGGCGTGGAACCGACGAAGGAGACGGCCCTCACGGACGGATGCGCCAGCAGGGTATCCACCGCCTCCTTGTCGCCGTTGACGATGTTGAGCACCCCTTCCGGCGCGCCGGCCTCGAGCATCAGCTCGGCCAGCCTGAGCGGCACGCTCGGATCCTTCTCGGACGGCTTGATGACGACCGTGTTCCCGCAGGCGACGGCGATCCCGAACATCCACATCGGGATCATGGCCGGGAAGTTGAAGGGCGTAATCCCGGCCACCACGCCGAGCGGCTTGCGCATCGAGAAGACGTCGATGCCGGTTGCGACATTGTCCGCGAACTCGCCCTTCATCAGATGCGGAATGCCGCAGGCGAACTCGATGACCTCGAGCCCGCGCTGGACGTCACCCCGGGCATCCTCGAAGACCTTGCCGTGCTCGTTGGAGAGCACGGTGGCCAGCGCGTCCTGCTCGGCCTGCACCAGCTCCAGAAAGCGGAACATGACCCGCGCGCGCTTGACCGCAGGCGTCGCCGACCAGACGGGAAAGGCCTTCTCGGCCGCGGCGATCGCTTCCTCCACCTCGGCGGCGCTGGCCAGCGGCGTCTTGGCCTGCACCTCGCCGGTGGAGGGATTGTAGACGTCGAGAAACCGGCCCGAACGCCCCGGCACCTGCCGCCCGCCGATGAAGTGATGAAGTTCGCGCGTCATGACGATGGCTCCCCGTCTGGCCCGTGAGGATTCGCCCTTGCCGGGCTCGGGGCCGGCATAGACCGCGCGCAAGGCGATCGCAAGCCCCGCCCCGCCCGCCGTTGCGGCGGCGCCGGCTGCGGGCTAGAAGGCGGGAGGAAAGGCCGGGCGCAGGAAGCGCCCGCCGCCGGTTTCGACGCCTTCTGGGAGAACCCTATGCTGCCCTATCCCGGACGCTTTCCGACCACCCGGCTGCGCCGGCTCCGTCGCAGCGGCTGGTCGCGGTCGCTGGTCGCCGAGTCGCGGCTGGCGGTGAGCGACCTCATCTGGCCGATCTTCGTGACCCCGGCGGCGGACGACGAGGACATCCCCAGCATGCCGGGCGTCAGGCGCCATGCGCTCTCCTCGCTTCCCGCCGTGGCGGAGGAGGCGGCCCGGCTCGGCATTCCGCTGATCGCGGTGTTTCCCTATACGGCGAAGGAGGACCGCACGCCGCGCGGCGAAGAGGCGCTGAACCCCGACAACCTCGTCTGCCGCGCGATCCGCACGCTCAAGCGCGCCGCTCCCGAGGTCGGCGTCATGGCCGATGTCGCGCTCGATCCCTACACCAGCCATGGCCAGGACGGGATTCTGGACGAGCGGGGCGAGATCGCAAACGACGAGACGGTCGCCGTGCTCGTGGAACAGGCGCTGGTCGAGGCCCGTGCCGGCGCCGATATCGTCGCGCCCTCGGACATGATGGACGGGCGCATCGGCGCGATCCGGCGCGCGCTGGATGAGGCCGGGTTCGCGCATGTCCAGATCATGTCCTACGCCGCCAAATACGCCTCCTGCTTCTACGGGCCGTTCCGGGATGCGGTGGGCTCGCGCGGGGTGCTCAAGGGCGACAAGAAGACCTACCAGATGGATCCGGCGAACGCGCGCGAGGCCCTGCGGGAGGTGGAGCTGGATCTGGCCGAAGGCGCGGATTCGCTGATCGTCAAGCCGGGGTTGCCCTATCTTGACGTGCTCTGGCGGGTCAAAGAGGCCTTCGGCGTGCCGACCTTCGCCTATCAGGTCTCGGGCGAATACGCGATGATCGCCGAAGCCGCCGCCCGGGGCGCCTTCGATCTCGATGCCGCGGTGCTCGAGTCGCTTCTCTGCTTCAAGCGCGCCGGCGCGGACGGCGTGCTCACCTACTTCGCCCCCCGCGCCGCGCGCCTGCTTGGGAGAAGTTGAGCGCCCCGCCGCCCGGTTTCCCTGGAACGGGACCGCGCAGCGGGGCGCGAATGGTGAAGCCGTGTCGGCTTCGTCAGCCGTCACCCTCGGGCTCGACATCCAGAGGATAGACGTAGGTGATCCCCGTCGGGCAGCCGATGGGCGCCCCCGCACCTGCGATCACCACCTGCTCACGCTCATCAAGCGGACGCGCGACGAGCCGTCCCAGAACCCGGTCGCGCACGCTCACTTTGATCGTTTTCTGTTGCCGCGACATCCTTGAACCCCCTTTTCGGTCGGAAGCACGCCTCTCGATGCGGCATGCGGTTCAGAAAAGTAATCCTTCAACTGCCGCTTTCACCGTCAAGCGCGATATCGACCTTGCCGCCCACGCAGGTGATGCAGCTCTCGCAATTGAGCAGCCCTTTTTCATAGGGCTGGCCTGCGCCGGAAACCATTGCAACTTCACGCCCATTGAGCGGCCGAGCAAGCTGCCTGCCCAAGACGCGAGCGCGATTTTCCGACTGCTGCATGCTGATTCTCCTCTCAGCCATCATCCGCCTGTCCACACCAAAACCCCGCGGGAACCGCTTCTTCCCGCAATGGCGGACCCTGGGGCCGGAAAAGAACTATATCTCGTTTTGCAGATCGAACTTTCCTCCGTAGCAGGTGATGCAGGTTTCACAGCCGATCAGCTCCTTGTCATAGGGACCACCAGCACCTGAAACGAGCATCATCTCTCTTTTCGTCAACTCCCGCGCCACGCGGCGACCAAGCACCCGCATCGTCGCATCAGGTTTCTTCATTGCTCCTCTCCTCCTTCCTTTCCGGGTCAATCGTAGGGTCAACCCTCACAGGCGAAGCAGGCGGCGCAGAAACCGCAAGTCCTGCTCCCGTCGGAAATTTCGGCCGTGCTGGCAGCCCCCATTGACACCTCCCCATCCGGGAATGGACATTCTGCCTTATTAGTATGCAGGAGTCAATACTGACACACGCCGCCTTTTGAACATTTTCTTTCTGCGGACACTCAGACTTCGACAACGGCTTTGCGCCCAGCTGCAATGTCGGCAAGAGGGATGAGAGACCCTTCCGGTCGGTAGACGAACTCGGGATCGCGACTCAGCAGGAAGCGGCAGAAGGCATCCAGCAATGGGACCTCTGGCAGGCGGAACTCGATCCACAGCCATTGGCCCATCTCGTTGACTTCCAGAAAAACGGTGTCACCCTCGGGGGTCACAATCAGGTCGAAGCAACCGAAGACGATCCCCAGCATCCTCATGACGCGTCGACAGGCTTCGACGACCGCCGGCGGCAGCGTGACGCGCGCAAGCGGCAACTCCTCGGGAAAGATGTTGCGCCAATCTACGGATCCATCGGGATGGCGCTGCGAATCGATGCGGATCGCAAAAGCCTGCGCGCCCATGATGGTCAGGCGTACCTCGTATGCCTTCGGGACACGGCGCTGGAGGATGTTGGGTGTCGCGCGCAACAGCTCGTCATCGGGCAGATCCTCCTCCGAGACCGGACTTGCGAGCGTCGCCAGCATACCTCCGTCCTCTTCCCAGCTGTTGACGGCGAACGGCTTGTACACGACGCCCGCGTCGCGATTCCGACGCAGGAACGCGCGGATCTGGGCGGGATCATTGGTAACGATGGTCTCGGGGATCGTGAGCCCGGCCGCCCGCGCCACCTGCAGCTGAAGGATCTTGCTGTCGGCGCGTCGGGCAGCGGCAAAGGGATTGACCCAGAAGGCGCCTGGTGCCGCCGCATGCCACAGAGCATTGTGGAAAAACCGCAGCTCGCGCGCGACAAATGCACGGTCCCGTTGATCGACCACCGCAGGCGGCTGCGGCATCCGGATTCGGCGTGCCCAGACGACATCGGCGTCGCCCAGCTCCGCTGCGCCCGCTTCATGCGCATATTCTTTGAGCGCGCGCGCCTCATCATCATCGCGCTGCGCTTCTTCGGCCGTCTCTTCGCCTGGCTCCAGCCGCATGTGCCAGGAAGAATCCCCATCCGGCCCCAATGTGATCGTCTGGCGGAGATGGGCGGGGTAGGCAGAAGTATAGAGCAGGACGACCTCGTGACCGAGCCTTTCGAGGCCCCGTCGCACCGCCCGCGCGTGCACGTCTTCCGCGATGGTGGCGATGACAACCTTCATGCCGGCGCTTCCTCCCTCTTCGGTTTCAGGAATCTTTCGAGCCTGAGACTGCGTCGAAACGCCTGCGTGGCCCCTGAGAATCCGGCATCCGCCTCCCACAACAGACCGCAGAAATGGGCGAGCATCGGCAGCTCCGGACAGGCCTCCTCCAGCCAGAGGAACTGGCCGGCCTCGTTGACTTCGAGAAAGACCCACTCGCCCTCGGCAGTGCGGACAAGATCAAGGCAGCCGAACCGCAGATCGAGACTGTCCATGAGGCGCCGCACCGCATCTTCCACCGGGGCAGGCAGATTCACGGGGGCCACGGTAAGCCATGAGGGGTGAACCCTCTTCCAATCGATCGCACCGGCTGGAAGCTCGGCCGAAACCTCGGCCGCGACCACGCAGTGGCCGAAGACCACCACCCGGACATCCGCGACCTTCTCGATGACCTCCTGATAGATGCCCGGCGCTGCTTCCAGCATCGCGCTGTCGCCAAGAAAATCCGTCGTTACGACTTCGGCGTGGACTGCCAGTCGCGCATCCTGTTCCTCCCAATTGAAGGGGCCGAAGGGCTTGTAGACCGCGCGACCTCCAAGGGTGGACACGAATGCCCGGATGCGCTCGGGCTCATTGCTCATCAGCGTGCGGGGGATCTTCCAGCCCATGTCGGCCGCGGCACGCAATTGCCGGGCCTTGCGCTCGGCCTCGCGGGCGACCCTCGGCCCGTTGACCCAGAAAGCCCGCGGCCACGCGACCGACAGCGCGCTCTGCCAGAACCGCTCCGCCTCTCGTTCGGCAAACCGCCTGTCATCGGGATCTGCGAGCGCGCTGCGCGCCAGGCCGGTACGCCGCAGCCAGACGCGCAGTCCTTCCCCGCTTGCCGCGAAATCAACGCATGACGGATCTATGACACGCTCTGATGGTGCCGGTTTCTCTGCGATACCCCTGAGAGGATCAATAAGCAGCGAATGTGGTTCACCGCTCAGCAACCGAGTCGTGTCTACCGCAGCCACCGCCCCGCCGAGGGCCTGCCATGCGGATGACACGACATGCGCATGCGTGTCGCCGTCGGAGGTAAAAACGACGAGAGTGGGGCCGCCGTCATCTCGAGCGCCGCCACGACACCCAGCCATGAGCCCCCCGGATTGCAGACAGATGGGGAAAGGGGGCCGATCCCCCTTTCCCCGCTCCGGTCAATAGCGCGAGCCGGAGGAGTCGCATTTGACGACGAGATTGCCGTTCTCGTCATAGTAGGCCGTCGTCGCGAAGGTTTGCCCTGAACAGAACTGATCGAAATACGACTCGCCGCCTGAAACGCGAGCGACCTCCTCCTCCGCAAGCGGCCGTGCCAGCCTGCGAGCCAGCGTCTGCGTGCGTGCGTCAATCATGAGATTTCCCCTTCTTCGTTGGACAGTTCGTCCGAGGCGCCCCCGGACAACAATACCTTGCTCCAGCCGGATGCTCGCCACAAATCACAATTGCGTGAGGATAACAGATTTATCGCACTCCTCTCGGAAATCAAATGAAAACACCCGCGATGCGGGCATTGCCGACGAGCGGTGCCGTCCGGTAAACTCAAGCAGGAATTGCGCTCTGGCCACCGGGCCCCTCAGAGTATTCGTTGCGTTCCGGCATCGCGCTCGACACCATGAATGGAGGGCCAGGCGCGGGAAGGAGACCGGCGATGAGCGGCAGAATCGAGAAACGTGCCGACACTGGTGCCGTCGCAAGGCGGCACCGAAAAGCACGCGACGATGGAGGCCTGTCCCGCCGGGCGCTGCTGCGGGCGGGGGCCGCTGCGGGAATTGCGGCACCGCTGGTGCCGGGGCTGCTGGCCAGGGCGCAGGAGGCGGCGGAGGCACCGAAACCAGGGGCGGCCGAGATCATGGCCTGCTCCCGGGTCATCGATCTTCCGCTCACCGAGCATGAGACCGAGCAGCTTGCGCGGACCATCGAGGAGAACCTCGGCGCGATCCGCGCCCTGCGGGCGCTTAACTTGGAGAACGACGTCGCACCCGCCACCATCTTCCGGCCGCTGCCGAACGGTGAGGCTCCGCCGGCCGTGAAACCGGGCGTGCGCGGCATCAGGGCCGACACGCGCCGCAAGCCGGGCGGCGAGGAGGATGTCGCCTTCGCCCCGCTCGCCGATCTCGGCCACTGGATCCGCACGAAACAGATCTCCTCGCGCGAGCTCACCCGGCTCTATCTCGACCGCATCGCCCGCTACGATCCGCTGCTGCTCGCCTTCATCACCGTGACCGAGGATCTGGCGATCCAGGAGGCGGCCGCACGCGACGAGGAGACGGCGAAGGGCCGCATCCGCGGGCCGCTGCACGGCATCCCCTACGGGCTCAAGGATCTCGTGGATACGGCCGGGATCCGCACGACCTGGGGCGCCATGCCCTACAAGGACCGCGTACCGGCACAGGACGCAGCAATCGTGGAGAAGCTGCGCGCGGCGGGCGCCGTGCTCCTAGGCAAGACGACGGACGGCGCCATCGCCTACGGCGACATCTGGTTCGGCGGCCGGACCCGCAATCCCTGGAACCCGCTCGAAGGCTCGAGCGGGTCATCGGCCGGCTCCGCGAGCGCCACCGCCGCCGGGCTCGTCGCCTTTTCCATCGGCACGGAGACCCTGGGCTCCATCGTCTCGCCGTCCAATCGCTGCGGCACCGTGGGCCTCAGGCCCACCTTCGGGCGGGTGTCGCGCCACGGCGCGATGGCGCTGTGCTGGTCGCTCGACAAGATCGGTCCGATCTGCCGCCATGTCGCGGACACGGCGCTGGTGCTCGCGGCCATCAACGGCTTCGATCCGCGCGACGCCGCCTCCGTCGCGGCCGACTTCGGCTGGAACGCGGGCGAGAAGCGGAGCCTGCGCATCGCCCATGACGAGGCCTGGTTCAAGGATGCGGCGGACGCGGACAAGGCCGCACTCGCCGCCCTGAAGGCCATGCCGGGCGTCACTCTGGAAACCGTCTCGCTGCCGGACTGGCCCTATGCGGGGCTCTTTTCCGTCGTCGAGATCGAGGCGGCGGCGGCCTTCCAGGAGCTGACGCTTTCCGGCCGCGACGATCTCATGGTCTGGCAGGACGACAACGCATGGCCCAACACCTGGCGCAAGGCTCATTTCTTCCCGGCCGTGGACTTCGTGAACGCCCAGCGCTTCCGCCGGCGAGTGATGGAGATGATGTGGGAGAAGCTGGACCGCGCCGGCATCGACGCGCTGATCAGCCCGAACTACGCCGGCAATCTGCTCGTGATCACGAATTTCACCGGCCATCCCTGCCTCACCATCCCGGCCGGATTCATCGAAACGCCCACGCGCACCGGCTTCGGCAACCAGGCGGACGAACAGGCGCCGCGCTTCCGCGTGCCGCGCAACGTCACGCTTTGGGGACCGCTGTTCCGGGAGGATCGGCTGCTCGCGATCGGCGCCCGTCTCGAGCAGGCGCTCGGACTCGCGCCGCAGCTGCGCCCGCCGCTCGAGCGCTGGATGGCGGAATACGATGGCAGGGCTCCCGAGATGTCCAAACCGGAGCCGCAGCCCGCGTGAGGGTCAAGGGGTCGGATCGCCCGCGCTGCGCGCGATCGCCTCGCCGCCGGCGAGAAGAAGGCGGTCGGATTCGGCGATCCGATGCCACATTTGGGTGCGACAGAAGAAGAGAAGGCAGCCCTTCACCTCGAGCGTCGCCGCATCGACCAGCTTCAGCCGCCCGCGGTAGACCGAGCCGGTGCGCGGGTCGACGATGCGGCCCTTCACCTTCGGTTCGCCGTCCACCCCGAAATCGACGAGCACCAGCCGGCCGTTGAGCTCCGCCTTCTTCGCGCGCGCCACGCGCCCGCACAGCCGGTCGGCGACACCGAGAGGCGCACCGTCCTCGGCACAGGGATAGAGCTCGACGATCGAGCCCTTCTCGTCGGTCTGCCACAGGCCCGTGAAGGCCTGAGGATCCGCGCCGTCCTCCTCGGCCGGCGCGCGGGCCGGCATGAATGCGCCGAGAACCGCCAGAACGATCCAGACGATCTTGCGTGACGTTCCCACGCGCCGGTCCTTCCCATGCCACCCTGGACGACGTCATTCGCCGCCGCGCCCCGCGCCGGAGCCCGCCTGCTAGGCGGGAAATGCGACGAAACTGGGGCACCTCTCGGGCGTCCCCAAGACAGGCGGCGTGTCTCTTTCAGTAGACGGGCATCTGCGCGCGGGCGAGAACCCAGTCGGGGCCGGGGTGCGGCGCCGTCTCCTTCAGCCGGGCCGGCTCTTTCATACGGTGGCGGGCAAACCAGCGGACCAGCGGCAGCCGCCGCATCGCGCGACGCATCTGCCGGATCTGCCGATGGGGATCGGCGAGATGCGTCTCGGGCGGCTTCACCCCCATCGCCTTCAGCACATCGCCCAGGGGATGGGCGATCTCGTCCTGCAGCCGGATCAGGCGTGCCACCAGCTCGGAAGCGGGCACCAGCAGCGGCCCGAAGCCGTACCGCGGCTGGCTCCAGCCGATGAGGTAGAGGTGGCGGAAGCCGGGCACCACCAGCCCGCCGTAGGCCTTCACGACCGGACCTTCGACCGGCGCCATCTCCGGCGGCAGGAAGGGGAAATCGACATGATAGCCGGTCGCCGCGATGACGAGATCCGCCTCGATCGCGCTGCCGTCGACGAAGACCACCCGGCTGCCCTCGAACCGCGCGATGTCCGGATGGGGCGTGATGCGCCCGTGCTTCAGGTAATGCAGGATCTCGGTGGAGATCGTGGGGTGGTGCTCGAAAAGGTCGTGGTCGGGCCGGGGCAGGCCGTAGCGGCGGTAGTCGCCGACGGCGATGCGGATGAGAGCCTTCAGCAGGATCTTCTGCAGGGGAACCGGCATCAGAGGGTGGATGAGCTCGGCGGTGGGCACGCCGAAGAAGGTCTTGGGCATGAACCAGTAGCCGCGTCTGAGCGACAGATGCGCCTCCACCGCGCTGCGCGCGGCCTCCGAGACGATGTCGCAGGCGGAATTGCCGCCGCCGATGACCAGTACGCGCCGGCCGCGCAGCTGATCGGGATGCCGGTAGTCCTTGGAGTGGATCAGCTCGCCCGCAAAGCGGCCGGGAATGTCGGGCATCCGCCGCGACCAGTGGTGGCCGTTGGCGACCAGCACCCCCTTGTAGCGCCGGCTGGCGCCGTCCGCGAAGGTCACCTCGTAGCCCGCCGCGCCCAGCGCCCGCACCCAGACCACGCGGGTGTTGAAGCGGATGTTCTCCAGGAGACCGAAGTGGCGCGCATAATCCTCGAGATAGGCGAGCATCTGGGCACGGGAGGGAAAATCCGGCGTGCCCGCGGGCATGGGGTAGTCGGGAAACTCCGTCGTGCGGCGCGAGGAGATGATGTGCACGCCCTCATAGACACCGTGGCGCCAATTGCCGCCGACCCCCGAGTCCGCATCCACCTGCTCGTAGGGGATGGCGTGGGTCTTCAGCGCCTTCGCCATCGCGAGGCCCACGGGTCCCGCGCCGATGACGAGAAACCTGCTTTCGCTGTCGACCGCCGTCATCACCTCGCCTCCCGGCCGCGACGCCTCACCCAGTATAGGAGCGCGCGAGGCCGGGCCCAACCAGCGACTGCCGGCAGGTCAGGTTGCGAGCCGGGGGATCACGCGCTCGCGCTCGATGCCGACGACGAGCATCAGGCCGAGGGCGATCGCGAGCGTGAACATGGCCGAACCTCCATAGGAGAGCAGCGGCAGCGGCACGCCGACGACGGGCAGCAGCCCCGTCACCATGCCGACGTTGATGAACACGTAGGTGAAGACGGCAAACCCCAGCCCGGCCGCGAGCAGCCGCCCGAAATGGTTGCGGCAGGCAAGACCGACGGTGAGCCCGAAGCCGATGATGATTCCATAGAGGCCCAGCACGACCAGCGCCCCCATCAGCCCGAACTCCTCCGCGAAGGCGGCGAGGATGAAATCCGTCTTCATCTCGGGCAGAAACTTGAGATGCGACTGGGTCCCCTTCAGCCAGCCCTTTCCCCACACGCCCGCCGAGCCCAGCGCGATCTTGGACTGGATGATCTGGTAACCCGCGCCCAGCGGGTCGCGTTCGGGATCGAGGAAGGTCTCCACCCGCTCGCGCTGATAGTCGTGGAGATTCGTCCAGATGACGGGCAGCGCCACCAGAAAGGCGGCGAATCCCACGATGAAGACGAGCCGCCGCGCGCCGGCGAGAAAGATCACCACGACCCCGATCATCACGAGAATCGCGGCGGTGCCGAGATCCGGCTGGCTCGCCACCAGCGCAGCCGGCGCGAGCGTCATGAGCGCGGGCGGCACGAGCGTGAGAAGCTGCTGCGTCGTCCACACATGCCGCGCATGGAAATAGCGGGCGAGCGCGAGCACGAGGGTGACCTTCATCAGCTCGCTCGGCTGGATATGCATGACGCCGAGGTCTAGCCAGCGCTGGCCGCCCTTGCCGACGACGCCGATGAACTCGACCGCGACGAGCAGCAGCAGCACCGCCGCATAGGCGGGATAGGCCAAGGCCAACCACCGTCTCAGATCCACGCTCACGACCGCGAACAGCAGCGCCGTCGCGGCGCCCAGCCGGACGAGATGCCGCAGCGCATAGGGCTCCCAGCTCGCCTCCGAGACGGAGTAGAGCGCCGCAGTCCCGATGCCGCCGAGGATGAGCCAGGCGACGAGCGGCAGCAGCGAGACGCGGAACGGCCGCTGCCACCAGGCGAGCCGCAGCTCGCGCGGCGCAAAGAGGGAGTGGGTGGCGCGCATCAGGCCGGCTCCCCGCGCCGCCTCATGCGCGCCGGCCCCGCCACGGGGCGGGAGGCTCCGGCGCCATCCGGGCGCGCGGGCGGGTTTTCCAGAATGTGCCGCAGGATGTCGCGCGCCACCGGCGCCGCGGCCGCGGCTCCGCCGCCGCCGTGCTCGATGAGAACGGCCACCGCATAGCGCGCCCCGCGTGCGGGAGCGTGGGCGATGAACCAGGCGTGATGGCGCTCATGCCAGGGCCGGTCGCTCTCGGAGCGGTCGCTCTCGCGGTCCTCGTCACTGATCCGGCGCACCTGGGCGGTGCCCGTCTTGCCGGCCAGCCGCCCGAGCCGGCGCGGGATCTGGGCATGCGGCGCGGTGCCGCCCGGCGCGACGGCCGCACGCAGCCCCTTTTCCACCAGCTCCCAGTGCTCCTCGCGCGCAGCCGCAAGTTCTCCTGAAGGCACGTCCTCGGCATCCATGGGCACCGGCACGCCGCCCACCCCGTGGACCAGCCGGGGCGTGAAATCGAGCCGGCGGGTGGCCAGGCGGGCCGCCGCCACCGCCATCTGCAAGGGTGTGGCGAGCAGCGCGCCCTGGCCGATGCCGACGTTGAGCGTCTCTCCTCCCTGCCAGTGCCGTCCGGTCGCCCCGTAGGCCCAGTCCGGATCGGGAACGAGTCCCGCCTTCTGGTCGCCGATGCCGAGAGGATGCGCGCGCCCCAGCCCGAAATCTCTCAGCGCCGCCGCAATCCGCTCGATCCCGAGGCGCTGGGCCATCTCGTAGAAGAAGACGTCGCAGGAGCGTGCGATCGCATCGACGACATCGACCGGTCCGTGCCCCTCATGCCGCCAGCAGTGCCAGACATTGTCGCCGAAGCGATACTTGCCGCGGCAGACGACCTTCTCGTCCGGACGCACGATCCCGTGGTGCAGGGCGGCCAGGGCGACGATCGGCTTGACGGTCGATCCCGGCGGATAGGCGCCGCCCCCGCATTTGTCGAGCAGTGGCCGGCGCGGGTCCTTCAGCAGCGCGTTCCAGTTTTCCCGGCTGATGCCGCGCACGAAGAGGTTCGGATCGAAGCCGGGGTTCGAGACATAGGCGAGCACCCCGCCGTCGGCGAGATCGAGCACCACCACCGCGGCCGATTCCTCGCCGAGCCGGTCCGTCACCCACTCCTGGAGCGCACGATCGATGGTCAGCTGCACGGGTGCGCCGGGCGTGCCGGCCTCGCGCTCCAGCTCGCGCACGAGGCGGCCGTGGGCGTCGATCTCGATCTTCACGACCCCGGCGCGGCCGCGCAGGACCGGCTCGAAGGTCTTCTCGATCCCGCTCTTGCCGACGCGCATGTCCGGCAGCTGGAGCACGGGATCACCGTCCAGCTCGTCCTTGGCGGGCGCCGCGACATAACCTATGACATGCACGCCCGCCCCCTCCATCGGATATTCGCGGGCGAGCCCGGCGGTCGCCTCCACGCCCTTGAGCCCCGGCAGCGCGACATTGAGGCGGGCGAACTGCTCCCAGCTCAGATTCTCCTTGACGATGACGCCGCGCTCGCGGGGGTTACGGCGGCGCAGCCGCCGCCGCACGGCCGCAAGATCCGCCGCATCGAGCTCGAGCAGCTCGACCAGCCTGAGCAGCATCTCTTCGAGCCCGTCGGTCTCCTCCGGGATGATGCGCGCCTGGTAGTTCAGACGGTTGCCGGCGAGCGTCCGCCCCGCCCGGTCCAGGATCAGCCCCCGCGGCGGCGGCAGCGGCCGCAACGCGATGCGGTTGCGCTCGGAGCGCAGGCGATAGCGCTCGCCGTCGATGATCGCGAGCTGACCGAGACGGCCGGCGAGCAGCAGCGCCAGCGCTCCCTCCGCCGCGCCCAGAAGCAGGGCCCGGCGGGAGAAGATCTGGAAGCGTGCGAGCTCGCCTTTCATCATCGCCCGGGGAACTCCAGCCGCCGCCATCGCCTCAGCGCGGCAGCAGCCGCAGGCGCAGAAGAAGCGGCACGAGCAGGATCCAGGCCGCCACCGTCACGCCCGCCTGCACGAGAAAGCCGCCCACCGGCAGCGCCGCGGCCGACGCCAGCGAGCCGAGGCTCCATGCCATCATGGCATAGGCGAGCGCGACACTGAAGAAGAAGACGCCGAGGGCCCCGCGGCCCGCCTGGCGAAACTGGGAACGCCCGTCGCGCAGGATCGTGTGCACGAAGAGCAGCGCCAGGACGTTCACCCCGAAGGGGGCGCCGGTGATGAGGTCGATGAGCAGGCCGGAGCCCGCCACCACAGGCGTCGAGAGCCCGCCGGGGCTCGTCAGCGTCAGCGCGAAGACGGCGATGAGCGCGAGATTGGGCGCGGGGATCCCGCTGCCGAGCAGGCGCGTGCCGGCGCTTGCGACGAGCACCGCCCCGACGAGCGCCAGCGCCTGCCACACGACGGGCGGGACCCGCCCGGCGAGCCGGCGCAGCCTCAGCTGCCATTCCGGCCAGATGGTGCGCCTGCGCGGTCTTCTCGATGGCCGCCTCACGGTTCGCCCTCCCCGGCATCCGCATCCTCCTCGCCCGGGTCGAGCAGCGCACGCCGCACCGCCGCCAGCACCGCCACCCGGTCGAGCCGCGAAAAGGCGACCACCGGCGCGATCACCAGCGCGCCGTCCTCCGGAGCCACGACCCGGCCGACGGGCAGATCCGGCGGAAAGACGCCATCGGCACCCGAGGTCACCACGAGTTCGCCGCTTTTCACCCTCGCCCCCTCCGGCAGGAACAGCAGCGACAGCCGCGGCGCATTGCGCCCCGCCGCGATCGCCTCGATGCCGCTGTCTTTGAGACGCACGGGCACGCGGCTGTTGAGATCGGTGATGAGCAGCACGCGGCTTGCACGCTCGCCCGTCTCGAGAATGCGGCCGACGAGCCCGTCGTCGGCGACCACCGCGTCCCCCACATGCACGCCATCGCGCCGGCCGGCGGTGATCAGCGCGCTTTCCTGGAAGGCGCCGCCGTCGAAGGCGACGAGCCGGCCCGTCGCCACCAGCTCATGCGGCGCCTCGCGATAGGCCATGAGACGCGAAAGCGCCTCGGCGCGCGCGCGCAGATCCTCGGTCGCGGCAAGCGCGCGCTCCAGCTCGGCCACCCGTGCCTTCAGCCGCCGGTTCTCGGCATGGAGGGCGAAGAGCCCGTCCACCCATTCCCACGCCGAGCGCGCCCAGCCGACCGGCGCCTCGACGACCGCGATCGCCGGCGTCACGACGTCCAAGGCACCCGCGCGGATCGCGCGGCTGACCGGATTGTCGAAGCGTCCAAGCAGGAACAGCGCAAGCGCGAGCAGAACGGCACCCATCACCAGCCGCCGCATCCTGCGGCTGGCCGCCCGCGGGCGCATCAGGAGTTTCCACCGCGCATCCAATCGCGCTCTCTGGCCTCCCGGACCCTGCCATCATGCCGGCCCACATCGCGGCCGGCAGCTCCCCGTTCAGTCGTCCATCAGCAGCACGGGACGCAGATTCTCGTCCTCCATCGCCCGGCCGGTGCCCAGCGCGACACAGGTGAGCGGCTCCTCGGCGACCGAGACGGGAAGCCCCGTCGCCTCGCGCAGCACCTGGTCCAGGTTCGACAGCAGCGCGCCGCCGCCCGTGAGCACGATGCCCTGGTCCACGATGTCGGCGGCCAGCTCGGGCGCCGTGTGCTCGAGCGCCACCTTGACGCCCTCGATGATGGCGCTGACCGGTTCGGCAAGCGCCTCGGCCACCTGGCGCTGGTTGATGGTGATCTCCTTGGGCACGCCGTTCATGAGATCGCGGCCCTTGATCTCCATGGTCAGCCCCTCGCCGTCCTCGGGGACCATGGCGGTGCCGATCTGCTTCTTGATGCGTTCGGCCGTGCTCTCGCCGATGAGCAGGTTCTGGGTGCGGCGGATGTAGGCGATGATCGCCTCGTCCATCTTGTCGCCGCCCACCCGCACGGAATTGGCGAAGACGATGCCGGAAAGCGACAGCACCGCGACCTCGGTCGTGCCGCCGCCGATGTCGACCACCATCGACCCCTGGGGATCGGTGACCGGCAGCCCCGCACCGATCGCGGCGGCCATCGGCTCCTCGATCAGCGCGACCCGCGAGGCACCGGCCTCTTCCGCCGCCTCCCGGATCGCCCGGCGCTCGACGGCCGTCGAGCCCGAGGGCACGCACACCACCACCTCGGGCGAGGCGAAGGAACGGTTGTGCACCTTCTTGATGAAGTAGCGGATCATGTGCTGCGCGACCTCGAAGTCGGCGATCACGCCATCGCGCAGCGGCCGGATCGCCTCGATGTTGCCGGGCGTGCGTCCCAGCATCATCTTCGCCTCGTTGCCGACGGCGAGAATCTGCCGCCGGCCCGCCACCGTCTTCATCGCCACCACCGACGGCTCGTTCAGCACGATCCCGCGGCCCTTCACGTAGACGAGCGTGTTGGCCGTGCCGAGATCGATCGCCATGTCGGAGGAGAACCAGCCCAGAATTCGAGAGAACATGTCCGTCATCGCCTCGCTGAACCCTTGAGAACCGCATCACGCACGGCACGCAGCGGCCCGCATGCATCTCCGCGCCATCGCATCCGGCGGTTGCGGCATGCGGGCGGCGTGCCGGATGTCGCAACCGGCCCCGTCCGCTTCGCTTTGAGCATGAATGCACGGCCGCTGGCAAGAGCATCTCTGCCCCCGCCCGACCGCTTTCCACCGCGAGATGATGTGGGCGCCACCCCGACCCGCTACAAGATGCTCAGCGCCCGCTTCCGGCCAGCGCGCGGACCGTCCGGCCGGCCTCCTCGAGTACCGGGTCCGCCAGTTTCGCGCGCAGGCGTTCGAGCTCCGGGCTGCCGGCGCGGGCGTCGGCGACGAGGCGGCGCGCGAAGCGTCCGGAGCGGATGTCATCCAGTATTGCGCGCATTTCGGCCCTCGTCGCCTCGGTGACGAGACGCCCGGCCGCGAGCGCGCCGCCGTATTCGGCGGTCGTCGATATGCGCTCGCGCATCCAGGAAAACCCGCCCTCGGCGATCAGATCGACGATCAGCTTGGCCTCCTGCACGCATTCGAAATAGGCGAGCTCGGGGGGATAGCCGGCCTCGACGAGGGTGTGGAAGCCGGCCGCGATCAGCGCCGGAATGCCCCCGCAGAGCACCGCCTGCTCGCCGAAGAGATCGGTCTCGCACTCGTCCTTGAAGCTCGTCTCGATGATCCCGGCCCGGCCGCATCCGAGCGCCAGCGCATAGGACAGCGCGATGGCATGCCCCTCGCCCGTCGCATCCCGGTGCACCGCCATGAGGCAGGCGAGCCCGCCACCGGCCTCAAAGCTCGCCCGCAGCCAACGGCCGGCACCCTTCGGGCCGATGAGGAAGACGTCGAGATCCGGCCGCGGCGTGATCAGGCCGAAATGCACCACGAGCCCATGGGCGAACCCGAGCGCCGCCCCCTCCTTCAGATGCGGTGCGACCTCCGACTCGTATATCGCCGGAATGTGCTCGTCCGGCAGCGTCATCATCACGACATCCGCGGCCGCCGCCGCCTCCGCATACGCATGCACGGCAAAACCGGCGTCCGCGGCCGCACGGGCCCCGGCCCCGCCGGCACGGGCGCCGACGATGACCTCGACCCCCGAATCCCGGAGATTGAGCGCATGGGCATGGCCCTGGTTGCCGTAGCCCAGGATCGCCACCCGCCGGGCGCGGATCACGCCGATGTCGCCGTCGCCGTCGCGGTAGACCTTCATCGTCCGTCCCTTCGCCCCGTGCGGCCCGCGCACCAGCGCCTCAGGTCCGCCGCCGCCTGCGCGAGCAGGGTCTCGGCGTGACCCGCGAGCCCAGCCGCCTCGTCATGCTGCAGCGCAACAGGCAACCTTGTCCAGCCCGCGAACTGGTGGCGCGCCCAGGTGAACTGGCGCTTGGCGTAGCGGCGGCTGTCGCGTTGCGCGAGCGCCATTGCCTCATCGAGCGAGATCCCGCCGGACAGATGCCGCAGCAGCGGGGGCACACCCACCGCCTTCATCACCGGCAGATCGGGTGGAAGATCGGCGGCCGCGAGAGCCCGCGCCTCCATCAGCGCACCCGCGGCCATCATCGCGGCAAAGCGCGCGTCTATACGCCGATAAAGCGCCGTCCGGTCCGGCCACAGCACGAAGGCCGCGACCCGCCCCGCGCGGGCGGCGGGGCCGAGCGGGGCCTCGGCCTCAGCCTCGGCCTGCCAGCGGCTGAGAGGTATGCCGGTCGCCTCGAGCACGGCCAGCGCGCGCAGGATCCGCTGCCGGTCTGCGGTGGTGATGCGCGCGGCCGCCACCGGATCGCGCGAAGCCAGCTCGGCGTGAAGAGCCTCGGGGCCTTCCGCCTCGAGCCGTCGGCGCAGATGGTCCGTCACGGCCTGCGGCACGGGCGGCGTGGGGGCGAGACCAAGGATCGCCGCGCGCAGATAGAGCCCGGTGCCGCCCACGAGAATCGCGGGCCGGCCGGCCGCGCGCAGCTCAGCGAGCAGGGGTTCGAGAGCGCGCAGCCACCAGCCCGCGGAGGCCCGCTGCCGCCAGTCGAGGACGGCGTAGAGCCGGTGCGGCGCCCGCGCGAGGAGCGCGGGTTCGGGCTGTGCGGTCAGGATGGGAAGCCCCCGGTAGAGTTGAAGGGCGTCGGCATTCACGACGACGCCGTTCAGGCGCCGGGCGAGCGCGGCCGCGAGAGCGCTCTTGCCGCTGGCGGTGGGCCCGAAAAGGATGACCGCCTCGATCCCGCTGCTTGCGGCCGCGCGCACCACGCTGCTAACTCCCGCCCGTTGTATCACCGCAGCGCCGAGTCCGGAGGACGCCAAGGCCATGGATCCGACAGACCGGTTAGTGGTCCGCCTGACCCTCGTGGTCAAGCCGCAGGCCGTGGACGCTCTCGAGACGGCGGCGGCCCGCGTGCGGGAGGCGCTCGCTGCCCGCGGCCTTGCCGTAACGCAGCCGGAGCGGCCGCTCGCCACGGCCGGGGAGCTCCTGGTCGCGGGCGGGACGGTCGCGACGCTGCAGCCCGTCGTCCATGGGCTGCTCGCGGATCTGCCGGTCGACTACGGCCTGCGGCCGGCGGATCTCCCGGCCTGCCGGCTGCTGATCTCGGACATGGATTCGACGCTGATCGCCGCCGAATGCATCGACGAGCTCGCCCGGCTTGCCGGGGTCGGCGATCGGGTGCGCGAGGTCACCGAGCGGGCCATGCGTGGCGAGCTGGACTTCGCCGGGGCCTTGAGGGAGCGCGTCGCCCTGCTTGCGGGCCTGCCGGAACAGGCGCTGGAGGAGGTCGCCACCGCGCACGCGCCTCTGCGGCCCGGAGCGCGCACGCTGTTCGCGACGCTGGTTGAAGAGCGCGTGTTCACCGTCATCGTCTCCGGCGGGTTTACGCCCATCGTCTCCCGGATTGCCGAGGCGCTCGGCGCCGTGGCGGCCCACGCCAACGAGCTCGAAGTCGAGGCGGGGCGGCTGACGGGCCGCGTCAAGGGCGCCATACTCGATGGCGCACGGAAGGCGGAGCTGCTGGCTTCGCATGCGCGGCGGCTCGGCATCGACATGGCGGCCACGGCGGCCCTCGGGGACGGCGCGAATGATCTGAAGATGCTCGCCGCAGCCGGAATGGCGGTCGGGGTGCACCCGAAGCCCGTGGTGGCGCAGGCCGCCCACGGCGTCGTCCGGCACACGGATCTGAAGAGCGTCCTGCTCTATCTCGGCATCCCGCCGGCGCGCTGGGTGATCCGGGACTGACGGCGGGCCACGGCCGTCAGGTCGGCGGTCAGGAAAAGGAAAAGCGCAGACGGTCCGTCCAGAAGCGCTCGAGATTGCGCAGGCTGCGGCGGACCTGGGCCAGATCGTCCTCCGTCCAAAGCCCGTCCTCGAGCAGCTCCTCCAGCTGATCCTCGTAGAGCGCATCGACGAGCCTGCGGATCTCCTGGCCCTTTTCGGTCAGCGAGATCCGCACGGCGCGGCGGTCATGGGTCGCGCGTTCGTGGTTGATGTAGCCCATCTTCACGAGCTGCTTGAGATTGTAGGAGACGTTCGAGCCCTGGTAGTATCCGCGGGTCTTCAGCTCGCCCGCCGTCATCTCGTTGTCGCCGATGTTGAACAGCAGGAGCGCCTGGACGGGGTTGATCTCGCCGCGACCGGCCTCCTCCAGACGATCCTTGATCACGTCGAGGAGCCGGCGGTGGAGGCGTTCGACGAGCGCGAGGCAGTCGAGGAACATCGCCTTGCGGCGGGACGTGGCCGCCTCGTCGCTCAGCAGCGCCGATCGAACCGGTTCAAGAGGCATGGCTTGCCGCTCCCTCCTTGCGTCGCGAGGAACCGCGCCGGCGGCGCCCGCAGCCCGCCACCGGCCGCACGCGCGGGATTGTCGCAGCAAAGCGCTAAAAATTCCTTACGGGTTGGCGGCAATTGACGGCTTTGCGGTGGCCTGCGGTGCTTCTCCCCCCTCACGTCGTTCGCCGGCTTGACCGGCGAACCCATGCCGCGGTGGCCGGAGCTCCAGCGCATGAGGTTGGCCCCGCCGCCCGCCGGATCCGCCGATCAAGTCGGCGGATGACGAAGAAAAAGGTGCCGGTTGATGACGGAGGGTGGTGCGCACCGGCGGTGACGCCACCACCCACGTCGTTCGCCGGCTTGACCGGCGAACCCATGCCGCGGTGGCCGGAGCTCCAGCGCATGAGGTTGGCCCCGCCGCCCGCCGGATCCGCCGATCAAGTCGGCGGATGATGAGAAAAGGAGATGACCTCGTCGGCCAAACCGACCGCGGACGCCGGGCATGGGCAGCGGCGGGCAACGCGGAGGGGAAAGCGCGAGGTCGCAACGCAAGCATCCGCGCGGCTCCGGAAGCCGCTCTGATGACTGATGACCGATCACTGATACGTCGTTCGCCGGCTTGACCGGCGAACCCAGCCGGCGGTGGAACATCCCTGGTGTCGGTGATTGTTTCGCATTCCGCTGGATCCGCCGATCAAGTCGGCGGATGACGAAGAAAAAGGTGCCGGTTGATGACGGAGGGTGGTGCGCACCGGCGGTGACGCCACCACCCACGTCGTTCGCCGGCTTGACCGGCGAACCCAGCCGGCGGTGGAACATCCCTGGTGTCAGTGATTGGTTCGCAGCCCGCTGGATCCGCCGATCAAGTCGGCGGATGACGAAGAGAGGGTATGGACCCGCCGGTCAAGCCGGCGGGTGACGAAGAGAGAGTGCCCGCGAGTTGCGGGAAAGGAAACCTAGGCGGGTGCGGGGGACGGCGCCGGCAGCCCGCCGGTATTTTTCGCGCTCAGCCCCGGATCTGGCGGGTGAGGCGGTGGAGGTCCTCGTCGAGCGCGGCATCCTGCTGGCGCAGCTCCTCGATCTTGCGCACCGCGTGGATGACGGTGGTGTGGTCGCGGCCGCCGAAGCGCCGGCCGATCTCCGGCAGCGACCGCTCGGTGAGCTGCTTGGCGAGATACATGGCGACCTGGCGCGGCCGGGCGATGTTGCGCGAGCGGCGCTGGGACAGAAGCTCGCCAAGGCGCAGATTGTAGTATTCGGCCACCGCGCGCTGGATCTCGTCGACGGTGATCTTGCGGTCGTTCGCACGCAGGAGATCGGCCAGCACCTCCCGCACCAGATCGAGGGTCACGGGCCGGCCCACGAGATCGGCATAGGCGACGACCCGGTTCAGCGCGCCCTCGAGCTCGCGGACGTTGGAGGTGATCTTGCGGGCAAGAAAGTCGAGCACCTCCTGCGGCAGCCGCACGCCGGCCATGGATTCGGCCTTGGCCTGAAGGATCGCGTAGCGCAGCTCGTAGTCGGTGGGGTGGATGTCGGCCACCAGCCCCCAGCCGAGCCGCGAGACGATGCGCTCCTCCAGGCCCTCCAGATCCGTCGGCGCCCGGTCCGCGCTGATCACGAGCTGCTTGCGCGCCTCGATGAGCGCGTTGAAGGTGTGGAAGAATTCTTCCTGGGTGGAATCCTTGCCGGCGATGAACTGGACGTCGTCGAGCAGCAGCAGATCGACGGACCGGAACTGCTGCTTGAAGCTCATCGTGTCGCGGTAGCGCACGGCGGCGATGAACTGGTACATGAACTGTTCGGCGGAAACATACATCACCCTGCGGTGCGGGAAGTTCGCGCGGTACGCCCAGGCGATCGCATGCATGAGATGGGTCTTGCCGAGCCCCACGCCGCCATGGAGGAAGAGGGGGTTGAAGGAAGGCGTCTCCGATTCCGCAACCCGCCGCGCCGCGGCATGGGCGAAGGCGTTCGACTTTCCGACGACGAAGGTCTCGAAGCGGTAGCGCGGCTCCAGCCTTGCCCCGATTCCCTCCGCCACGTCCGCCCTGTCCGCCACGCCGGCCTCCGGCGCGGGATCCGGGGCATCGACCGCCGGTGCCGCGGCGAGGGGCCGCCCCGCCCCGGCGCCACCTCGCGCGACCGTGACATCCTCCACCACGAGGCCCACGCTCGCGAGCAGCATGCGGATGCGGTCGAGGTAGTGCCGGCGCACCCAGTCCACGAGCACCGCATTCGGCGCCTCGAGGACGGCCGCCTCGGGGCCCGTCGTGACGAGGCGCAGCGGCGCAAGCCAGCGTTCGAACTGGGCGCGGCCGTATTCCCGCCGCAGCTGCTCCAGGACCCACCGCCAGGCCTGCCCCGCATCCCCGCCGGCCGGCGACATCCGCGGCCCGGTGCTCGGCACCTGCTGCTGAAGCACGGGATCCATGTGAACCCTCCCCGAAGCGCTGCCGCCAGACCTTCAGCCGGTCGTCGCTGCGGGCTCATGCCCGCCCGGCGGTCTTCGTCACGATGTCCATTCCACTGCCGCGCACGCGCACCTCGCCTGTGGTCGCAAACCGGCCGTTTGCGCCCCGCGTCGCTGCCAATCGGGAACCTGCGGACCCGCACCGCCCGCGACAACCCCGCGGAGCCCGGGTCCTGCGGAAGCCCGGAAGCCGCTCCCGGGCCGAACGCCGGCAGGTTAGCGGCAGGCGCGGGCGCCTGACAAGGAGCAACGCACAATCGCCTTTTGTTCTCCCGCCGGCCACAAGATCTGCGCCCCGTCCCGGATCGGGACGCAAGCCGGCGCGGAACCGGAACACGGGGCGGACCGGTCCGGCTCGCCTGCGTCTTCAAAAAAGAGCCGCGATTCAATGAGATGCCGATCCGCGCGATTCGAGGGGAGCGTCCGCGACGGCAACGCCGGCCTTGTGCGGCGCGTCACCCGACGGTGATGCCGCCCGTGGGCAGCGGACGGGGCTGATGCCCCTCCCGCCCGGCCTCCGGCCCGTTCTGTGCGGATGCCGCCAGTCCTTCCATGATGATGCGGTTGATGGCGATCAGATCGTCGATGGAGGCGCGCCCCAGCATCACCTCGCTCGTCGTCTTCGAGATGTAGATCGACAACGAGATGATCTGCGCGCGCGTCTGCTCGGGCAGGCGATTGTCGGGGCTTGCGCAGTCGACCGCCAGCGTCGACCACAGCCGCCGGTTCCAGTCGAGCGACTCCATGAGCTTCGCACCCGTATAGCCCTTGTCGCGCGCCTCGATCATCGCCGCGGTCACCTGGGCGAACAGGCGGTATTCCGTCTCGCGCGGCGATTCGGTTGCAGCCTGGCTGCGGCGATAGGCCTCAAGGGACATGGGCGAGCCGCTCCCTCTCGAAGTCGAAGAGCCGGCGCGTCTTTGTCAGCGCCTTGTAGTAGTTCTCCTTCATCACGTCCGAGCTGATCTCGAGACACAGAAGCTTGATCTCCGGCGTCTCGATGGCGGACAGGAACTCGGTCATGCGCGCCATGAATTCCAAGAGATACTGCTGTCTGTTGTCGGGGTCGAGATAGGCGAGCATGATCGGAAAATAGATCCGACGCGCCGGGGTGTTCGCCTCCTCCGGCTTCATGATGTCCTTTTCGCGCAGGATCGAGACCTTGTTCTGGATCACGAGGGTCGCGCGACGCTCCCCGTTCTGGATCACCGCGCCGTTGACGACGAATTTCTCGCCGGGCTTGAGCGACAGCTTGAGTGCCATCCTTGCCACTCCTCCTGCAGGCGGGCGCGGGCCCCCACCGGTCCTCGCACCGCAGGCCTTAAGAAAGGCCTAATCCGCGACCCGTTAACCATAGCCTGCCTTCATGCCCGCTCCAAGCGCAAGCCTGCGCGCCGGCCACGGTCCGCGGCCCGTCTCTTCCGTCGCAAAGCAAGTCACATGCCACGACAGCGCCCCGGTCCCGGCCGCCGCCGGCCTTGCATCTCCTTCCCGACCCTTCCTAGCATGGGGCCGCGTGACGCGGAGGTGGGAGTGGTGCGGTGCCGACGGACCCCCTGACGGTGAAGATCATCATGGCCGCGGCGGTGGTGGCCGTGGCGCTGGTCACGGGGCTGCCCGTGCTGCGCGGACGGCTCGAGCGGAGTCGGCCGGTCTTCGGCCTGATGGAGGCGCTGGCGGCCGGCGTCTTCGTCGGCGCGGGTCTGATCCACATGCTGGAAGACGCGGACGGCGAGTTCGCGAGCCGCGGCCTCGACTACCCCTGGGCCTTCGTGATCGCGGGATCCATGCTGATGCTGCTGCTGTGGACCGAACAGGCCGGCCACGTGCTCGCGGCGCGGGCGGACGCCGGCGTGCTCATGGCATGGCTGGCCGCCGGCATGCTCGCGGTGCACAGCTTTCTCGTGGGGGCGGCGCTGGGCGGCGAGAGCGGGCTCGGCGCAAGCCTCATCATCTTCGTCGCCGTGCTCGCCCACAAATGGGCGGCCTCCTTCGCGCTTGCGCTCGCCCTCGTGAAATCACCCTTGAGCGCCGGCGCCCGCCGGGGCGCCTTCGCGCTGTTCGTGGCGCTCTTTCCGGCGGGGGTCGCCGTCGGCGCCGGTCTGCAGCAGGTGGAGGCGGCCGCGCCGCTGGCGGAGCCGGTCTTCACCAGTCTTGCCGCCGGCACCTTCCTCTTCTTCGGGACGCTGCACGAGCTGGAGCGCGCGCCGCTGATCGCCGAAACCGGGCGGCTTGCCGGATTCGTCGCCGCGGCGGCCGGCTTCGCCCTCATGGCCGTGGTCGCGATCTGGACCTAGCGCGGCGCCAGCCCGCCCACCGGCGCGGACCGGCCGGCCGCCGCAACCCGTGCGCGCGCCTCCGTGACGGGCACCTCGACAACCCGCCCGCCGCCCACGAGGAACACCCGGTCGGCGCGGGCCAGCAGGGTTTCGCGGTGGGCCACCGAGATGCGCGTGACGGACAGCGAGTCCAGCATGTCGAGCACGCGCCGCTCGGTATCCGGGTCGAGATTGGCCGTGCCCTCGTCCAGGATCAGGATGCGCGGCCGGCGGTAGAGGGCGCGTGCCAGCAGCACCCGCTGCTTCTGGCCGCCCGAGAGCACCGTGCCCATGTCGCCGATGAGCGAGTCATAGCCCATGGGCATGGTGGCGATCTCGTCATGGACCTGGGCGAGGCGCGCGCATTCCTCGATGCGGGCGAGATCCGCCTCCGGATCGAAGAAGGAGATGTTGTCGGCGATCGAGCCGGAAAGCAGCGCATCCTCCTGCATCACCGCGCCGATCTGGCTGCGGTAGGCGGCAAGCCCGAAGGTCGTGAGCGCGATGCCGTCGACGAGGACCCGCCCCGCGCTCGGCTGAAACAAGCCGGCCATGATCTTGACGAGAGTCGTCTTGCCGCCGCCCGACGGCCCGATGAAGACGACATGTTCGCCCGTCGCGATCTCGAGCGTCACGTCCTTCAGCACCCAGGGCTCGCCCTCGGCATAGCGGAAGGAGACGTTCTCGAGGGCGAGCGCGCCGGCGACGGGCCGAACGCCCGTCAGGGAGCGCACGGCGTCGCCGCCCGCGGGCTCCGGCTCGGCGAGCGCGATGTCGGCGATGCGCTCCAGATGCAGGTCGAGCAGACGGAACTCGATCAGCCGTTCGACGAGCTTGACCGCCTTGTCGATGAAGTTCTGCTTATAGCTCATGAAGGCGAACAGCATGCCCACCGTCAGCTCGCCCGCCATCACCGCCCGCGCGCCGAGATAGATGACCAGCACGTTCTCCAGACCGAACAGCAGCGTATTGGCGGCCTCGAAGCCGATGTTCAGCCGGCCGACGCGGATGCCGGCGTTGATGCGCTCGGCGTAGCGGTTCTGCCAGACGGCCTCCCGTTCCGCCTCGCGCGCGAACAGCTTGATGGACTGGATCGCGCGCACGCTTTCCATGAAGTTGGTCTGTTCCTTCGCGGCGGCGACGATCTGCTCCTCGTTGCGCTGGCGGAAGGCGCGGTAGAGGCCGAGTCTGAGCAGCAGATAGAGACCGAGCGCGGCCAGCACGACGAGCCCCAGCTTCCACGAATAGACGAAGATCAGGATGAGAGTCGCCACCGCCATGACGCCGTCGACGACGGCCGACACCAGGCCCTGGGTGAAGAGATCGCGGATGGGGCCGGTGGAGGAGAAGCGCGAGACGATGTCGCCGATGTGCCGCTTCTCGAACCAGGAAAGCGGCAGGCGCAGCGTGTGGCGGAAGAGATTGGCGACCATCTGGAAGCCCAGCTGATTGGCCGCATAGAGGATGACGGTGCCGCGCAGGGCCTGGGTGCCGGTGTGGATGAGCACGAGAAGCCCGAAGCCGATGGCGAGCACCAGCAGGAAGTCGGCGTCGAACTTGACCAGCACCTCGTCGACCACGAGCTGCATGTAGAACGGGGCGACCAGGGCGAAGATCTGAAGCAGCGCGGACAGCACCAGCACCTGCACGATCGCGCCGGCAAGCCCGTGCGCGCGCGTCCACAGGTCGGTCAGCCTCAGCTTCGCCTTTTCCTTGCGGGGCCGGAAGCCCGGCGCGGGCATGACCTCGAGCGCCACGCCCGTGAAGTGGGGCGAGATCTCGTCCAGCGTCATCCGGCGCACGCCGTGGGCGGGATCGTGGATGACGGCGGTGCGCCCTCGGACCTCCTTGAGGACCACGAAATGATTCATGTCCCAGTGCAGGATCGCGGGGATGGCGAGATGGGGCAGCGCCTCGAGCTCGGCCCTCAGCGGCCGGCAGGCGAGATCGAGGCGGGCGGCGATGGCGATCAGCTGCTTGAGATTGGCGCCCTTCAGGGAGACGGAATGGCGCCGGCGCAGGGTGTTGAGGTCGGTCTCGAAGCCATAGTAGCCGGCGATCATCGCAAGACAGGCCAGCGCGCATTCGCTCGCCTCGTTCTGGCGCACGAAGAGCAGCCGCCGGCGGCCCGAAAACTGCAGCAGATCGAGAACGCGCCCGTTCACCCCCGCCTGTCGCCCCTTCGCACCCTGCCCCGCCCGCTCGCCTGCAACCCCGCTGCATGCCGCGCGGCGGCGGCGTGCGGACGCCGCGCATGCCCGGCCCGCGCGTGACCGCAGCCTTGGCCGCGGCCGCGCCTCTCGACCCATGCTGGCACGACGTTCACCCCGCTCCCGCTTCTAGCCGCATGGCCAGGCGCTGTCCAGCCTCTCCACCGCAACCTCCGACTGTCATTATCTTTAGATCCATAGATATAATTGTAGAAAAAATCAATCACCCCCTTATCTGTAATTTGAGCAAAGAGACTTAATGAGTTTAAAATTTTAATCATATCGAAGAAATATAGACATACATAGAACGCGAAAATAGACACTATTTTAAATTGCGCTGCAATACGGCTGTGTCGCATCCATCTTTGGTGAGACGCATCGAAATAAGAGAGGCAATTATCCCCATTGGCATAATCCAAATAGCAAATATAAATAAGAGTATGGAAAAACGGCCATCTAAACCAATGTCAATTGCCATATTGATAAGCCCATAATTAAACGCCAGAACCAGCAAATTATTTATAAATCCACTCAATCTGGCCAAAGAAACATATACGCACATAAACACCGCCATCGTGACAATATTTGGTCTGTTATATATTGGCCTGCCTCGTCCAAGTTTCCAGAACTCCCATCCAAATCTTGCGTATTTACAGCGATTTATTGCCATGATAATGTACGTAATCATAGTTATGAGGAAATCAGAAATAAGTGCATACCTCAATATGCTGAATGCGATCTCACCACGCGTTTTCCCAGCGTGTAGACTTGTCCATTCCAATGAGGGATCGACCACACTGGTCGCGATATCAAGTGCAACCGCACCAGTTACCATCAGGGCAGGCACGACGAAAGCGCGGCAGCGGAGCGGCCGTAGAGCCATCTCAGCCAGACTGCAGGACGTTGTTCGGGCTGACGTCTCCATCGGCACGCTTCCACTGCCGGCTTCGTGACGCTTTCAACGGCTCAACTGTTCTCGCTTGAAGCGCCGCACTGGCAGTTGCACTCTACACTACCATTGTGAGCGGTCGCCGTGGCACTGGAGTTTGATTGAGCTGATTCGCGACCGAGAACATAGCCAAGCAAGCCTGTGATCACCCCGACGACGATGGGGGCAAGTGGAATCGCCCCTCCCTTGACTTCTTCCAGCTCCTCTCTGGTGAGCTCACGGATGGCGGGTGTGGTGGTGACGGGAAGGTCCCGTTCGAAGGTTGCAACAGCGGTCGTCATGAGTGACTCCCCTCATCTCCAGATTGCCGATGCATCCGGGGAATGGCAAGAGGCGCAAGACGCTCCGGAACCGTGGACCCGGCGGGACCATCCTTTGCCGGGCCACCCATGCCCGGCCGGGCGTCCCTGCCGCCTTGTCGGGAAGATGCCCCGCGACCGTCATCCGGGCGCCCCTCTTCCCCTCCCCGAATCACCCGGTGATCCCCACCGGGCATCCCTTCCATTACCCCCCCCCCCCCCGTTCCCTTTTGTCAAGCGCAGATCCGCTCCCGCACGCAACCGGCATGGGATCTTTGCCGCCATCTTCCCGGCCCCGAAGCGCGCAGCCGGCGCCCCAGACAACGGCACCCGCAGGTCCACCGCCACACAGCCTGGCGCATCAGATTTCCCTATTCAGCAGGGCACTGAGCAATCGGCTCCGGGCACGGAGGGCGCAAGGAGAACCATGGAAGGCACCCGTTTGCCCTTTGCGCCCGGAGCCTTGCGCTCATGCGCCGCGCCCGATGCCGTTGGCGTCCTCATGCTGAACGACATCACCGTGATCATGGAAGGCCCCGTGCAGGTATCGGCCCATGTAGATGCCCATCAAAAAGATCAGGGCCCCGGCAACGATGACACCAAGCATGAATACGCCGAAGGGCACCTCAAATTTCACCAGCCTTCTCCCTCTTTTGGAGCAGCCGCCACCCGATGCTGCATCTGGATGGGCTGCTTCCATCAGTTTGCCCGGCTCGGCTCAGGGTCGGAGTTGCTGCTGGTCGAGTGGTCATGGAAAGCACCCTGAAGGGCGCGCCCCATCTCTACGCCTGTTTAAAAAAGACCGGCACCAGCAACGACCTTCGCCACCACCAGCTACGTTTACTGAAGAAACTTAGATGCTGCAAAGTTCGCTAGCTTGGTGGCAATGACGATAAAAATTGGAATAAATATTGCAGTAACGATCACGGTAGTTGCTAGAATTTTCCTATTATCTTTATTCGACAAAACATGTTCTAACGATACCCTCGATACCCTCTCCAGAGAAAGTAGGGCAACCCAACTGAAGGCTGCAAAGCAGCCAACCACGGTGATGGTAACAATCGCCCAGCCGGACATGGTGGCATTCCTCGCTTCATATGCGCTGACCCATGCGTCAATCCGCAAGAGAGGGAGGCGGGACAAAGAGTCCTTACTCGAAGAGTGTGACAGCCTGGCCCGCCTCCCCCTTCCCTCCTACAACGCCCCAACATTAAGCATTCGAGTCGAGAACGCGGGAGGCAACATATTCGGCCCCGATGAAAACGGCGGTCGCAAGAACTGCCGCCACGAGCCCTACACCCGTACCCGCGGCAGCGCCGACCAGCAGCGCTCTTCCGATTGTCGCTCCGGCCCTTATAGCGGCCCTTGCCACAAACCCTCCAGTGAGAAAGAAGCCGGTAGTTGCAGCCGCTGCAGCCGCGTCGCCCGCACTCGCTCCCGACACCCAGTCAATCTCCTCCACCGTCAGCTCACGGATGGCGGGTGTGGTGGTGACGGGAAGGTCCCGTTCGAAGGTTGCAACAGCGGTCGTCATGAGTGACTCCCCTCATCTCCAGATTGCCGATGCATCCGGGGAATGGCAAGAGGCGCACGACGCTCCGGAACCGCGGACCCGGCGGGACCATCCTTTGCCGGGCCACCCATGCCCCGGCCGGGCGTCCCTGCCGCCTTGTCGGGAAGATGCCCCCGCGACCGTCATCCGGGCGCCCCTCTTCCCCTCCCCGAATCACCCGGTGATCCCCACCGGGCATCCCTTCCATTACCCCCCCCCCCGTTCCCTTTTGTCAAGCGCAGATCCGCTCCCGCACGCAACCGGCATGGGATCTTTGCCGCCATCTTCCCGGCCCCGAAGCGCGCAGCCGGCGCCCAGACCATGTGATGGAGACGCCGCGCAGGCCGCCCTCACCCCTGCCCTGCGGATCTCGCCGCACTTGCCGCCGGGCAACCGGAGGACGAGACGTCAGGGGCCGCCGTAGAGCTTCCTAATGATGGGCAGGCCCACGACCGTCAGAACCGAAAAGATCCCGAACATGACAGCCTTCATGCGACCGGACCAGGCTGTCCCCGCATGCAATGCCACCTCGGGCAGCAGGGCGAACGCCAACCATGCGGCAGCACCGACCCCGCAAAAGACGAGGTAGAGCGTTCTTGGAGACCACGGATCCTTGCCTGAAGTCAGCAAGGAGACAAGGGCCAACGCCACGACCAGCGCCGCACCATAACCGATCGTGCCTGCCTTCATTACCAGCCCTTTCCTTCCCTTCACGAACCGGGAGGAGACTGAAGAAATAAATCCTCCGATCCTTTCTCGCCTGCGTGCTCCCTGTAATGGAAGCGTCGTTCCGTTCCCATCCGCTGCTCTCTCCACCCACCACCGTTACTTGACAACCCGTCAGCGGGCCTAGAGAAGCTCCTTGCCCTCATGCTCCTGACCCTCAGGTGTAAACCAAAAAAGCCAGGACGAATCCAATGCTTGCGGGGATCAGGGAGACGACGGCGGCCACCACCACATCCCGCAAAAGCGTCGGATGGAAGTGAACACGGTAGCGACCAGATGGATTTTCTTTTGTGCCACGCGTGGCGTCGCCAACGCCCAACCGCCGCTCGCCCGACTTTCTGCCAGCGGTGTAGGCACAGATCGCGAGGAAACTGATCGCCCAGGACCCCGCCGCAAACCAGAGCAGCTTGTCTGCCACCGTTGTTTCCCTCCCCTCTGGCCGCGCCCGTTTGAGGAGCGCGACGTGGCGAGGCCAGGCCCCCTTCCCATCTTGGCGTGCCGCAGAAGACGCCAAGCACCAAGACCTCAGGGGGTTGTCATTACGTCGTTGCGCGAGAAGCATCGTGGAAGGACCCCGTCGTAGGTAAGACATCGCGTTAACCACACTGCCACTGGAAACGCAAAGAGTGACCACCCCGCTACAACAAACATCAATATGTTCGCCGACCCGGAAAGACCCATGTCCTTCGCCATGTTGATGAATCCGTAATTGAAAAGGAGAACCATTACGTTATTAACAAATCCACTGAATCGGATTAGCGACATAGATACAGTTGCAAAAATAATCAACGTTGTCAAGTTATGTTTGTCGTATATTATATGATCTTTTCCCAATCTAAAAAATTCTTTACCAAATTTCGAATATACACATTTTGTGACATACATCGCAGTATACAATATCGTAACGACCAAAAGATCGGCAAACATCGCGAATGTAAACATCTTTCCTAGGAGCTGTTCTCCATCGAGCCCTCTGTACAACGGATTCCATTCTAACTGCAGCTGCGAAATTGTGGTGCCAACATCAAGCGCGAGCGCAACTACAACCATCACCGATGGAACCACAAAAGCCCGGCGTCGGAACGGCCGAACGGCATTCCGAGCAACATCTGCTAAAACGTTGCGCGGTACTGCCATGATGGCCATCCTTCCGCCGGGCTTTCGCGTCGACCGAATATCTTGTCAGTTGCTGTTGCTTTGGCTGTTCGCTCCACACTGGCAGTTGCACTCGACTGTGCCGTCATGGGCCGTGGCTGTTGCCGTGGCCTGGGATTCGGCCGTGTCCCTGCCGACGAAGTACCCAACAACTGCCCCGACAATTGCTATGGCCCCATAAACCACGATAGGGGCAACACCCCCCTTTACCTCCTCGCACTCCTCCATGGTGAGCTCGCGGATGACGGGTGTGGCGGTCGTGGCGCCGGCAAGGTTCCGGTCCAAGGTTGCAACAGCGGTCGTCATGAGTGACTCCCCTCATCTCCAGATTGCCGATGCATCCGGGGAATGGCAAGAGGCGCAGGGTGCTCCGGAACCGCGGACCCGGCGGGACCATCCTTTGCCGGGCCACCCATGCCCCGGCCGGGCGTCCCTGCCGCCTTGTCGGGAAGATGCCCCGCGACCGTCATCCGGGCGCCCCTCTTCCCCTCCCCGAATCACCCGGTGACCCCCACCGGGCATCCCTTCCATTACCCCCCCCCCCCCGTCCCCTTTTGTCAAGAGCATATCCTCTCCCGCACGCAACCGTTTAACACGCGGCGCCCGACAGGCCGTGATCCGGCCGTCCGCATCATGGCCCCGGCGCCGGGAAAGGGGCCAAAGCCGGCCGAGCCGTCGAATTTGTTCTTGACCTGTTCTCCTCCTCCCGGTAAGAACAAAACAGGATCCTGGTCGGGAAGGGTGCAGGCGATGCTGCCGGTTCTCGGATACGGACTGTTCGCGACGGCGCTCGTTCTGGCATTTGCGGTCGCGGGACGCAGCCTGGAGGTGCTGGCCGCCGGCGCACGCAGCCCGCAGCCGCTGCGGGCCCGCGCTCGGTCGCGCACGTCAATCGCGCGGGTGGGGCTGTACGCGCCGGGCCCGTGACGGCGCAAGGACGGCCGCGCCGGCGGTGCCTGCGGAGCCCCTCGCCCGCTCGCCTCGGCCCGGCGGTGCGTGCGTGATGCGACCGGCAGCATGGGGATCATGGAGACCGGCGCAGCCCCCCTGCGCGGCGCATGGTTTGTCGGATCACGCGTGCCCTACGGCACCAGCACGACCTTGCCCTTGACCCGGCGGTCGCGGATGGCGGCGAAGGCGTCGAGGAAGCGTTCCAGCGGGAAGCGCGCATCCACATGTGGGCGGATGCGCCCCTGCTCATAGAGCGCGAACAGCTCGCGCATGTTCTCCGCATGCTCGTCCGGCCGGCGTTCCGCCCAGGCGCCCCAGAAGACGCCGACCACGCTCGCGCCCTTCAGGAGCGGCAGATTGAGCGGCAGCTTGGGGATCCGCCCGCCCGCAAAGCCGATCACGAGATGCCGGCCCTCCCACGCGATCGCCCGGAAGGCGGGCTCGGTGAAGTCGCCGCCGACGGGATCGTAGATCACGTCCACGCCGCGCCCGCCCGTCAGCTCCCTGGCCCGCGCCTTCAGATCTTCCTCCGCGTAATTGATGCCGTCCTGCGCGCCGTGCTCGGCGGCCATCGCGAGCTTGTCGGCGGAGGATGCCGCCGCGATCACCTTCGCGCCCATCGCACGCCCCAGCTCGACCGCGGCCAGCCCGACGCCGCCGGCCGCGCCCAGCACCAGCAGCGTCTCCCCGGCCTTGAGCCCGGCGCGCTGCTTCAGGGCGTAATAGGAGGTGCCGTAGACGATGGCGAAGCCGGCCGCGACGTCGAAGGACATGGAATCGGGAATGCGCACCACCTTGGCGGCCGGCACCACGACCTCCTCGGCGAAGGCGCCGGCCAGCACCGTGAACAGCACCCGGTCGCCGACCCTGATCCCGCTCACGTCATCGGCCACCTCCACGACCTCGCCGGCCCCCTCGCCGCCCGGGGCGAAGGGCAGCGGCGGCTTGAACTGGTAGAGCCCGCGCACGCACAGGATGTCGGGGAAGTTGACGCCGGCGGCCCTCACCCGCACCCGCACGCATCCGGGCTTGAGCTCGGGCGCCGGCACCTCCTCCACCTTCAGGTTCTCCTCCGGCCCGAATTCGCGACAGAGCACCGCACGCATCCCGTTTCTTCCCTTCTTCCGCTCTTGCGCCGCCTGCTTGCGATGCCGGACCTCAGGCCACCTCGAACAGGCCCGCCGCGCCCATGCCGCCGCCCACGCACATCGTGATCACCACATAGCGCGCGCCGCGCCGGCGCCCTTCGATCAGCGCGTGGCCCACCATCCGCGCGCCCGACATGCCGTAAGGGTGACCGATGGAGATCGCGCCGCCGTTCACGTTGAATTTCTCATTGTCGATGCCAAGCCGGTCGCGGCAGTAGACCGTCTGCACCGCGAAGGCCTCGTTCAGCTCCCACAGGTCGATGTCGTCGATCTTCAGCCCGTGCCGGTCCAGCAGCTTCGGCACGGCGAAGACCGGACCGATGCCCATCTCGTCGGGCTTCGTGCCGGCCACCGCGATCCCGCGATAGACGCCGAGGATGTCGAGGCCGCGCCGCTCCGCCTCGCGCCGTTCCATCAGCACCGAGGCGCTCGCCCCGTCGGACAGCTGGCTGGCGTTGCCGGCGGTGATGGTGTGGCCCGGGCCGCGCACGGGCTGCAGCGCGGCGAGACCCTCCAGCGTGGTATCCGGCCGGTTGCCCTCGTCCTTGTCCAGCCGCACCGTCTCGCGCCGGACCTCGCCCGTTTCCCTGTCCTTGACGAGCTTGACCGTCTCGAGCGGCACGATCTCGTCGTCGAAGCGGCCCGCGCGCTGGGCGGCCGCGGTGCGCTGCTGGGACTGCAGCGCATAGCGGTCCTGCTCCTCGCGGGAGATGCCGTAGCGCCTGGCCACCACTTCCGCCGTGTCGATCATCGGCATGTAGGCGTCCTCGTGCATGGCGATCACCGAGGGATCCGGCTCGATCCGGAACTTCTCGTTCTGGACCATGGAGATCGACTCGACCCCGCCGCCGACGGCGATCGTCATGCCGTCGGCGATGATCTGCTTGGCCGCGATCGCGATCGCCATGAGGCCGGACGCGCATTGCCGGTCCACCGTCATGCCGGAGACCTCCACCGGCAGTCCCGCGCAGAGCGCGGCGAGCCGGCCGATGTTGGGCGCCTGGCAGCCTTGGGGCAGCGCGCAGCCGATGACGACATCGTCGATCTCGCCGGGTTCGACCTTCGCGCGTTCGACCGCCGCGCGGATCACATGGCCGGCGAGCGTCGGCGCGGGTGTCGCATTGAAGGCGCCGCGATAGGCCTTGCCGATGGGCGTGCGGGCTGTGGAGACGATGACGGCTTCGCGCATGGCTCTTCTCCCGTCCGTGCAGGCGGTGGTTTGCTGCTGTGCAGCATGACTTTTTCACCCCCCGCCCGCAAGCTTCTGGAACCGTAAGGCGCCGCTCGTTCAGCCGCCCCGCCCCATGCGCCCGCCTTCGCCCAGCAGCGGAATCCGCGCGACGAACTGGCCCTCCAGCGGATCAAGCTCGTCGGGCCGCGCCTCGGTGATGCCGAAGCCGGCGTCATGGGGGATCACGAGGCGCCGGCCCTCGCCGCGCGGGCCGACGATCTCGGGCCTGAGGCGGTGGACCGGCGTGGCCCGGGCCTGCGCCAAGGCTTCGGCCACGCTGCGCGCGCGGGCGAGCTTCACGAGGTTGAGGCGGGTCGGGAACATCAGCGGCTGGCGGCCGGCCTGCCAATCGGCCAGGATGTCCTGCGGCCGCCGCCAGGCGAGCGCCGTGTTTTCGCTCTCGTTTTCCAGTTCCGCCCGCTGGTCCTCCGGCGCGCGCGCCAGATAGAAGCGGGCGTCGAATCGCCGCGGCGATTCGACGGGGGTCACCCAGTGGGCGAAGAAGACGAGCGCGCCTGGGTCGAAGACGAGGTCGGCGCGCTCGGCCAGCGTCGCCAGCGTGATGCGATCGGCGAGCAGCGGCACGCGCCAGCGGCGGGCGAGGCGGCGTCGGCGCGGCTCGCGGATGCGCCGGCCCGTGCGCGCATCGCATGCCAGCAGGATGCCCGCCTCCTCGAAGAGTTCCCGGATTGCGGCAAGCCGGGCGGCCCGCTCGATCACGGGCAGGGCCCGCCGCGGCCTCAGGCGCAGCGTCAGCCGCGGCGAGGCGTCCGCCCTGTCGACTCTCCCCCCGGGGAAGGCGAGCATGCCGCCGGCAAACCGCATCTCGCGGCTGCGCATCACGGTCAGCACCTCCAGCCCCGCCGGCCCGTCGCGCAGGAGAAGGATGGACGCCGCCGGCAGAGCCGGTGCCGCGCCGGCCGGCGCGTCGGGCTCGGGCGCGATCCATGGCATCTTCAAGCCTCCCCGGCGGCCAGCACGCCGGGCAGGCGCGCCAGCTCGCCGATCAGCAGGGGATTGATCTCGAAACCGCGGCCGAGCTCGATCACGGCCTCGCATCCCTCGCCGATCGGCACGACGGCCTCGACGAGACCGCGTCCGCCGCGGGCGGGCTCCAGCGCCCGGGCGAGCACCGCGGCGGCCGCCGGATCGGCGAGGCGCACCACCACGCGCATGCCGATCCGCGCCAGCGCGGCGTCGAGATCGGCAAGGCTGCGCGCCTGCAGCCGCCACTCCTCCTCGCCGTTGCGCCGCCGCAGCTCCGCCTCCACCAGCACCGGAAGGTTGCGGTCGACCAGATGGCGCGCGACCTCGAGCTGCTCGCGGAACACCAGCACCTCGAAGCCGCCGTCGGCGTCCGACAGCCGCAGCACCCCGAAGCGGTCGCCGCTCTGGCGCGCGCGCCGCTCATGGTAGCCGTCGATGACGCCGGCGAGCTTGACGACCTGGCCTTCGGCGAACCCGGCATCCGGATCCGCAAGCTCCACCGACGAGCGCACCCGCAGCCGTGCGAGCGCGTCCCGATAGGCGCTCAGGGGATGTTCCGAGAGATAGAAGCCGATCGCCTCCTGCTCCTTGGCGAGCCGTTCGCGCACGGACCAGGCTTCCGCCTCCGGCAGACGCAACTCGTCCCCGCCCAGCGTTTCCTCGCCGAACAGGCTGGACTGACCGCGCGCACGGGCCTCCGCCCGCTCCTGGGCCAGGCGCATGATCGCCTCCGCTCCGGCATGCACCCGCGCGCGCTCCGGCTCCAGCGCGTCGAAGGCGCCGGCGGCGGCCAGCTGCTCGATCTGGCGGCGGTTGAGAAGCTGCGGATCCACCCGGCGGGCGAAGTCCGCGAGCGAGCGGAACGGCCCGCCCTTCTCGCGCGCGGCCACCACGGCCTCCATGGCCTTCTCGCCCACGCCCTTGATGGCGGCGAGCGCATAGCGGATGGCGAGCCGCCCGTCCCCCAGCCGCTCGACCGCGAAATTGGCGTGGGAGCGGTTGATGTCCGGCGCAAGAAGCGGGATCTGCATCGCCCTCACCTCCTTGGCGAAGGCGGCAAGCTTGTCGGTGTGGGCGACATCGAGCGCCATCGAGGCGGCCATGAACTCTTCGGGAAAGTGGGCCTTCATGTAGGCCGTCTGATAGGCGACGAGGGCGTAGGCGGCGGCGTGCGACTTGTTGAAGCCGTAGCCGGCGAATTTGGCGACGAGCTCGAAGATCTCTTCCGCCTTCTGCCGGTCCACGCCCCGCTCGGCCGCACCCTCGACGAAGCGCGAGCGCTGCCTGTCCATCTCGGCCTTGATCTTCTTGCCCATCGCCCGGCGCAGCAGATCGGCCTCGCCCAGCGTGTAGCCGGCGAGGATCTGGGCGATCTGCATCACCTGCTCCTGGTAGATGATGACGCCGTAGGTCTCCTTCAGCACGTCTTCGAGCAGCGGATGCGGATAGTCGATGGGCTCGCGGCCGTGCTTGCGGTTCACGTAGAGGGGGATGTTGTCCATCGGCCCGGGCCGGTAGAGGGCGACGATGGCGATGATGTCCTCGAACTTGTCGGGCTTGAGTTCTTTCAGCACCTGGCGCATGCCCGCCGATTCCAGCTGGAACACCCCCGCGGTCTCGCCGCGGCCGAGCATGGCGAAGGTCGCCGGATCATCTAGGGGGATGCGGTCGAGATCGACCTCCACCCCCCGGGTCCCCGCCACGAATTCCGCGGCCCGGCGGAGCACGGTGAGCGTCTTCAGCCCGAGGAAGTCGAACTTCACCAGCCCCGCCTGCTCCACCCACTTCATGTTGAACTGGGTGACGGGCATGTCCGCCCGGGGATCGCGGTAGAGCGGGATCAGCTCGTCGAGCGGCCGGTCGCCGATCACCACCCCGGCGGCGTGGGTGGAGGCATGGCGATAGAGCCCCTCGAGCCTCAAGGCGCGGGTGATCACGGCGTCGGTGAGTGGATCCCTGCGGCGCGCCTCGGCAAGCCTCGGCTCCTCCTCCAGCACCTCGGCGAGGGTCTTGGGATCGGCCGGATTGTTGGGGACCAGCTTGCACAGCCGGTCGGTCACCGGATAGGGCTGCTCCAGCACCCGCCCCACGTCGCGCAGCACGGCCCGCGCCTGGAGCTTTCCGAAGGTGATGATCTGGGCGACGCGGTCGGCGCCGTATTTGCTCTGCACGTAGCGGATCACCTCCTCGCGCCGCTCCTGGCAGAAGTCGATGTCGAAATCCGGCATCGACACGCGTTCGGGATTGAGGAAGCGCTCGAACAGCAGCGAGAAGCGCAGGGGGTCGAGCTCGGTGATCCTGAGCGCCCAGGCGACAAGCGAGCCCGCGCCCGATCCGCGCCCGGGCCCCACGGGAATGCGCTGCTCCTTCGCCCAGGAGATGAAGTCCGAGACGATCAGGAAATAGCCGGCGAAACCCATGCGGGTGATGACGTCGAGCTCATAGGCGAGCCTCTCACGGTAGGGCCGCGCCTTGCGCTCGCGCGTGGCTGCATCGTCGTCCGGACGGAAGACGTGGCTGGCAAGACGGTTCTCCAGCCCGCTTTCCGCGCGCCGGCGCAGCAGCTCCTCCTCCGACAGGCCCTCCGGGCTCTCGAATCGGGGCAGGATCGGCTTGTGCGGACGGGGCCGGAAGGCGCATCGCCGGGCGATCACCAGCGTGTTCCGCACGGCCTCCGGCAGATCGGCGAACAGCGCCGCCATCTTCGCGCCGCTCTTGAACCAGTGCTCGCGGGTGACGCGCCGGCGCGCGCTTTCGGCCACGACCGTGCCTTCCTTGATGCACAGGAGGGCATCATGCGCCTCGTACATGCCGGGGTCGGGAAAGTAGCACTGGTTGGTCGCAACCAGCGGCCAGTCGTGGGCATAGGCGAAGGCGATGAAATGCGGCTCGGCGCGCGCCTCGGCCGCCAGCCCGTGGCGCTGCAGCTCCATGTAGAAGCGGCCGGGAAAGAGTTCCGCGAGCCGCCTCGCCCGCGCTTCCGCGCCTGCAAGATCGCCCGCGAGTACTGCCTCGCCCACCGGCCCCTCGATCCCGCCCGACAGGCAGATCAGTCCCGCGTGATGGGCGGCCAGCCGATCCAGCGATGTCGCCGGCTGATGGGGGTCGGCGCTGTCGAGATGCGCGCGCGAGACGATCTTGAGCAGATTGCGGTAGCCCGTCTCGTCCTGGACCAGCAGCACGATCTTCGGCAAGGCGCGCCCGGGCCGGCGCGCCGCGTGGGCCTCTTCCTCCCCGTCCCAGACGACCGGCAGGGTGACGCCGATGATCGGCTGGACGCCGGCTTTCGCCATGGTCTCGGAGAATTCGAGGGCGCCGAAGAGATTGGCCGAATCGGTCACGGCGACGGCCGGCATGCGGTGTTCCCGGCACAGCCTGGCGATCTCCGCGATGTGCAGCGCACCCTCGAGCAGCGAATAGGCGCTGTGCACCCTGAGATGGACGAAGGGCGACAGCCCGTTCTCCGGCGTCCCGTTCGCGCGTGAAGCCTCCATGCCCTGCCCCGTTCCGCCCTGCCGGCGTTTCGCTTCAGACCGCCGCGTCAAGCGGCTCCAGCCTGCCCTCGTGCAGGCGCAGCACGCGGTCGGCGCGCCGCGCGAGCTCCAGATTGTGGGTGGCGAGCAGCACGGCGGCGCCCCGCTCGCGCGCGACGGCGAGAAACAGCTCCATCACCTCCCCGGCCGTGTGCTCGTCGAGATTCCCGGTCGGTTCGTCGGCCAGCACGACCCGGGGCTCGTGCACCAGCGCACGGGCGATCGCCACCCGCTGCTGCTCCCCGCCCGAGAGCGCCGCCGGGCGGTGATCGAGGCGCGCGGCCAGCCCCAGCCGCTCCAGAACCCTCCGCGCGGCGGCGAGCGCCTCGCCCCGCGACCGGCCGGCGACGCGAAGCGGCATCGCCGCATTCTCGAGCGCCGTGAACTCCGGCAGCAGATGGTGGAACTGGTAGACGAAGCCGATGAGCCCGCGCCGCGCCCGGGTGCGCTCCCCGTCGCCCGCCTGCGTCATGTCGGCGCCGGCGATCGCGACGCGGCCCGAATCGGGGCGCTCCAGCAATCCGGCGATATGCAGGAAGGTGGACTTGCCGGTGCCCGACGGTCCGGTCAGCGCCACCACCTCGCCAGCCGCCAGCTCGAGCGAGACGTCCACCAGCACGGTGATCTGCCGGCCGGCCTGGCGGAAGCCTTTCGCGACGTGATCGGCGATGAGGATCGGATCGGCCATGGCTCACTCGTAGCGCAGGACCTCGACGGGGTCGAGCCGCGCCGCGCGCAGCGCCGGCGGCAGGGTCGCGACCAGCGACAGTCCGAGTGCCACGAGAACGACGACCAGCACCTCCACCGGATCGACGAGCGCCGGAATCTCACTCAGGAACCGCACCTCCGGGTTCCACAGCTGCGTGCCCGTCAGCCGTTCAAGAAAAGCGCGGATCGCGGCGATGTGATCGCAGAAGACGAGGCCCAGCACGACGCCGAGCCCGGTGCCGATGGCGCCGAGGCTGCCGCCGGCGATCACGAACACCCGCACCACCGCCGCCCGCGCAAGCCCGATGGTGCGCAGGATCGCGATGTCGCGCGCCTTGTCTTTGACGAGGATGATGAGGCTCGAGATGATGTTGAAGGCGGCGACGAAGATGATCAGCGTAAGAATGAGGAACATCACGTGCCGCTCGACATCAAGGGCGGAGACGAGACTCCTGTTCATGTCGCGCCAGGTCACCACGGCGCCCACGTCGCGCACGAGGGCATCGATCGCCGGCACCACCGTCTCCACATGCGCGGGATCGGTCGTCATGATCTCGATGTTCGTCACCGCATCCTTCATGCCGAGCAGACGCTGGGCCTCATCCAGCGGCATGCCGATGAAGAGGTTGTCGAAGTCGTAGATGCCAAGCCGGACGACGGCGCCGACGACGAAGGGGATGCCCCGGGGGACGCCGCCCAGGGGAGTCGCGACGAATCGCGGCAGCAAGAGCGTGACGGTGTCCCCCGGCCCCACCCCGAGATTCTGCGCCAGCTTTTCGCCGAGGATCACCGTGCGCTCGTACTCGAGCTCGTCGAGGCTTCCCGACACGATCTCCATGCCGGAGAGCGCGCCCGGCCGGAGCGCCTCGTCCGGCAGGCCGCGGATGAAGGCGCCGGCCGCCCTCTCGCCCGCGATCGCCATGGCCTGGGCGTGGATGTAGGGGGTCACCCGGGTGACGCCCGGCACCTTGCGGATCTTCGCGACGAGCTCCCGATAGTTCGGAATCTCCCCCGCATAGGGCGCCACGACCGCGTGACCGTTGAAGCCGAGGAGCTTGTCGATCAGCTCGGCCCGAAAGCCGTTCATCACGCTCATGACGATGATGAGCGTGGCCACGCCGAGAAGGATCCCGACGAGCGCGAAGCCGGCGATGACGGAAATGAAGCCGTCGGCACGCCGGGCCTTGAGATACCGCCAGGCCAGCTCCCACTCCACGCCCATCGCCCGTGCCCTTCCCGTGCCGGATGCGGATGCCGCCTCAGGCGCGGCCCGTTCTAGATGCCCGTGCCCCCCCGCCGCTGGCAAGGCTTCAAGACGGCGGGCTCGCGATTCGCAGGCGGATGGTTGCAATTGCGCTGCGCGGCTTGCGCCGGGGCTGCGGGAGTGCCGGCCGCGGCTCCACCGGATGCCTGCGAGTGTTGCCTGAATGCAACAGTTCCCCGCTTTTTTCGCCGACACCGAGGGTCAAAGCGGCCCTCCTCGGTGACAGCGGAGCAGCGGCGATGTATGGTCTTGGCCGTCGATCGACAAACGCAGCCCCGTGTAAGAGGGCGCACGACGCAGGGACCGGGTGGCGGGGCGACGCCCCACTTCATGCGCGGCGGAATCCGCGAGGACCGCGACCCAGGTTCAGGGAGGAAACGGGCGCAGCCCGGTGACCGGCGAGAAGGCGGGAAGGCCTCGGCATCGGAAGCCCGCGAACGGTTCACACCGATCGGATTTTCGACAACGGGTCGATCCTCGAAGCGTCCGCCGCCGGCGGGCGCTTCCTTGTCTTTCGGCGCAAGGACGCATGATTCCGCACGTGACAAGGCCGGCACCGCACCGGGCACCGGCCTTGTCGGGGGCGGGGACAGGGAGGAGAGTGACGTCGGTATCCGGCGTCGCTTATCCGCCGAACAGGCGCAGGATCGCCTGCGGCTGGCTGTTGGCGATGCTGAGCGCCTGCAATCCGAGCTGCTGCTTGACCTGCAGGGCCTGCAGCCGGGCGCTTTCGCGGGCCAGGTCCGCGTCCACGAGATTGCCGATGCCGGTCTGCAGGGTGTCCTGAATGATGGTCGTGAAGTCGCGCTGTGTCTGCAGCGCCTTGGCGCCCGCGCCGAGACGCGTCTGCGCATCGCTCAGGTTCGCGATGGACTGGTCGATCTTGGTCACCAGCGCCGCGGCCTGGGATGCCGTATTGAAGGTGGAGCTGGGCCCGAAGGTGATGATCGCACCCCCCGGCGACATGTTCTCGTGCTGGACGACGATCGTCTGCTGCGCGTCCGGGGTGGTGATCGCGACCACCTGGTCGGTGCCGCCGTCGATCAGGTTGGTGCCGTTGAAGGAGGCGTTCGCGATGATCGTCGAAATCTGGTCGCGGATCTGCTCGAAATCCTGCTTCAGCGCCGCGCGGCTCGCCGCATCGAGACCGGCGTCGGCCGCCGCCACCGCGCGCTCCTTGAGATCGAGCAGCAGATCGCCGATCGCCTGCGAGGCCGCGAGCGCCACGTCGGTTGCGCTGATCGAACGATCAAGGCTCTGCGCCACCGCGTCATAGCCGCGGAAATCGGCCCTGAGGTTCTGCGCGATCGCGAACACCGCCGCGTTGTCCTTGGCCGAGCGGATCCTCAGTCCCGTGTTCACCCGCTCCTGCGTGTCGTTGAGCTGGTCCGTCGTGCGGGTGAGCTGCTGCAGGGCGCTCAACGCCGCCGGATTGGTGTTCACCGAAAACGCCATCGCCGTTCTCCTCTTCGGCTCCTCGCTTCCTGCCGCCCCGCCGGCAGCCATTGCCTTCGCGGCCGGCGCGCAAGCGTCGCAGCGAATGAAGCAACAGGCGTGCCAATTCGCAGGCCTCGAATATCTTGTTGATCATCAATGCGAATCTGTCGAAGCGTCGCTGACGGGAAGATCGGGGAAGCGATGCGGAAGCCGCATGGAAATTCTTGCCGGGGCGACCGCCCGGACCCGCTGCAACAAAAGAGGAGGAGGCGGAGGCCCGGCCTGCGCCGAACCTCCGCCTCCTGCCGAAACAGACTCACCGGCCACCGAAGAGCGAAAGGATCGTCTGCGGCGCCTGGTTGGCGATGGCCAGCGCCTGCAGCCCGAGCTGCTGCCGGACCTGGAGCGCCTGCAGATTGGCGCTCTCCTTCGCCAGATCCGCATCGACGAGATTGCCGATGCCGATCTTGAGGCTGTCGATCACCTTGCCGACGAAGTCCTTCTGCAGCTCGAAGCGCTGGCGGCCTGCACCCAGCACGGAAAGCGTCGCGTTCACCGTGCTGATGGCACCATCCAGCTCCGAGACCACCGACTGTGCGGCGGTCGCCGTCGCGAAGGCGCTGGAAATGCCCAGCGCCGAGACCGTCATGTCCGCACCCGCCACGGAGAAGACCACCTGGCCGTTCTCGTCGATGGCGGCGACGGAGTTGGCGGCACTGATCAGGTTGGTGCCGTTGAACGAGGCGCTCTGCACGATCGAGTCGATCTGCCGCAGGACCTGCTTGAATTCGTCCTCGAGAGCCTGCCGCGACAGGGAATCGAGGCCGGGGTCCGATGCGGCCACCGCCGTCTCCCTGAGCTTGATCAGAAGATCGGCGATCGCCTCGGATGCATTCAGCGCCACGTCCAGCGCCGCGATCGATCGGTCGAGGCTTTGCGAGACCGCGTTGAAGCCGGCGACATCCGCACGCAGGTTCTGCGCGATCGCGAATGTCGCGGCATCGTCCTTGGCACTCGCCACCTTCAGACCGGTGTTGATCCGGTTCTGGGTGATGGCGAGCTGACGGTTGGTCTCGTTCAACTGCGTCAAAGCCACGAACGCTCCCGGGTTGGTGTTCACGGAAAAAGCCATGAGTCTTCTCCTTTCTGGATTTCCACAAGGCGTCCTTCTGGCCGCCTGCGAGCCATCGGCTCGCCACGACACAAGCAACTCGCGTGCCACAAGAAATTTCCATATCTGAGAATGACTTGCCGTGAGACACGATGGTGGCGCCCCGGCCGATGCGTCCCGGCCCGGCAGCGATTGTCCGTCAGGATCGCCCCGCTTGCGGGACGCGGACGGGAGGGGATCACACCGGAGGGGTGAGCACGGGGCGCGGCCGCCCCCGCGGGACCGTCACGCCCCCGTGCGCTTGGCGCGTGCGGCGAGCAGCTTCAGTCTGAGCGCGTGGAGGCGGATGAAGCCTTCGGCGTCCTTCTGGTCGTAGCCGCCCGCCTCGTCGAAGCTCGCAAGATCCCTGGCGTAGAGCGAATGCGGCGAGCGACGGCCGACGACGGATACCGAGCCCTTGTAGAGCTTGAGCCGCACCTCGCCGGTGACATGCCGCTGGCTGTGATCGATCGCCGCCTGCAGCATCTCCCGCTCCGGGCTGAACCAGAAGCCGTTGTATATGAGCTCGGCGTAACGCGGCATCAGCTCGTCCTTGAGATGCGCCGCGCCGCGGTCGAGCGTGATCTGCTCGATGCCGCGGTGGGCGGCGAGCAGGATCGTGCCGCCCGGAGTCTCGTAGACGCCGCGGGACTTGAGCCCCACGAAGCGGTTCTCGACGAGGTCGATGCGGCCGATGCCGTGCTCGCGCCCCAGCTCGTTCAGCCGCTCCAGCAGCCGTGCGGGCGAGAGCGCCTCGCCGTCCACGGCGACGGGATCGCCCCGCTCGAAGGCGAGGGTCACATATTGCGGGGTATCGGGCGCCTCCTCGGGCGCGCGGGTGCGCGAGTAGATGTACTCCTCCGGCTCGTGGTCCGGATCCTCCAGCGCCTTGCCCTCGCTCGAGGTGTGCAGCAGATTCGCGTCCACCGAAAATGGCGCCTCGCCGCGCTTGTCCTTAGGCACCGGGATCTGGTGGGCCTCGGCGAAGGCGATCAGCGCGGCGCGGGAGTTCAAATCCCATTCACGCCAGGGCGCGATCACGCGGATCGCAGGATCAAGGGCCGCATAGGTCAGCTCGAAGCGCACCTGGTCGTTGCCCTTGCCGGTCGCCCCGTGGGCCACGGCATCGGCCCCGGTCGCGTGGGCGATCTCGATCTGGCGCTTGGCGATCAGCGGCCGCGCGATCGCCGTGCCGAGCAGATAGGCGCCCTCGTACAGGGCGTTCGCCCGAAACATCGGGAAGACATAGTCGCGCACGAACTCCTCGCGCAGATCCTCGACGAAGATCTCCTTCACGCCGAGCATCTCCGCCTTGCGGCGGGCCTCTTCCAGCTCGGCGCCCTGGCCGAGGTCGGCGGTGAACGCCACCACCTCGCAACCGTAGGTCACCTGGAGCCACTTCAGGATCACGGAGGTGTCGAGCCCGCCCGAGTAGGCGAGCACCACCTTGCGCACAGCGCCAGAGGCCATCGGCATGTCTTTCCCGTCAGGCGGCCGCATCCCTGCAACATCGCGCGGCCTGCGGCCCCTGCTTTAGGGCCGCAGCCGGGCCTTGCCAAGAGGCGAAGGCCTCGGGCAGGCTCGCGCGCCGCAATGGCGGGGAGCAGCGCGGATCGGCCGGCGCATGGACGTGCTCAGCTTCACGACCCTGTTTCCCAATCCCTCCCGCCCGCGGCACGGCTTGTTCGTGGCCCGGAGGCTCGCTGCGCTCGCCGCGCTCGGGGTCGGGCTTCGCGTGGTGGCGCCGGTGCCGCGGCCGGTGCTGCATGCCCGCCTGCTGCGCGGCTATGCGGTGCGCGAAGAGGTCGCCGCCGAGACATGCTGGCAGGGGTTGCCGGCCGTTCACCCCCGGTATCCCATGGCGCCGGGATTCGGCCTCATCCAGTTCCGGCTGCTGGCCCGGGCGGCGGCGCCCACCGTGGACCGGCTCGTGGCCGAGCGGCGCCCCCGCCTCATCGATGCCCACTATCTCTACCCGGACGGCGTGGCGGCCGCGTTGTTGGCCCGCCGCCTCGGCCTTCCCCTCGTGCTGACCGCCCGGGGCAGCGACGTCAATTACATCCTGAAGCTGCCAGGCTACCGCGGCCGGATCCTGCGCGCGCTGGAACGGGCCGCGGCCATCATCACCGTCTCGCAGGCACTCAAGGAGGCGCTCATCGCGGCCGGCGTGGACCCGGCCCGGATCGTCACGATTCGCAACGGCGTCGACACCGCCTTCTTTCGCCCCGGCGACCGCGCAGCGGCCCGCGCGGCACTCGGCTGGCCGCAGCAGGGCCCGGTCCTGCTGGCCGTCGGCCAACTGGTCGCCCTCAAGCGCCACCGCCTGCTCCTGCCGCTGCTCCGGGCCCTGCCCGAGGCGCGACTCGTGATCATCGGGGAGGGCCCGCTTAAGCCGGTGCTGGAGGCGGAGGCCGGGGCCGCCGGTGTGGGGGACCGGGTCGCGCTGCCGGGCGGCTGGCCGCCGGAACACGTCGCGCTCGCCTACCGGGGGGCGGATGTGCTTCTGCACCCTTCCGAACGCGAAGGGATCCCGAACGTCGTCCTCGAAGCGCTGGCAAGCGGCTTGCCTACGGTCGCCGCACCCGTGGGCGGCATTCCGGAAATCCTGCCGCCCGAGCCTGCGGGCATCCTGGTCGATCCCGAGGATCCGGCCGCGCTGGCGGCGGCGGTGCGGCGCGTGCTCGCCGCCCGGCCCGCACCCGAGATGGTGCGTGCGGCAGTGGCGGGATTGTCCTGGGAGGCCTGCGCCCGGCAGGTGCACGCCGTGTTCGCGCGGATCGCGGGCCGCTGACGGCCGGCGCTCAGCCCCGCTCCGCCAGCCGCCGGCGATGGGCCGCGAGCTCCTCCATCTTCGCCATCGCCGCGAACACCGCCTTGCGGCCGATCGGCGCAATGCCCTCCACGCGCGCCGACCGGTCGCCGCCCACGGGCTGGATCACCCATTTGATCGCGCCCTCCAGCGCCACCAGCTCGAGCACGAAGCCGGCGTAGAAGCCGTCCGCTTCGTCCGGCTTGCCGGGATCCGCATCCTCGGGCCAGAGGAAGACCATGTAGGTCATCCGCCAGAACCGCGTGCGCGGCACCCGCGTGATCTCCTCGGCGAGCTCCTCCGCGGTTACGGGGGTTCCGTCCTCGAGCTTCCAGCCCATCGCGACAGCCTCCAGTCCCGGGCCCAAGGATGCCCCATCCCCGGCGCGGTGGCAATGGCGGGCGCACAGGCTCACGCGTGATCACATCTGCGTGAGCAGCCTCACACTTTTGCGGGCTTCGGCCTTGAGACCGGCCGGTGCGGGCGCCATATCGGCCGCGTCACGCATCGCAACCGAAGGGAGCATCACGTCATGACGGAATTCGCCGTGATCGAGCCGGAAAAGGCCGACGAGAAGGCACGTGCGCTGCTTGAGAAGGCGGGGGCCAAGTTCGGCTTCGTACCGAACGTGCTGAAGGTGATGGCGGCCGCGCCGGCACTGCTCGAGGGGTATCTCACGCTTTCGAACCTCTTCGACCAGACGAGCTTCACGCCGGCCGAGCGCCAGCTCATCCTGCTCGCCATCAGCCGTGCCAACCGCTGCCACTACTGCGTCGCCGCGCACTCGACCGTGGCGCGGATGGCCGGCCTTCCCGACGAGGTGATCACGGCCGTGCGCGACGGTCGGGAGATCGCCGGTGATGCGCGGCTCGAGGCGCTGCGCCGCTTCGTGACGGAGATGGTGGACCGCCAGGGCTTCGTCGACGACGAGGCGCTCTCGGACTTTCTCGCCGCCGGTTTCGACAAGCGCCAGGTGCTCGAGATCGTGCTGGCCATCGGGCTCAAGGTGCTCTCGAACTACACGAACCACCTGGCCCAGACGCCGCTCGACGAGCCGCTCAAGCCCGCCGCCTGGACGCCGCCGGCCGCCTGAGCACGCGGGCGGCCGGATAGGGTGCGTCAGCGGACGACGTTGAAGATCAGGTCGTCTGTGCGCAGCTGGAAGCCGACGAGCAGCTCGTAGTCGTAGCGCCGGGCCTGCTCGATGGAGGGGATCGTCTGGATGATCTCCTCCTCGGTCTCCGCGCGCTTGGCACCGCGCGCAAACACCAGGCGGCTGGTATAGATCTCCTTGGCGACGATCTCGCCATTGTCGCGCATCACGGCGACGAAATAGGGCACCTCGACGACCTCGTCACGAAGCGCCGGGCCGCGCAGCGCCGAGATGCGGAAGCGCAGGCGGCTGCGCACGCGCTCGCCCTGATCGCAGTCGAGACGGAGATCCTCGATGGTGGCGGTGAAGAGAACCGAATCCGCCGTGCGCCGCGCGGAGGCGAAGCGGGTGAGCGTCGACAGCCCCTCCACTACCGCCGGTGCGGGGCAGCGCATGATGGTGACGGCCAGCGGATTGGCCTTCTTCCCCCCGCAGCCGGCCAGCAGCAGCACCGAAAGAAGGAAGGCCGCGCGCGCAAGCCCGTGCACGGCTCCCCGTCCCGCCTTCGTTCCCGTCCCGATCACCGTCCCATCGCCTCCTCTTGACAGCACGGGGCCTGCGGCCCGCGCCTGCCATAGGCGGAATTCGGCGCAAGGGCAATGGGCCCCTTCTCCAACGGCTGCGGCGGCTCGCGCTTGCGCCCCGTGCCGGGATGGGCGATAAGCGGGGCGGGAATGAGGCATGGCCCGGCGCGCACACCGCCCTCGGCGGATCGGGCTGAGGGCCGGTGCGCGGATCCTGGAAGAAAGCGAGCGAGAGATGACCACGGCGAGCCCGACGAAACCGCCCCTCAAGATCATGCTGGCCGCCCCGCGCGGCTTCTGCGCCGGGGTGGACCGCGCCATCAAGATCGTCGAGCTTGCGCTCGAGCGCTTCGGCCGCCCCGTCTATGTGCGCCACGAGATCGTCCACAACCGCCATGTGGTCGAGGAGCTGGAGGCCAAGGGGGCCGTCTTCGTCGAGGAGCTCGACGAGGTGCCCGACAATGCGCCGGTCGTCTTCTCGGCCCATGGGGTGCCGAAGTCGGTCCCGGCCGAGGCCCAGCGCCGTCAGATGCTCTACATCGATGCCACCTGCCCGCTGGTGTCCAAGGTCCACCGGGAGGTGGAGCGGCACTTCGCCAACGGCCGCCACATCCTGATGATCGGTCATGCGGGCCATCCCGAGGTCATCGGCACCATGGGGCAGGTGCCGCCCGGCAGCATCACGCTGATCGAATCGGCGGAGGATGCCGAGACCATCGAGGTGGAGGATCCCGACAATCTCGCCTTCGTCACCCAGACGACGCTGTCGGTGGAGGACACGGCGGAGGTGGTGGAGATCTTGAAGCGCCGGTTCCCCAACATCGCCGGCCCGCGCAAGGAGGACATCTGCTACGCCACCACCAACCGCCAGGCGGCCGTCAAGGCCATTGCGCCGCATGTCGACCGCATGCTGGTGATCGGCGCACCGAACTCCTCGAACTCGCGCCGGCTGGTGGAGGTGGCGGAGAAGGCGGGTGCGCCCGCGCGGCTGGTGCAGAAGGCGTCGGAGATCGACTGGTCCTGGCTGGCGGGCGCCAAGGTCGTCGGAATCACGGCGGGCGCCTCGGCTCCCGAGATCCTCGTGCAGGACGTCATCGCCGCGCTGCGCGAGCGGTACACGGTGACCTTCGATGAAATCGAGACCGCGCGCGAGCACGTCACCTTCAAGCTCCCTGCCGAGTTGCGCGAGGATGCCGCCTGAGACGGCCCACTGGTGAAGGCGGCGAGCGACAAGCGAACCGCGTCCCGGCAGCGGCTTGCCGGACCGGTGGAGATCTTCACCGACGGCTCCTGCCTCGGCAATCCCGGCCCGGGCGGCTGGGCGGCGCTGCTGAGATGGCGGGATCGGGAGAAGGTGATCTCCGGCGGCGAGGCGGACACCACCAACAACCGCATGGAGCTCATGGCCGCGATCCGCGCGCTTCAGGCATTGAGAAGACCGGCGCGCGTCGAGCTCCATACCGATTCGCAGTACCTGCGCCGGGGCATCACCGAATGGCTGCCGCGCTGGCAGGCGAACGGCTGGCGCACCTCCGCACGCAAACCCGTGCAGAACCGGGACCTCTGGCAGGAACTCGTCGCGGCGATGGCCCCGCACGAAATCTCGTGGCACTGGGTCAAGGGCCATGCGGGTCATGCCGAAAACACCCGCGTCGACCGGCTGGCGCGCGAGGCGGCGGAACGGGCCGCCCGCTCCCGGGCGGCGCCCTGACGCGCATTGCCGCATGCCTTGGAAGATTGCGACGGCAACCGGGCGAAGCAAAGCGCAAGAAGCAGGGGGCCCTTGCCCTTTCTGGGCTTGCGCGGCCTGCGCAATTCCATTTATTAAAGCAAACGCCGTGAGCGTTTAATAAACGTCGCGGCTGTTAAAGGAAGCTTCAACAAGGCGGCAAAACCATGCGCCGGGGGCGAACGGGAACCCTCCAGCTCACGCGGGTAGCCGGCGAAACCGTTTTGGCATTCGTTCCATCCCCGCTCCCTCCCCGCCCGCCGCTCGAGCTGACCGGCCCCCTCGGCAACCTGCTCGAGCGCGCACAGCTTGCCCTCGGGCGCCTGGACAGCATCACTCTGATTCTGCCCGATCCCAACCTCTTCCTCTACTCCTACGTCCGCCGGGAGGCGGTGCTTTCGTCCCAGATCGAGGGCACCCAGTCCTCGCTTTCAGATCTGCTGCTGTTCGAACTTGCGGGCCAGCCGGGCGCGCTATGGGACGACGCAGTGGAAGTCTCCAACCACGTGGCGGCACTGGAGCACGGAGTGGCCCGTTTGCAGCAAGGTTTTCCGCTTTCCAACCGCCTTCTGAGAGACATGCATGCCATCCTTCTCTCCCGCGGGCGCGGCAGCAGCCGGTCACCCGGCGCGTTCCGCCGCAGCCAGAACTGGATAGGCGGCACGCGGCCCGGCAACGCCCATTTCGTTCCACCACCGCCCGACCGCGTGGAAGATTGCATGGCGGATCTCGAAAGATTCATTCACGACCGAAACTCCGGCTATCCCGCCGTGGTCAAGGCGGCGCTGGCCCATGTTCAGTTCGAAACGATTCATCCGTTTCTCGAGGGGAACGGCCGAATGGGAAGGCTGCTGATCGCCTTCATTCTCCACGAGAAAGGAGTATTGTCCAAGCCGCTTCTCTATCTCAGTCTCTATTTGAAGCGTCACAGGGATGAGTACTATCGTCTCCTGGACAGGGTGCGCTTCGAAGGAGACTGGGAGTCGTGGCTCGCATTCTTCCTCGAAGGGGTTGTCGAGACGGCCACCAATGCCGTTGATACGGCTCGACGCCTTGTCGCCCTTTTCGAGGAGGACGCCGCGCGCATCGCGGCTGAGGGGCGCCGCGCGAGCAGCATGTTGCGGGTGTTCGGCGAACTTCGCAAACGGCCCCTTCTGACGATCGCCGTTGCGGGCGAACTGACGGGGCTGACCTTCCCGACCGTGGCAAAAGCCATGGAGGCGCTCAGCTCTCTCGGCATCGTGAAGGAGATCACCGGTGCGCGGCGCGGGCGCGTCTACGCCTATCACCGGTATCTGTCCATCCTGAACGAAGGGACGGAACCACTCCCGCCGCCGCGCTGACCGACGCCCTCAGATCAGCCCGGCGAGCGGGGAGGACGGGTCGGCGTAGCGCTTCTTGGGCATGCGGCCCGCAAGATACGCCGCGCGCCCCGCGATCACCGCATGCCGCATCGCCTTGGCCATCTTCACTGGATTGCGGGCCTCGGCGATCGCGGTGTTCATGAGCACGCCATCGCAGCCGAGCTCCATCGCGATCACGGCATCCGAGGCCGTGCCGACCCCCGCATCGACGATCACCGGCACCTTCGCCTGCTCGATGATGATGCGGATGTTGACGGGATTCTGGATCCCGAGCCCGGAACCGATCGGCGCCCCCAGCGGCATGATCGCCACACACCCCATCTCCTCGAGCTCTTTCGCCATGATCGGGTCGTCGTTCATGTAGACCATGACCTTGAAGCCGTCGGCGATCAGCATCTCGGCGGCGCGCAGGGTCTCGCGCATGTCGGGATAGAGGGTCTTTCTGTCGCCCAGCACCTCGAGCTTGACGAGATCATATCCCCCCGCCTCGCGCGCAAGCCGCAGGGTGCGGACCGCCTCTTCCGCCGTGTAGCAGCCCGCGGTGTTGGGCAGGAAGGTGTAGCGTGCGGGCGAGAGGTAGTCGACGAGCATGGGTTTCGAGGGATCGGAAAGATTGACGCGGCGCACGGCCACCGTGACGATTTCGGCACCCGAAGCCTCCACCGCCCGCGCGGTCTCCTCGAAGTCCCGGTACTTGCCGGTGCCGACGATGAGCCGCGAGCGGAAGCGCCGGCCCGCGATCTCGAGCACGTCGTCCTCGCCCTCGATCTCGGCGGCCGCCTCGCCGCCGCCGATGAAATGGACGATCTCCAGCCGGTCGCCCTCTTCGAGCGGCGTCGACGCATAGGCCGACCGGGGCACGATCGCGAGATTGCGCTCGATCGCGACCTTCTCCGGCGCAAGGCCCAGTTCGGCCAGCAGAGCCGCCACCGTCATGCCGTCGCCGACGCGTCTCGTCTCGCCGTTCACCGTGATCGAGATGGTTCCGGTCCTGGTCCCGGTCATGGCCTCGCCCATCGCCCTGATCCTTGCCCTGATGCTCGTCCGCTCACCCCGCGCATGTAGCCCCTCGCCCACCCCGAAACAAGGATGCCCCGCCCCGCCGCCGGCGCCCGACCCCCTTTTCTTCGCCGCGGCGACGGGCTAGCGTCGCTGTCCGCCGGCGCGCCGGCGGCGGTTGCGAGGGAAGGCGGCGGGTGATGCGTATCCATGTGCTCAACGGCCCCAATCTCAATCTCCTCGGCACGCGCGAGCCGGAGGTCTACGGCCACGACAGCCTCGCCGACATCGAGTCCCGGCTGGTCGCCTGGGCCGACGCGCGCCATGTGCGCATCGACTTCCGTCAGAGCAATCATGAAGGCGTGCTGATCGACTGGCTGCACGAGGCCGGCGAGGAGGCCGACGGCGTGATTCTGAACCCGGGCGGCCTCACCCACACCTCCGTCGCCCTGCTCGATGCCGTGCTGGCGGTGCCGGTGCCGGTCGTCGAGGTGCACCTGAGCAATATCCATGCGCGCGAGGAGTTCCGGGCGCGATCGCTGACGGCCCGCGGCGCGGCCGGGATCGTTGCGGGTTTCGGGGCACTGGGCTACGAGCTCGCGGCCGAGGCGCTGCTTGCGATCCTGCGGGCGCGCGAGGAGGCGGACGTCGACTGACGGCACGACGGAGGCGGACGCGCGCGATCGGGCTTGGCGGGACCTGCGAAAACCGGTAACAGGCACCGACCCGCCGGCGGCGGCGACGAGGTCATGGGCAAGGACGGCACGGAACGGGACCGACGGGGCATGATGAAGCTCAGCGAGGCCAGAAAGTTCATCCGCGAACTCGCCAAACTGCTATCCGAATCCGAGCTCAGCGAAATCGAGGTCGAACAGGACGGGATGCGCATCCGCATCGCCCGCACGCTCACCGTCGTGGCGGAGGTGCCCGCTCAGCCGGCGCCGGCACCGCTGCCGCAACCCCGCGCGCTGGAGGCGGGCGCGGCAGCCGCCGCGGCGGCCGCAGAGAGGGCGCCGGCGGCGGATGCCGGCGAGCCCGACTGGCGGACGCACCCCGGCCTCGTCACCGCGCCCATGGTGGGGACCGCCTACGTGGCGCCGGAGCCGGGCGCGAAACCCTTCGTGCAGGTGGGCGACAAGGTCGAGGAAGGTCAGACCCTGCTGATCATCGAGGCGATGAAGGTGATGAACCCGATCCCCGCGCCGCGCGCGGGCGTCGTGCGCCACATCTTCTTCTCGGACGCGCAGCCCGTCGAATTCGGCGAGCCCCTGCTCGTCATCGCGTGAGCCGGATGCCGGGAAAGCGGGCCGAGGGGTCCACCATGGCCGAGATCGAGAAGGTTCTGATCGCGAACCGGGGCGAAATCGCGGTGCGCATCCACCGCGCCTGCCACGAGATGGGCATCCGCACGGTCGCGGTCCATTCCACCGCCGATGCGGAAGCGATGCATGTGCGCCTCGCGGACGAGGCCGTGTGCATCGGCCCGCCGCCCGCCAAGGACAGCTACCTCAACATCCCCGCGATCATGGCCGCGGCCGAGATCACGGATGCGGACGCGATCCATCCGGGCTACGGCTTCCTGTCCGAGAACGCCCATTTCGCCGAGGTCGTGGAGGAGCACGGGCTGATCTTCATCGGCCCCTCTCCCGAACACATCCGGATGATGGGCGACAAGATCGCCGCCAAGCGCACCATGGCCGATCTCGGCGTGCCGACGGTGCCGGGCTCCGAGGGCGGAATCCGCGATCTCGACGAGGCGAAGCGTCTGGCCCGCGAGATCGGCTACCCCGTGCTCATCAAGGCGGCGGCCGGCGGCGGCGGGCGCGGGATGAAGGTGGTGCGCGAGGAGGCCGGGCTCGAGCAGGCCTACCGCGCGGCGCGCACCGAGGCGCGGGCGGCCTTCGGCGATGATTCGGTCTATCTCGAAAAGTTCCTGGACCATCCGCGCCACATCGAGATCCAGATTCTCGCGGACACCCACGGCAACGTCATCCATCTCGGCGAGCGCGACTGCTCGCTCCAGCGCCGCCACCAGAAGATCCTCGAGGAGGCGCCGAGCCCCGTGATCACGGCGGACGAGCGCGAGGACATCGCGGGCCGCACCGCGGAGGCGATCAGAAAGCTCGGCTACCGCGGTGCGGGCACCGTCGAGTTCCTGTGGCAGGACGGCGCCTTCTACTTCATCGAGATGAACACGCGCCTTCAGGTCGAGCACCCGGTCACCGAGATGATCACCGGCATCGACCTCGTGCGCGAGCAGATCCGCGTCGCCCGCGGCGAGCCCCTGGGGATCCGGCAGGAGGACGTCGTCCTGCGCGGCCATGCGATCGAGTGCCGGATCAACGCGGAGGATCCCGTCACCTTCGCGCCATCGCCGGGCCAGGTGACGGACTACCACCCCCCGGGCGGGCTGGACGTGCGCGTCGATTCGGCGCTGTTCGCCGGCTGCCGGGTGCCGCCGTATTACGACAGCCTCGTCGCCAAGCTCATCGTGCGCGGCGACACCCGCGAGGAGGCGCTGCGCCGCCTGCGCCGGGCGCTGGAGGAGTTCGTGATCGGCGGCATCAAGACGACGCTGCCGCTGCACCGCCGCCTCGTGGAGGAGGAGGATTTCCGCACCGGCGCCTACGACATCCACTGGCTCGAACGCTATCTGAAGAGCCTCCAGCCCTGACCGGCCGGCCCGCGCGAAGCCCCCCGTTCGCGCAGGTGACGTCGGGGCAGCCTTGTCTTTTGTGCGGCGCAGCGTAAGCTGCGGACATGACGCGCACGGAAGCCATCACCGCGGCGGCCTGCCGCGAGACCGTGACGGCGATCGGTGACGAACCGGGCGCCGACCACCGCCTCGGCCTGCGCGAGCGCCCGCAGGGCATCCGCTACCCGGTGGCCGAGCCGCCGGCGCCGGCGGAGGTCGTCCGGCTGCCGGGCGGGATCGGCTGGGTCCGGATGCCTCTGCCCTGGGCGCTGGACCACATCAATCTCTATCTCCTGCCCGAGGAGGAGGGGCCCGCGGGCCTGCGCTACGCGCTCGTCGATACCGGAATCCGGTCCGCCACGACGCGCCGGCTGTGGCGGCGCCTCGCCCGGCGCCTTGCGGCTGCCGGACCGGAGAGGCTGCTCACCCGCGTGCTGCTGACCCATCACCACCCGGACCATCTGGGGCTGGCCGGCTGGTTCGCCGGGCGATACGGTCTTCCGCTGCATGCGAGCCGGACATGCTGGCTTTACGCCCATGCGCTCTGGCACCAGAAGGGCCCGCAGGTCCCGGACGAGGTGATCGCCTTCTTCCGCCGGGCGGGCTTTCGCGAGGAGGCCCTGGAGAAGATCCGCCGCGGCGGCTGGGGCCGGTATCGGGAGGGAGTCGCACGCCTGCCCATCGGCGTGCACCGGATCACCCCCGACGAGCCCCTCGATCTCGGCGGCACCCGCTGGTGGCCGATCGAGACGGCAGGGCACGCGCCCGGCCACATCAGCTTCTACGCCCCCGCCCTCGGCGTGCTGGTTAGCGGGGATCAGCTGCTCCCGGAGATCAGCTCCAATGTCTCGGTCTATCCGGGCGAGCCCTGGGGCAATCCGCTCGCCGAATGGCTGGTCTCGCTCGCACGCTTGAAGGCCCTGCCGGCGGACACGCTGGTGCTGCCGGCGCACAACCGGCCGTTCGCCGGTCTCCCTCACCGCCTCGACCGCCTGATCGCGCGGCATATCGAGCGGCTGGCGGCGGTGGCCGCTCTCTGCCATAAGGAGGAGCGGACCGCGCGCGAGGTCTTCCCGGCTCTCTATCGCCGGCGGGTCGCGGGCATGGAGGTGATGATGGCCACCGGCGAGGCGATCGCCCATCTCCACTTTCTCGAGGCCGAGGGCGTGGTGACAAGGCGCGAAACGGACGGCGTCGCGCGCTTCAGGGCGGTGCGGCACTTCGATCCCGAGCCCGTGCTCGCCCGCCTCGCGGCCGCGACGGAACACGAACGGAGGCATGCGCCATGGGCAACGGCACGCTCAAGGACAAGGTGATCTTCGTGACCGGCGGCAGCCGCGGCATCGGCCTTGCGATCGCGAAACGCGCGGCGCGCGACGGCGCGAAGGTGGCGATCGCGGCCAAGACCGCCGAACCTCATCCGAAGCTGCCGGGCACCATCTACACGGCGGCCGAAGAGATCGAGGCGGCGGGCGGCCAGGCGCTTCCCATCGTCTGCGACATCCGCTTCGAGGATCAGGTCGCCGCCGCGATCGCCAAGACCGTGGAAGCCTTCGGGCGTCTCGACATCCTCGTCAACAACGCGAGCGCGATCTCGCTCACCGGCACGCTCGAAACACCCATGAAGCGCTTCGACCTCATGCATCAGGTCAACGCCCGCGGCACCTTCATGACGACGAAGCTGGCGCTGCCGCATCTGCTTGAGGCGGACAACCCGCACGTGCTGATGCTGTCTCCGCCCCTGTCGATGAAGCCGCACTGGTTCGCCCCGCATGTCGCCTATACGATGGCCAAATACGGCATGAGCATGTGCGTGCTGGGCATGGCCGAGGAGTTCCGCGGCCGGGTCGCCTTCAATGCGCTCTGGCCGCGCACGGCGATCGCGACCGCGGCGGTCGCCAATCTTCTCGGCGGCGAGGAGATGGTGCGCCGCTCGCGCAAGCCGGAGATCGTGGCGGATGCGGCCCACTGGATCCTCACCCGGCCCGCGCGCGAGGTGACAGGCAACTTCTTCATCGACGAGCAGGTGCTGCGGCGCGCGGGGGTGACCGACTTCGACGCCTATGCGGTCGAGCCGGGGCGGGAACTGGTTCCGGATCTCTTCGTCGATCCGGATTGAAAGCGGGGGCGGTGCGGACATGTCGGAGGGGTCGAAGCGCTCGAGGGCCGAAGCCGCGGGCACGGCGGGCGGAAAGCAGGGAGCGCCGGGCAGGCCGGCGCGGCCGTGGCTTGCGCACTACCCGCCGGATGTGCGCTGGGACAAGCGTTACGAGGGCTGGCCGGTGCCGCGTCTGCTCGAGCGCTCGGCCGCCCGCTGGCCGGAGAAGGTGCATCTCGAATTCTTCGGCCGCACCTGGACCTACCGCGAGACCTGGGCCGAGGTCCGGGCGCTTGCCGCAGGCTTCCAGAAGCGCGGGCTGAAGAAGGGGGACCGCGTCGCGATCTTTCTGCCGAACTGCCCGCAGTACGTCATCACCTACTACGCCGCGCTGCTCGCCGGCGGGATCGTCGTCAATTCCTCGCCGCTTTACGCGGCGGAGGAGCTGGTCCACCAGCTCGACGACGCGAAAGTGCGCTGGCTCGTGACCATCAACATATCCGAGCTGCTCGCGAAGGCGGATGCCGCCCGCCGGTCCGGCGTCGTGGAGGAGGTGATCGTCACCCGTCTCGAGGACGCCCTTCCCTTCCCCCGCAACTGGCTCTTCCGGCTCTTTGGCGGCGGCCGGCGCTCGGCCCTGCCGACGGGGCCGGGCTGGCTCGACTTGGGCGGCGTTGCCGGCGGACCCCGCCGGCGCTCGCGCCGGTGGCCATCGAGCCCGAGGAGGACGTGGCGGTGCTGCAATACACCGGCGGCACCACGGGCCGGCCCAAGGGCGCGATGCTCACCCACGCCAATCTCACGATCAACGCCCAGCAGAACCGGGACTTCGCGCCGACCGCGCGACCCGGCTTCGAGGTCATGTTCGGCGCCCTGCCGCTGTTCCACGTCTACGCGATGACCATCGTCATGAACACGGCGACCCTGCTCGGTGCCGAGATTGCGCTGCTGCCCAAGTTCGAACTGAAGCCCGCGCTCAAGCTCATCGAGCGGCGCAAGGTCACGATCCTGCCCGGTGTCCCGACGATGTTCGCGGCGATGCTGGAATCTCCGCTCGCGCGGCGCACGGACCTGTCGAGCGTGCGGCTGTGCCTGTCCGGGGGCGCGCCGATGCCGGCCGAGCTGAAGCGCCGCTTCGAGGAATACATCCCGGGGCTTACCATTAACGAGGGCTACGGGCTGACCGAGGCCTCGCCCAGCGTCTCGTCCAACCCCACCACCGGCGGCGGCAAGCCGGGGTCCATCGGCGTGCCGCTGCCGGCCACCGACATCGCCATCGCCGATCTCGACGATCCCCGTCGCTTCCTGCCCCTCGGGGACACCGGAGAGATTCTCGTGCGCGGCCCGCAGGTGATGAAGGGCTACTGGAACGCGCCGGAGGAGACGGCGGCGGCGATCGTGGACGGCTGGCTCAGGACCGGCGACGTCGGCTACATGGACGAGGACGGCTACAGCTTCATCGTCGATCGCGCAAAGGACCTCATCCTCGTCGGCGGCTTCAACGTCTACCCGCGGGTGATCGAGGAGGCGCTCTACCGCCACCCCGCCGTCGCGGAGGCCGCCGTCATCGGCGTGCCGGACCCGCGTCTCGGCGAGGTTCCGAAGGCCTTCGTCGTCCTGCGCGACGGCCACGGCCTGACGGAAGACGAGCTCAAGGCCTTCCTCAAGGAGCATGTGGGCAAGCACGAGATGCCGCGGTTGATCGAATTCCGCGACGAGCTGCCGAAGACGCCGGTCGGCAAAATCTGGCGCCGGGCCCTTGCCGAGGAGGAGGGCCGCCGCTAGAAGCTGGCCGCGGACGACGGATGCCGAGGGAGAGCGGCCATGGCGCAGGATGATCGCGCGGCAGACGGCCAGCCGCCCGCCGACATCGCCGGAATGCCGTTCGAGAAGGCGCTGGCCGAGCTCGAGCGCATCGTCGGCGAGCTGGAGCGCGGCGAGGTGGGACTCGAGGAATCCATCGCCCTCTACGAGCGGGGCGCGGCCCTCAAGCGCCACTGCGAGGAAAAGCTCAGGCAGGCGGAGCTGCGCATCCAGAAGATCACGCAGCTCGCCAATGGTGACGTGCGGCTCGAGGACGCGGACCGCGAGTTCGGCGCCGCCAGCTCGGGCGGTGACGCCTCCTGATCGGACGGGAATACTTGCGCATGCGGGACGGGACCGAGGCTCCCTTCGGCGAGCTCAGGGCGGCCATGTCCGCCGTCGGCGGCATGGTGGAGCGGCTGCTGGACGAGCTGCTGCCCGTGCCCGAGGGCGACGAGCGCCGGGTGGTCGAGGCGATGCGCTACGCCCTGTTCGCCGGCGGCAAGCGTTTCCGGCCCTTTCTCGTCGTGACGACGGCGGACCTGTTCGGGGTCGCGCGGCGCGCCTCGCTCCGCGTCGGGGCGGCGATGGAATGCATCCACACCTATTCCCTCGTCCACGACGACCTGCCGGCCATGGACGACGACGATCTGCGCCGCGGCCGGCGCCGACGGTGCACAAGGCCTATGACGAGGCGACCGCGATCCTCGCCGGCGACGCCCTGCTCACCTTCGCCTTCGAGATCCTCGCTGACGAGGCGACCCATGGCGATGCGCATGTGCGCGCGGAGCTCGTGCGCGTGATCTCGCGGGCGGCCGGCCATCGCGGCATGGTGGGCGGGCAGATGATCGATCTGATCGCCGAGCACAGGCAGCTGGACGAGGCCCGCGTCACGCGCCTCCAGCGCATGAAGACCGGCGCGCTGATCGAAGCCTCCGTGCTTGCCGGCGCGATCCTCGGCAAGGCCGCCCCAACGCTCATGCATCACCTCAAGACCTACGCGCGCGCGGTCGGCCTCGCCTTCCAGATCGCCGACGACCTTCTCGACCGCACGGCCACCACCGAGGAGCTCGGCAAGGCCGCCGGCAAGGACCGCGAGGCGGGCAAGGCGACGCTTGTCGACATCCTGGGCCCCGAGCGCGCCCATGCCCACGCCAGCGCCATGGTCGAGCAGGCGGTGGAGGCCCTCAACGTCTTCGACACCGGCAAGACGCGCTTTCTGCGCGAGCTCGCCCGCTACACGCTCGAGCGGCGCCATTGACGCCACATGCGGCACGCCTACATCCTTGGCGTGACTCGGGGACGCATCTCTGATCGCGAAGGCCGTTCTTGTAACGGGGCGGGCGGCGGTCTAGACTGCCGCGCCATGATTTCGCCCCAACTGTGACGCAGCCTTGGCGATGGCGGGGGAAGAAAGCGGGAAGAACGAGGAATGAGTGCGGAATATCGTCCGGAAACGCCCTTGCTTGACAAGGTGAAGTGGCCCGAGGATCTGCGCCGGCTCTCGCCGAAGGACCTGCCGCAGCTTGCCGATGAACTGCGCCAGGAGATGATCGCCGCGGTCTCGCAGACGGGCGGCCATCTCGGGGCGGGGCTCGGCGTGGTCGAGCTTACGGTGGCGCTGCACTACGTCTTCAACACGCCGAAGGATCTGCTGATCTGGGACGTCGGCCACCAGGCCTATCCCCACAAGATCCTCACCGGCCGGCGCGACCGGATCCGCACCCTGCGCCAGGGCGGCGGCCTGTCCGGATTCACCAAGCGCACGGAGAGCGAATACGATCCCTTCGGCGCGGGGCATTCCTCCACCTCGATCTCGGCGGCGCTCGGCATGGCGATCGCCCGCAAGCTGAAGGAGGAGGACGGCAAGTGCATCGCCGTCATCGGCGACGGCGCGATGAGCGCGGGGCTGGCCTACGAGGCGATGAACAACGCCCGCGAGGCCGGCCATCGGCTGATCGTGATCCTCAATGACAACGACATGTCGATCGCCCCGCCGGTGGGCGCCATGAGCGCCTATCTCTCGCGCGTGCTTTCGTCCAAGGAATTCCTGAAGATCCGGGATCTCGGCCGCAAGATCGTGGACCGGCTGCCGAAGCAGCTGTCCACGGCCGCCCGCCGCGCCGAGGAATACGCCCGCGGCATGGCGACCGGCGGCACGCTCTTCGAGGAGCTCGGCTTCTACTATGTCGGCCCCATCGACGGCCACAATTTCGACCATCTGCTGCCGGTGCTGGAGAATGTGCGCGACGCGAAGGAGGGCCCCATCCTCGTCCATGTCGTGACCGAGAAGGGCCGCGGCCATCCCTTCGCCCAGACGAACGAGGAAAAGTATCACGCGGTACCCAAGTTCGACGTGATCACCGGCGAGCTCAAGAAGGGCACCGCCAAGGCGCCGAGCTACACCAGGGTCTTCGCCGAGAGCCTGATCAAGGAGGCGGAGAAGGACGAGTCGATCGTCGCGATCACGGCGGCGATGCCCTCGGGCACCGGCCTCAACCTCTTCGCCAAGCGCTTCCCGGAGCGCTGCTTCGACGTCGGGATCGCCGAGCAGCACGCCGTCACCTTCGCGGCCGGTCTTGCCTGCGAGGGGATGAAGCCGTTCGCCGCGATCTATTCCACCTTCCTGCAGCGCGCCTATGACCAGGTCGTCCACGACGTGGCGATCCAGAAGCTGCCGGTGCGCTTCGCGATCGACCGGGCCGGGCTGGTGGGAGCCGACGGCCAGACCCATGCGGGGTCCTTCGACATCACCTATCTGTCCTGTCTGCCCGGCTTCGTCGTGATGGCCGCCGCAGACGAGGCGGAGCTCGTGCACATGGTCGCGACGGCCGTCGCGATCGACGACCGGCCCTGCGCCTTCCGCTATCCGCGCGGCGAGGGCGTGGGCGTGCCGCTGCCCGAGGAGGGCGTGCCGCTCGAGATCGGCAGGGGCCGCATCGTCAAGGAGGGCGGCCGGGTCGCCATCCTTTCGTTCGGCGCCCGCCTGCAGGAGGCGCTGAAGGCCGCCAGCGAGCTCGATGCCCGCGGGCTGGCGACGACGGTCGCCGATGCCCGTTTCGCCAAGCCGCTCGACCATGCCCTCATCCGCGATCTCGTGAAGAACCACGAGGTGCTGATCACGATCGAGGAAGGGGCGATCGGCGGCTTCGGCGCCCATGTGCTGGACTGGCTGGCCGGCGAGGGCCTGCTTGACCAGGGGCATGTGAAGGTCCGGAGCATGAAGCTGCCGGACGTCTTCCTCGACCATGACACCCCCGAGCGGCAGTACGAGAAGGCGGGGCTGACGGCACCGCATATCGTGGACACCGTGCTCCGCACGCTCGGTCGCAACGACCTGATGCTCAAGACCGGCACGGCCTGAGCCCGCCGGTGTTCGCGGCCGCGCACCGATTGCGGGGGTTGCGGGCAGGCGCATGACGGAATCCGGCGGCGCATCCGGCGCCCGCGGGCGGCAGCGGGCGGACCAGCTGCTCGTCGAGCAGGGGCTCGCGGACAGCCGCAGCCGGGCCCGGAGCCTGATCATGGCCGGCCGCGTCCATGCGGGCGGGCGGCGCATCGACAAGCCGGGCACGATGCTGCCGGCGGATACGGCGCTCGCCGTCAAGGGCGACGACCACCCTTGGGTTTCGCGCGGCGGCATCAAGCTTGCGCACGCGATCTCCCGCTTCGGTCTCGCAGAGCGCATCGGCAGCGCCGTGGCCATCGACGTCGGCGCATCCACGGGCGGCTTCACCGATGTGCTGCTGCACCATGGCGCGGCGCGCGTCTATGCCGTGGACGTGGGATACGGGCAGCTCGCCGACAAGCTGCGTCGCGATCCGCGGGTCGTCGTTCTGGAGCGCACCAATGCCCGCCATCTCGACCGCGGCCATGTGCCGGAAGAGGTGGATGTCGTCGTCTGCGACGCGAGCTTCATCTCGCTCAAGACCGTGCTGCCGGCCCCGCTCTCGCTGCTCAAACCGGGCGGCCTCGTCGTCGCGCTCATCAAGCCGCAGTTCGAAGCGGGGCCGCGGCATGTCGGCAGGGGCGGCGTCGTGCGGGATCCCGCGGTGCGCGAGGCGGTGGTGGCCGACATCCGCAGCTGGTTCGAAGCGCAGGGCCATCGGGTGCTCGGAATCGCCGAGAGCCCGATCAGGGGGCCGAAGGGCAATGTCGAAGTCCTCATCGCGGCCGAGAAGGGAGCGGGCGCATGAGCGGGCGGGCCGGCGCGCGGCGCGTCACGGCAAAGGTCGTCGCGCTCGGCAGCCGCGGTGAAGGCATCGTCGAGACGGATGCTGGCCCTCTCTATCTTCCGGCCACGGCGCCGGGAGACGAGGTCGCCCTCACCGTCCGGCGCGACCGCGACGGGCGCATTCTGCCCGAGGCGTGGGAGGTGACGCGGCCCTCGCCGCTCAGGGCCCGGCCCGCCTGCCCCCATTTCGGCGCCTGCGGGGGCTGCGCGCTGCAGCATGTGCGGGAGGAAGTCTACGCCGCCTGGATCACGGAACGGATCCGCCGCGCGCTCGCGACCCAGGGGCTGGACGGCTTCGCCGATCGCATCGCCGAGCCCGCCATCTCGCCGCCCGGCAGCCGCCGCCGGCTGGTGCTGCATGCCGCAAGGGCGGGATCGCGGGTCGTCTTCGGCCTCAACGCCCGCCGCAGCCACCGGATCGTGGATCTCGAGGTCTGCGCCGTGGCCGTGCCGGAGCTGTGGCGGACGGTCCGGACCCTGCGCCCCCTTCTCGACCGGCTTGCAGCCGGCGGCCCCCTCACCGTCACGGCGACGATGACCGATACCGGCATCGACATCCTGCTTGCCGGCGGGCCGCCCCCCGCCGATCCGGATCTGCTTGCGGATCTCGCCGAGTGGGCCGAGGCGGCGGACGTCGCCGCGCTGTCCTGGTCGGACGGGGGCCGCCCGCAGCGGCTCGTCGAGCGGCGCCAGCCCCTCGTCACCTTCGCCGGGATTCCCGTGCCCTTCCCCGGCGGCGCCTTCCTTCAGGCCACTGCGGCGGGCGAGCAGGCGCTGCAGCGGGCCGTGGCGGACTGGGCCGGCGGCGCGCAAGGCGTCGTCGACCTCTTCGCCGGACTCGGGACGCTGTCGCTGCCCCTTGCGGAGGGACGCCGGATTCTTGCGGTCGAGGGCGACGGCGCGGCGGTGGAGGCGCTCGGTCAGGCGGCCGCGGCGGCCGGCCTCGGGCCGCGCTTCCGCACGCTCCACCGCGATCTCTTCCGCTCGCCGCTGTCCGCACGCGAGCTCGATGCGTTCGCGCTTGCCGTCGTCGATCCGCCACGCGCGGGCGCGAAGGAGCAGATGCGTGCGATCGCGGCCTCCGCGCTCCCCCGGGTCGCCCTCATCTCCTGCAACCCCAACACCTGGGCGCGGGATGCGGGCATCCTTGTTGATGCCGGTTTCGCGATCGCGGAGATCCGCCCCGTTGCGCAGTTCCTGTGGTCGGATGCCGTGGAGGTCGCATCCCTTCTCACCCGCGAAGACGGGGCGGGCCGGTAAGATCCTTCCTGCGCAGCCGCCAGAACAGCAGCAGCCAGCCCGCGAGCGCCATGAGGAAGGCGGTCGGCGCGGCGGCGCGCAGCAGCGGATTGTTGAAGTTTTCCCGCGTCGCGTAATCCATGATGTGAAGCATCCAGAAGAAGTCGTAGAAGCGCCAGATGTCGTTGCGGACATCGAGAAGCCGGCCCGTGGTGGGCGAGAGGTAGAAGCGCGTGCCTTCACCGTCCGCGAACACCGCCTGCCACACGGGCAGCGGTCCACGATATTCCTGCGGCAACGCCTCGGGATTCGCGAGCAGCGCAAGAGAGGAGATGGTGCTGTTGCCGCGGTACTGCTGCTGCGCCAGCCGGCGCACGGCCTCCTCTTGAAGGGGCGGCAGCGGCGCGCCGGTGCGCGCATCGAAGACGGCCGCATGGGCGCCCGCCCGGGGCGCCGCCCAGACCAGCCTGCCGTCCCGCTGGATGAGTTGCAGGCCTTCCGCCTCCCGGACACCTGCGGGCAGCACGAGCGGTCGTGCCGCCTCGTCTTCGGTGAGCGCGAGCGCGGGATGGGGGGCGCGCCGATGGTCGCCGCGGACCTCCTCAAGCGGCAGCCAGCTCATGACGATGCCGCCCATCGTCCACAGCAGAAGCTGGATGCCGATCACCAGCCCCAGAATTCGGTGCAGCCAGGCGAGCCACAGATGCGCACGGCGCGACATGTTTTCTCTCCCTCCTTCGGCGCTCCACCCGCCCTTCCGGGGCTCAGGTCGCAATCGCCAATACCGCGATGATGACCAGCACGGCCGCCCCCGCGCATTCCGCGAGCGGGCCGACGAGCCGCCGCACGCGCCCGCCGAGAGCGACGCCTGCAAGACCGGCGGCAAGGCTCGCAAGGCCTATGGCCGGCAAGGCCGCCGCCAGCGCCGCCCCCAGCGTGCGCAGCGAAAAGCCCGCGCCGAGTGCATCGATGCTGGTCGCTAGCCCCAGCGCGAAAAGGCGGGCCCAGCCCGGCGCGCGCTCTACCGCACGATCCCGGCCGGCCGGCGCATCCGCCCGCCAGGCCGAGAACGCTTCCCAGAGCATGTGCGCCGCCACCGCAAGAAGCAGCGCCGCCCCGATCCAGCGCGCCGGCCCGGCGGAGCGGGCGACGGCCGCCTCCCCGATCAGGAAGCCGATGACCGGCATCCCGGCCTGCATCAGCCCGAAGACGCCACCGGCTTTGAGCCCGAGGAGAAGCCGTTCCCGTGCGCCGCCGCCGGCCGCCGCACCGAGCGCGAGCGCAACGGCGAAACAGTCCGCCGCAAGCGCCAGCGCGAGGGCGATGGTGGCTGCGGGGCTCACCGGGGCGCATCCTTCCCGCCCGTGACGAGCCGGCGTACGGCCGCGGCGATGCGCGCGCGATCGGGCCGCCAGGCCGCCTCCAGCGCCGGGGCAAAGGGCACCGGCGCATGCGGCGGGGTCACTGCCAGGGGCGGGGCGGCGCGCCCGTCCCGGAGCGCCGCCGCCAGACGCGCGGCCAGCGCATCGGCGAGACCGCACAGCGCCGCCCCCTCGTCCACGATCACCACATGCCGGCGGCCTTCGAGCGCCGCAACAAGGGCCGGCAGCGGCAGGGGGGCGAGCCACAGCGGCTCGATGACCGCGGCCGGAATCCCCTCCCCGGCGAGCCGTTCCGCCGCCGCCAGCGCTTCCGGCACCATCGGCCCGAGCGCGACGATCGCGGCCGCATCGCCCTCTGTCCAGACGCGGATCCGGCCGTCCTCCAGGGCCGGCGCATCCGGCTCCACCGCTCCCGGCCGGTCATAGAGCGCCTTGGGCTCCAGCAGGATCACGGGATCCGGGTCGACGAGCGCGGCCTTGAGCGCCCGCAGGGCATCACCGGGGGCTGATGGGTAGAGGCATTTGAGCCCGGCGGTGGCGGCGAAAACCTGGCCCATGTTCTGGCTGTGGTGCATGCCGGCCGCGATCCCGGCGCCTGCCGCCATCCGGATCACGAGCGGCAGCGGCCGCCGCGCGCCCTCTGAATACCGCCATTTCGCGATCTGGTTCACGATCTGGTCCATGCCGACGGCGGCGAAATCGGCGAACATCACCTCGACGACGGGTTTCAGCCCCGCCGCCGCCGCGCCGAGCGCCGCGCCGAGGAAGGCGGCCTCGGAGATCGGCGTGTTGCGCACCCGCGGTCGGCCGAAGCGGTCGGCAAGGCCGCGGGTGACCCCGAAGGCGCCCTCCTCCACGTCCTCGCCGAGAATCACGATGTCCGGATCCCGCGCCATCGCCTCGGCAAGACCGTGCCGCAGCGCTTCCGCCAGCGTCATCCTCTCAGGCCCTGCGGGCGCCCCGCGCAGTGGCTCGGGCCGGCGGTCGGTTACGGCAGGCGGGATCGCCGGCGCCGGAGAGGTCGAGGGATCGGCCGGCGGGTACGCCCACGCCACCTCGATCGCCTCCGCCACCTCAGCCCCGGCTTCGGCGGCCAACCGCTGCGCCTCGGCGGCGAGCCCGGCCTTTTCCATCACGGCCGCCGCGCGCACGAGCGGATCCTGCGGCCCGCCGATGCGCGGCGGGTCGGCCTTGCGGTAGCTTTCCTCATCGGCGCTGTGATGACCGAGAAGCCGCGGCACGGCGGCAATCAGCGCCTGCGGCCCGCCGCCGGTCCGGATCGCGGCCACCGCCTCGCCGGCCGCGTGCCAGACGGCTTGCACATCGCCGCCGTCGATCTCGCGCACGGGGATGTCGACGGCGGCAAGGCGCGCCGCAAGATTCCCGGCCGTCGCGGCCCGGCGCGGCGTGAATTCGTGCCAGCCGTTGTCCTCCACGACGAACAGGACCGGCAGCCGCCAGATCGCCGCGAGATTGAGGCTCTCCAGCACGGCGCCCTGGTTCAGCGCGCCGTCCCCCATGAAGGCGAAGGCGATGCCGCGCGCGTCCTTGAGGCGCCGGGCCAGTGCCGCACCGACGGCGATCGGCACCGATCCCCCGACGATGCCGTTCGCACCGAAGAATCCCTGTGCCGGGGCCAGGAGATGCATCTGCCCGCCGCGGCCGCCGTTGAGCCCGCCGCTGCGCCCCAGGATCTCGGCGGCAACCGTCGCCATGTCGAGACCGCAGGCCAGCGCATGGGCGTCGGGCCGGTGCGTGGAGGTGACGACGTCGCCGAGCTCCCGGTCGAAATGCGCAAGGACGCCCGCGGCCAATGCCTCGAGCCCATGACAGGCGTGAAGCAGACCGGGCAGCCCGCCTTCCCGCCACAGCGCCATCAGCGCATCCTCGAAGGCGCGGATGCGGGCCATCATGCGGAAGAGTCGTGCAAGCGGCGGCGTCTCCACGGCCCCTGTCTCCTGACCGCTGCCCGGGCATGCCGCCCGATCCCATGCGGGGCGGCTTATTAGAACTGCACCCGGCGCGTAAAGCCGCCGTCGATGACGAGATTGGTGCCGGTGATCATCGCGGCCGCGGGGCTCGCCAGAAAGATGACCGCGCGGGCGACCTCCTCGGGCCGGATCATCCGCCCCAGCGGGATGCGCTCCTCGATCTGACGGAAGAAGGCGGGGTTCTCCTTGCGGATCCGATCCCAGCTGCCGCCCGGGAAATGGACGGGACCGGGCGAGACCATGTTGACGCGGATGCCGTGCCGGCCCACGGTTTCGGCGAGCTGCTTGCCGTAGGTGATGAGCGCGGCCTTCAGCGCGCCGTAGGCATGCGGCGCGAAAAGCGCCTCGACCGCCGCCACGGTGTTGACGAAGACGATGGCGCCACCGCCGGCCCGCGCCAGATGCGGGAGCGCGGCCTCCGTGCCGAGGACGGTGTGCAGCACGTCCACCTCGAAGTTGGCGCGCCAGGCCTGCTCACCGGCAAGCCCCGCACCGGCGGAGACGTTCGGCACGAAGATCTCGAGCCCGCCGAAGGTCTCGGCCGCCTCGTCGATGAAGGCCTTTAGCCGCGCATGATCCGCGACATCGAGCGCGCGCGCGAAGACCCGCGCGCCCCGCCCTTCGAGCTCGGCCCGGCGCGCCGAGACCTCCTCCTCGCGCCGGGCGCAGAAGGCGACCGCCGCCCCCTCCTCCACGAGCGCATCGACGATCGCGGCGCCGATGCCCCGGGTGCCGCCGGTGACCAGCGCGCGCTTCGTCTTCAGCCCCAGATCCATGCCGTCCGTTCCCTTCCTCCCGACCCGCTATGCCTCGCGCTCGAACAGGCGGCTCAGCGCCAGATGCTCGAGCAGATCGCGCAGCGTCAGCACGCCCTCGAGCCGCCCGCCATCCGCCACAAGCACACGGCCCTCGCCGTTCTCCTGCATGCGCGCCAGCGCCACCTCCGCAGTGTCATCGGGATGCACCACGTCCCGGGGCTCGAGCGGGCGCATCAGGGCGGATACCGGTGTTGCGGCCCAGTCCGCCCGCGGCACCTCGGCCACCGCGCGGGTGCGCAGGATCCCGACGGGCCGACCGTCCTCGACCACCGGGAAGTGGCTGAAGTGATAACCCAGCGCATAGTCGTCGACGAAGCGGTCGAGCGTGAGAGTGGCGGGCACCACGACCGGCGGGCGGGTGACGAGGCGGCGCGCCGGCAGGTGATGGAAGAGCTGGCGCATGCTCTCGCGCTCGACCGCCTGGCGCGCTGCGCCGTGCAGGAAAAGCCCGATCAGCACCCACCACAGGCCCGTCATGGCGCCGCCGAAAAGGACGATGGCGGCACCACCTGCGATCAGCAGAAAACCGAAGGCCTCGCCCACGCGCCCGGCCGCCCGCGTGGCCCGTACCGGATTGCCGGAGCGCGCCCACAGCAGAGCCCTCAGCAGTCGCCCGCCGTCCAGGGGAAAGCCGGGCACGAGATTGAAGAGCGCGAGCACCAGATTGACGGCCGCAAGATAGGACAGCACCACGGCCGCCACGCCCTCATCGGGAAAGGGCGCGGCCAGCAGCGCCGCGAGCCCCGAAAGCGCGAGACTCATGGCGGGTCCGGCGGCCGCGATCAGCGCCTCGTCGCGCGGGCGCGCCGGCATGTCCAGCATCTCCGCGACACCGCCGAAGACGAACAGCGTAATCCCCGAGATCCTGAGGCCCAGCCGTCTCGCCACCGCGGCATGAGAGAGCTCGTGGAGCAGCAGAGAGGCGATCAGCCCCAGCATGCCCACGATCCCGAGGGCGAGATAGGTGGCGCCGTCACGCCCCGGCAGCACCGCGGGAAAATAGCCGGCCGCCAGCGACCAGGTGACGAGCAGCGCCAGCACCAGCCAGCTCGCGTTCACCCGCACCGGAAAGCCGAGCACCCGGAACAGCGTCACCGATCCGCCGAACACGCCTTCTTCCCTTCCTTCGGCGACGCCGCAGCCGGCGTCAGGCGAAGCGGTAGTTGCCGCGGTCAAGATGGCGCATGCGCCAGGCGAAGGAAAGGGTGGAATGGGGCCAGTTGGTGGGGCTGGTGCCCGCCTCCGTCACGTACCAGCTGTTGCAGCCGGCAAGCCACACGGAGCGCTGCAGAGCGCTCCGCATGCGTTCGGCGAAGGCCCGCGCGGCCTCCTCCCTGACCTCGACGGTCGAGGCCCCGCGCCGGCGCGCCTCCGCGATCAGCCGGCGGGCATAGGCGATCTCGCGCTCCAGCATGAAGATGATGGAGTTGTGGCCGAGATTCGTGTTCGGCCCATAGAGCATGTAGAAGTTCGGAAACCCCGGCACCGTGACGCCCCGGTGGGCGAAGGGCGCCCCGCTCCAGACATCCTCGAGCCGCCGGCCGCCGCGGCCTCTCACCTCCATCGGCTGCACGAAGGCATCCGCCTTGAACCCCGTCGCATAGACGAGGACGTCGAGCTCGTGCGCGCGTCCATCCTTCATGCGCACCCCGGCTTCCGTGATCTCGGCGATCCCGGTGGTCTCCAGCGTCACATGCGGCAGAAGCAGCGCATCGTAGAAATCATCGGACAGCAGCACCCGCTTGCAGCCGATGGGATAATCGGGGGTGAGCGCCTTCAGCAGATCAGGCCGGCCGGCCATCTTTTCCGCGAGATGCCGGCGCGCGATCCGCTCGAACAGGGGGCCGAAGGTGCGGTAGCTGCGGAACGCCGGCCAGCGCAGCTCGAAAAGCCAGTATATCCACGCCCGGTACGCCTCGATCGCGCCGGGCAGGTGGGTGAAGAGCCATTTCTCGAAGCGGCCGTAGGACCGGTCCTTGCGCGGGACGATCCAGTTCGGCGTGCGCTGGAAGAGCACGACGCGTTCGGCCTCTTTCGCCACCTCGGGCACGATCTGGATCGCGGTGGCGCCCGTGCCGATGACGCCGACGCGCCGACCGCGCAGGTCGAGCCCGTCCGGCCAGCGGGCGGAATGGAAGGCAATGCCCCGGAACCGCTCGCGCCCCGCGATATCCGGCAGCTTCGGCACCCTGAGCTGGCCGGTGGCGGCCACGAGATGCCGGGCATCGATCTTCCCGCCCGATTCCAGCGCGAGCGACCATGCGGCGCGCCGCTCGTCGAACACGGCGCGCGCGACCGGGCTGTTCAGCCGGATGCGGGTGGCGAGCCCCAGCTCGCGCGCCGCATCCTTCAGATACTGCAGGATCTCCCGCTGGCTCGCATAGCGGCGCGACCAGTCGGGCTTCGGAAAGAAGGAGAAGCAGTAAAGGTGGCTCGGCACGTCGCAGCCGGCGCCGGGATAGCGGTTGGCCTGCCAGGTGCCGCCAACCTCGGGCGCGGCCTCGAGAATCACGAAGTCGTGGATGCCGGCTCGGACCAGCGCATGGCCCATGCCGATGCCGGCGAACCCCGCACCGATGATCGCGACCTCGTGCATGCCCGGCCTCGCGCCTCCACCGCCGACCACCGTGCGCGCGGCGATCGGTTCCGAATTCATTCTAACCCGCGCGTCGGCGAGCGGAAACCGACGGGGCCCGCCGCCTGCCGATTTCGTGAAGGCAAACCCCCGCCGCACGCGGCCTGCGGCGGCGCGGACGGGACCGTCAGCAGGAAAAGCTCAGCGTCAGCACCGCGCCGTCGTCGCCACGCGGGGCGAGCGTCACGATCCCGCCCTGCGCCTCCACCAGCGCCCGGGCGAAATTGAGCGGCGAAGTGAGCCTTCGACCGCGGGCGACGAAGGCATCCTCGCTGAAGTCGGGCTTCGCCTCCTGCGCGAGGATCCGGTCGCGGGCATTCCGATCGCGGCAGCCGAGCTCGAAGGCAAGTCTCATCCGCCCGTGATTCGCGGCAAGACGCATGCGCACGGCCCCGCCCTCCCCCACGGCCGAAATCGCCCAGAAGCCGGCCGCGAGAATCGCCTGCCGCAGCCAGCGGGGGTCAACATGAATGCGGCGCGCCGCTCCCCCGCCATCCTCCTCGACCGCCTCGTCCACCGCGAAGGCGACCGCATGCCGGCCCGCCGTCGCCCGCAGACGCGGCACCGTGGCCGCCGCCACCTTGACCGGATCCACCGCGACGACATCTTCCGGCACGCCCAGGTCGGGCTGGTCGGAGATCGTGAGCAACTCCTCCAGCATGGCGAGAAGCGAGCGGGCCGCGGCGACCATGTGATGGACGTATTCCCGGCGCTTTTCCTCGGGCGGCGCATCTTCCGCCGTGAGCATCTCGCCGAAGCCGATGATGGCATTGAGCGGCGTGCGCAGCTCGTGGCTGAGCTCGGAGAGGAACTCCGCCTGCACGCGCTGGGCGCGCTCCATGCGCCGCAGCGCCTCCTGCAGATCCCGCCGCAACCGGGCGATCTGCGCCGCCTGCAGGCCGAGCATGATGCTTCTCGTGATGGCGGCCAGGAAGGCCCGCTCGCCGTCGTCGAAACGGGACGCTCCCATGTTGCGCCGTGCCACGATCAGAACCGCGACCAGCTTTCCGTCGAGATGGACGCCCGCCGCATAGCCTGAGCGGGCGGGGGGAAGGCCCGCCTCGGCAAGGCGCGCCATCGCCTCGTCGTCGAGGCCGAGACCGTGCCGTTGCCGAAGCATGGCAAGGTCGGGGGGGAAGGGGAGTGTTGGCGCGACAGAAAACGGCGCCTTCCTGCGCCCGCCCGCGACAAGGGCGATCGGTTCGAGGCCGTCTCCTGCGACGCGCCACAGCCCGGCCCAGGAGAAGACGAGGAACCGGTCGAGGCTTCGGACCAGAAACCGCCCGATCTCGTCCAGCTCGCGCAGGGCATCGGGCGCCTCTTCAAGTGCCATGCGCAGCTGCTGGGTGAAGCGGTCGAGAAAGGCGAGGCGGTGATCGGCGAGCGCACGGGAGCGGCCGAGAAGCCGATGAGCGAGACGCTCGCGCAGCAGCACGCCGACGGCGAGCAGCCCCACGAGGACGGCGTTGCCCCCGATGATGATCTCGAGCCAGGGCAGCTCGCCCTCGGACCAGCCGAGCGCAAGCTTGCGCACGCCCAGCCCCGCCTCGAGCAGCGCCAGCACCCCGAAGGCCGCCACGACGATACGCTCGGAAAGGCGCAGCCGCGCCAGCCGCCGCAGCAGCCACCCCGGCGCGAGCCCCGCCATCACGCGCTGCCAAGCGGCCGCGCGGGCGTGCCCGGCGTCCTCCCCCGGTCCCGGGGCCGTCCGGGTCTGCGCCGACCGCCGTTTCTTGGCCCCGGCGCCCGCTCCTTCGCCAGGATCGCGCATGACGCCCGTCTTGCGTTCTGCTCCCCCGCGCCCTGCGGAAACCGACCCAGAGCGCTTGCGCAACTATAGCACCACTGCGACAATTTGGCCACAATCTGTCGTTCATTCAGGCACGACAGGCGGACCGAGAAGCCGTTGACAGCCGACGGGCTTTTCAGTAATAGCCGCCCTCGCCCGCGGGCCGCGGATGGCCTGTCGGCCCGGCGGGGGTGTAGCTCAGTTGGTTAGAGCGCTGGCCTGTCACGCCAGAGGCCGCGGGTTCAAGTCCCGTCACTCCCGCCACTTCTTCCCCCCTCGCACTTTTACCTCATAGGCAGTGATGCGGCCCAACCATGGGCCATGACCCCGGTCGCGCCCGCCATCCTGCCGCGCGCTCCAGTACCGGGTCCGATTCGCCGTTGCGCCGACGGGATGCGGCCGCTATAGAGGACGCGCCCGCCGGAGCCGGCCCGTCGGCAGGAGGCGGGGCTCGTCGGAGCGTAGCGCAGCCTGGTAGCGCACCACACTGGGGGTGTGGGGGTCGTGGGTTCAAATCCCGCCGCTCCGACCATTTCCGCTTGCCTCCGCGTCCCTCCCCCGACCCTCCTTGCCTGCGAATCGCGATGCCGCCATGATGCGGCGCGAACGAGGAAGGGAAAGGCGATCGCCGTGGCCGCTGGCTCCGCGGAGCAACGGCGCCGGCCCGGCCGGCCCAGGGGACGGAGCGACAGCCGCGCGCGGGTGCTGGCCGCGGCGGAGCGCCTGCTGGCCGGACGCGGGCTCGATGCCGTTGGCCTGCGCGAGATCGCCGCGGCGGCCGGCATCCGCGCCTCCAGCCTGATCCACCTCTTCCACAGCCGCGACGGCCTCATCGAGGCGGTGGTCGAACGCGCCGCCCGCGACCTCGATGCGGCGCTTGCCGCCTGCGGGCGGGCCGAGGATCTTGCCGGCGCGCTGAGGGAATGGGCCGGCCGGCATCCGGACCGGCTGCGCATTCTCGTGCAGGCGATGCTGGCCGCGGGCGGCGGCGAAGAAAGCGCCCGGGTGGATGCGGCGCGGCGGCGCGCCATGATCGCGATCTGGCCTCTGCGCAACGCCATGCACGGGATGGCCGGAACCTCCGGGCTGAGGCGTCAGGCGGAGCTTGCGCTCGCCTTCTCCGCGCTTGCGCTCGGCACGGCGACGGCGCCGCTGTTCGCCCGCGCGGCGGGCGTGGAGCCCGGGCGCTGGCAGGCCGCGCTGGAAGAGGTGCTGGCGGGCCGGACGGCCGCGTCCGGCACCCCTCAGGCGAAGGCGAAATAGACGATCAGCACCAGCGCGATCCCCGTGCCGATGACGGCGAGCAGGCGGTAGTCCAGCCCCTCCTCCCCCCGGCGGCGGTGTGGCCGGGGACGCGGATGACGTCTGCGGGTCATGGCTCGCTCCTCCCTCGGCCGGTCGGGCCGTCTGCTCCGGCCGGCCGCGGCGTCTTCGCGAGCAGCTTGCGCAGGCGCGCCGGGATGCGCAAGACCACCGGCCCCTCCGGCCCCTCGCAGGAAAGCTCGCCCTCGGCGAGCGCCTCCTCCAGCGCCTCGAGCCGCGCAAGCGCCCAGCCGATCCCGTGGCGCACCGGGGCGACGACATGCGCCACCGTCTCGCCGGCGCGGGCCAGGGCCGCACCTGCTGCCGGCCCCGCGCCGGCGGCGACGACGAAGGGGACGAGGCGCTTCTTCACGCGCCCGCGCCTGTAGCTGCGGGTCGTGACCTCCTGGCCCACAAAGCAGCCCTTCGTGAAGGACACCGCGCCCATCAGGTCCAGATCGGCCTCCAGCGCGAACAGACGGCCCGGCGGCAGTTCGGCCGGCCCCTCGGGCAGGCCTTCGCGCGCCCGGGCGTGCGCGTATCGCGCCGCTCCATCGCCATCGGCCGCCGACGGCGCGGCGTCGGCAGGCGCATCGGGCAGCAGATAGAGGCGCGCCAGCAGATCCGGGGCGCGCGCATCCGCGGCGTGGATCACGCCGTCCGCCGCAGCCGCCGCGTCCGACGCCTCGAGCGGGCGTGCGTCGGCGGCAAAGACGCGGCCTTTCTCAAGCGGCGTGATCGCGACGTCCGCGCGCAGGCGGTAGAGCGTGAGCAGCCGCAGGAGATCCCGCTCCTCCTCCGCACTCGTCTCGAGCAGGACGCCGCCGTCGGGCAGCGCGGTCAGCAGGAAGAGATGAAGCAGCTTGCCCTGGGGCGTCAGCAGCGCCGCCGGCACGGCGCGGGCGGGCGCGAGCGCCGCCACGTCCTGGGTGATGATCCGCTGCAGGAAGTCGCGCACATCCCGCCCGGCCAGCCTGATAAGCCGCCGGTCGTCGAGCATGGCCGCCAAACCCGGCGCCTGCCGCCCGTCGCCGTCCCGTCCCTCCATCATCGCTGCGCTCCGCAATGGCCCGATGCGCGCCCTCCGGCCCGCTTGATCGCACACGCCGCGATCTATAGACCGGCGCTGGGCCCACTCTCGCTCTAACATGGGAACAGGCATGGCGACCACAAGCTACGACCTCGTCATCGCGGGCGGGCGGATCGTCACCCCGGCGGGCATCGGCCGCGCGGACATCGGCGTGCGCGACGGGCGCATCGCGGCGATAGGCGATCTCGCCCGCGCCGACGCCGGCGCGCGCATCGACGCCCGCGGTCTGCACGTGCTGCCCGGGGTGATCGACACCCAGGTGCATTTCCGCGAGCCGGGCAAAGAGCACAAGGAGGACCTCGAGACCGGCTCGCGCGCGGCCGTTCTGGGCGGGGTCACCGCCGTCTTCGAGATGCCGAACACCAGTCCGCCCACCACCACCGCCGAGGCGCTCGCCGACAAGCTCGCCCGCGCCCGCGGCCGGATGTGGTGCGATCACGCATTCTACATCGGCGCGGCCGCGGAGAATGCCGACGAGCTCGGCGAGCTCGAACGCCTGGAAGGCGTCGCCGGCGTCAAGATCTTCATGGGCTCGTCCACCGGCTCGCTGCTGGTGCCGGATGACCCGACCCTAGAGCGCGTCCTGCGGGCGACGCGCCGGCGGGTGGCCGTGCATGCGGAGGACGAGACGCGGCTCGACGCCCGCAGGGACCGGATCCGCCCGGGCGACCCGTCAAGCCATCCCGTCTGGCGCGACGAGGAGACGGCGCTTGCCGCCACCCGCCGGATCGTCGCGCTCGCCGAGCGTCTGCGCCGCCGCATCCATGTCCTGCATGTGACGACGGCGGAAGAGATGGCCTTTCTCGCCGCGCACAAGGAATGGGCGAGCGTGGAGGTGACGCCGCAGCATCTCACGCTCGCCGCACCCGGCTGCTACCGCCGCCTAGGCAGCTTCGCGCAGATGAATCCGCCGATCCGCGGCCGCCGTCATCGCGCCGCACTGTGGCGGGCGGTGGCGGCGGGAATCGTGGATGTCGTGGGCTCGGACCACGCGCCCCACACGCGCGAGGAGAAGGCGCGGCCCTATCCGCAGAGCCCTTCCGGCATGCCGGGCGTGCAGACGCTGCTGCCGCTGCTGCTCGACCACCATGCGCGCGGGCGGCTGTCGCTGCTGCGGCTCGTCGACCTGACGAGCGCGGGGGCGGCGCGGCTCTTCGGGCTGCTCGGCAAGGGGCGCATCGCCGTCGGTTTCGATGCCGATTTCACCATCGTCGATCTCAAGGCGCGCTGGACGATCGCGGAAGACTGGCTGGCCTCGCGCTGCGGCTGGTCGCCCTTTGCGGGGATGACGGTGACGGGCCGGCCCGTCGGCACCATCATCCGGGGCCGGCGTGTGATGTGGGAGACCGAGCTCCTCGGCCCGCCGCAGGGCGAGCCGCTGCGCTTCGCCGAGGCCGTGCCGGCCTGAGCCGGGCCGTTCATGGCAAAGACCCTCTCCGCCCACTCCACCGTCTTTCGCGTCGCCTGCATGACCAGCCGATCCAGCTCCTCTCTGCGTCATCCGCCGGCTTGACCGGCGGGTCCAGCCGTCCACCGACCCGACCGCGAGCGCCGGGCCGGCCGCCACCGCCTCATGGGTTCGCCGGTCAAGCCGGCAAACGACGCGAGTGGGGGGGCGTCACCCTCCGCCGCCAGCGCCCGATTTTTGCGGACGGTCTCAACCGGCCGGTGCCACCCCTCCGTCGTCACCCGCCGGCTTGACCGGCGGGTCCAGCCGTCCACCGACCCGACCGCGAGCGCCGGGCCGGCCGCCACCGCCTCATGGGTTCGCCGGTCATGCCGGCGAACGACGCGAAAGGAGAGCTCCACCCGCCATGCGTCCGCCTCCGACGTGAAACTGATCACTGATGACCGATGACCGGAAGGGTTCGCCGGTCGAGCCGGCGAACGAAGCGATCGGGGGGCGGCACCGCCCGTGCGCACCCTCCCTCGTCATCCGCCGGCTTGACCGGCGGGTCCAGCAGGGCGCACGGGGAATTCGCAGCTGCGGATGCCGCCCCGCATGGCGGCTGGATTCGCCGCTTTCGCGGCGAATGACGAAAAGAAGAAAATGTCATCCGCCGGCTTGACCGGCGGATCCAGCCGAGGCCGGAGCCCATCACCGACGCCGGGGATGGCGTCGCCGGCGGCCGGGTCGGCCGGTCAAGCCGGCGAACGACGCCGTGGATGAGGCGCCGGTGCGGATCCGCCGACCGCCGCCGGCAGCTTGCGTGGCGGTGGCGGTTCCTGCAGAATCCCGGCCGCGCAAGGCCGGCGTCGTTCCCCGAGGATGCAGCGGATGCGGCTCAGTCCCGAAATTCTGCTCGCCGCCTATTCCTGCGGGCTGTTTCCCATGGCGGAGAGCCGGCACGGCACGCGGCTCTTCTGGCTCGACCCGCCCGAGCGCGGGATCCTGCCGCTCGACCGCTTTCACGTTCCGCGCTCGCTCGCCAAAGTCGTCCGTCAGGACCGTTTCCGGGTCACGGTCGACCGGGCCTTCCGTGCCGTGATCACGGCCTGCGCCGAGCCGGCCCCGGGGCGCGAGGACAGCTGGATCAATCCCGCGATCATCGCCCTCTACGACGCCCTTCACCAGCGCGGCCATGCTCACAGCGTCGAGTGCTGGCAGGACGGCGAGCTGGTGGGCGGCCTCTACGGCGTGTCGCTGGGGGCGGCGTTCTTCGGCGAGTCGATGTTCCATCGCGCCCGCGATGCCAGCAAGGTGGCGCTGGTGCACCTCGTCGCCCGGCTCCGGCGTGGCGGCTTCCGCCTGCTCGATACCCAGTTCCTGACCGCGCATCTCGCGCGCTTCGGGGCGGTCGCCGTGCCGCGCGCGCGCTACCACGAGCGGCTCGCCGCGGCGCTCAAGGGCCGCGGCGACTTCTATTCGCTGCCGGAAGGGGTCCCGGGAAGGGAAGTTTTGCAGGCGATCACCCAGACGTCGTAGACGGGATGTTCGAGACCGTGCAGAGCCGGCGAGGAGGCGAGCATCCACCCCGAGAACACCTTCTCCCGCCGGCCTTCGCGGTTGTCCCAGATCTCGAGGAAGGCCGCCGTCTCCGGCTCCTCTTCCGGCGGCCGCGACTCGCAGTGGCGGGCGACGATCTCCAGCGTGCCGAAGCGCACCGCCACGCCCTCCGGCAGCTCGACGAGCCGGCTGCGGGCGGTGATCTTGTCCAGCGCGCGCACGACGGTGACGGTGACAGGCAGCGCCGGCTCGCCTGCCGCAGGCGGAGGCGATTGCCGTTGTGGTGCCGGCACCGTCTCCTGCTGCGGGGCGCCCGGCGGAACCATTGCGGCGCCGGCAACGGCCGGCAGCAGCATCGCCGCAAGCAGCACCCCAAATGGCCGGGGCCCGGTCATGAGCCGGAATCGCCGCCGGAGTCGCCCGAATAGACGGCCTTGCGGATCAGCGACCAGAGATCCGTCGGGCTTTCGGTGAATTCTATCTGGTCACCGGGTTTGAGGACCTCGGGCGAGCCGCCCGGCGAAAGGGAAATGTAGGTGTCGCCCAGCAGGCCGTCGGAGGTGATCGAGGCCGTGGTGTCCTCGGGCAGGGGGATGTCGCTGCGCACCGACAGCCGCACGATGGCCTGGTAGGTCTTGGGGTCGAGCTCCGTGCGGGTGACGGAGCCGACCTTGATGCCGGCGATGCGCACGTCCGCACCCACGGTCAGCCCGTTCACGCGGTCGAAGCGGGCCACATATTCGCTGCCGCCGCGGGTGCCGATGTCGGTGGTCTCATAGGCGACGTAGAGGAACCCGGCCGCCACCACGAGCACCACCGCACCGATCAGAGATTCGACGATGTTGCCGTTCATCCCGTCTCCCTCGCGACAGGCTCCCCCGGACCACCCCGCAGCTCAGGCCGCCCGACCGTCCTCCGGACGCCAGGCTTCGTAATGGGGTTTCGGGGCGGATTTGCGGCGGTCCGGCCGGTTGAGACTGCCGGGCGGGAAATACGCGTGAGGGGTGCCGGTCGGATTGGGCCGGTGCGGCTTTTCCCACGGCTTGACGACCGGCGGCTTCACGCTCGGCGGCTCGGCGGCCGTGAAATGGATCCAGCGGTGCCATTCGGGCGGGATTCGCGACGCCTCCGCCAAGCCCTTGTAGATCACCCAGCGCCGGCGGCCGTCCTTGCTCTCGTAGTAGCGGTTGCCCTGATCGTCGGTGCCGACGAGACGCCCGTGCCGCCAGGTGAACAGCAGGGTGCCGATCGTCGCCCCGTTCCACCAGGTGAAGATCTTCTGGAAGAGCGTCTTCAGCATGTTCGCCGCCTTCGCCTGCCCGCCGCGGCCCGGTCCCGGCTCCGGCCCGCCGGGCGCCTTGATAGCATCTTCGCCCGCGGGCGCAAGCGGGTCATTCGCCGGCAACAACCTCGGCGGGCCGGCGCACGGTGGAGGGATCGGCCGCGGCCGCGCGCCGGCGTGCCGCCCAGCGCGCCTTGATGACGTCGGTGGTCTCCCCGCCGTCCAGCCGCCAGCCCGGCGGTTTGAAGGGGATGAGGAGCGCCTCCTTCAAAGAGCGGGCCCGCGCCATGTCGCGGATCATGCCGATCCATTCGTGGAAGGCCACCTTCAGCGGATTGAAGGTACCGAGCTGCTTGACGATGCCGTAGCGGCAGGGCTCGGCGTCATCCTCCGGCACGAAGGTGCCGAACAGCTTGTCCCAGATGATGAACACCCCGGCGTAGTTCGCGTCCAGATAGCGCGGGTTGATGGCGTGATGGACGCGGTGATGCGACGGGGTGTTGAACACCGCCTCGAACCAGCGCGGCATCCGGCGCACCGCCTCCGTGTGGATCCAGAACTGGTAGATGAGGTTGAGCGCGGCGACGAAGGCGATCAGCAGCGGATGAAAGCCGACCAGGAACAGCGGCACCCGGAACAGGAAGTTGACCGCCAGCACGCTGGTCCAGGTCTGCCGCAGGGCGGTCGAGAGATTGTAGTGCTGCGAGGAGTGGTGGATCACATGCGCCGCCCACAGCCAGCGCAGCCGGTGGCCGCAGCGGTGCACCCAGTAGTAGGCGAGATCCTCGCCCACGAAGGCGAGCACGAAGGACCACCAGGTGAAGGGGATGTCGAGGAGCCGGAAATTGTCCCACACCCACAGCCCGAAGGCGATTATGGCCCCGCTGGTCAGCGCGGTCGCGACCTGGTTGCCGAGACCCATGATGAGGCTGGTGGCGGTGTCCCGCGGCTCGTAGCGCACCCGGCCCGTCAGCCGTCCGTAGAGCATCTCGAGCAGAATGAGCGCGACGAAGGCCGGGATGGCGAGCTCTATCGGGTTCGGCAGATCGGGCAGGATGTCCGCATCCATGGCCTTCCTCCTCCCTCAGGCCGCGCGCGCGGCGGGGCGGTCCGCCCGCCCTGCGGATGCGGCGAGATCCGCCAGTCTCGCACGGATCCGCGCCGCCGCCTCATCCTCGCCCTCGGCACCGTCCAGAGCGAAGCGCAGCTTCGGCAGCACGAGATCGTCCAGCCGGATGACGAGCTCCTGCGGGCTTTCCTCTACCGCCTTCACGACGCCGGGCACCAGCCGGCGCGTCACCGTCCGGTCACCCAGCACGCGCACGAGGCCCAGGGCCTCGTCCCCGGCGAGCAGAAGCAGCGCCACCTGTCGGCGGCCATCCGCCCAGGCCGCCTCCACCTTATCGAGAAAATGATCGGCCTCGTAGGCGGCGCGCGCGCGGGCGGCATCGAGCTCCGGCTTCGGCCAGCCGTAGAGCGCCGCCGCGATGGCCACCGAGAGCGCAACTCCCAGGATGCTCAGCACCCAGATCATCACCAGCGCTCCTCAGCCCTGCCCTCTTCGCCACCGAGATGGGCGTCATTTTGGGCTTTTGCAATCCCGCCCGCAAGCTCCGGCAACCGGGGTGCGGCGGCTCCTGCGGTCGGCGGCTTGCCTTGCGCCGTGTCGTCTGGCAGCCAGAGAAACCGGCAGGGAGAGGGAGAGACGCGTCATGAAATATCTGCTGTCCATCACACGCCGCCAGAGCCTTGCGGGGCTGATGGCGGCGGGCGGCGCCGTGCTTATGCCGCGGCTCGGCGCGGGGGCGCCGGCGGCGGGAGAGACCGGATTCACCCATGGTGTCGCAAGCGGCGACCCGGGCACCGATTCGGTCGTGCTGTGGACGCGCTTTCTTCCTGCCGACACGGCGTCCGCCGCCGAACTCGCCGTCGAAATTTCGCCCGATCCCGGCTGTGGTTCCGATGTCATCCGCCGGAGCCTCGAGGCGCGTGCCGAGGAGGACTGGTGCGCGCGGATTCGGATCACGGGGCTGGAGCCGGGCCGGCGTTATTACTACCGGTTCCACGGCCCCGGCGGGGCGATAAGCCCCCTCGGCCGCACGCGCACCCTCCCGGCGGACGGACGGCCGATGCGCATCGCCGTCGTCTCCTGCAGCAACTATCCTTACGGATTCTTCCATGTCTACCGCGAGATCGCGGCGCGTGAGGACATCGACCTCGTGCTTCATCTCGGCGACTACATCTATGAGTATCCGGCCGGGACCTATGGCGATCCGCGCGTCGTCTCCCGGGGCCGGCAGGTGAAGCCGGAGGGCGAGCTGTTGACGCTGGCCGACTACCGCACCCGCTACGCCCTCTACCGCACCGATCCCGATCTGCTTGCGCTGCATGCCGCGCACCCCCTCGTCGCCATCTATGACGACCACGAGGCCGCAAATGACGCCTGGAGGGACGGCGCCGAAAATCACCACCCCCACGAGGGCGACTGGGCGGTCCGCAAGCATGCGGCGCTCCGGGCCTGGCGCGAATGGCTGCCCGTGTCCCACGCGCCCGGGGCGCCCGATGACAGCTTCTACCGCCGGATCACGGCGCCGGGCCTGTTCGACCTCTTCATCCTCGACAGCCGGCTTCGCGCCCGCGACCGGCAGCTGTCCTACCAGGCGGACATGCCGCCGCGGCGCGCCGTTTTCGACCTTTCGGATCCCGATCATCCGCGCGCGGTGACGAATCCCGACGAGATCGCCCGCATCCCCGCCGCTGCGAGGAAGGAAATCCCGATCCCCTTCGACATGAGGGGCGAAAAGCCGGTCCCGATCCTGGACTGGGCGCAGATCCGCGCTCTCGACCCGAAGAACCTGCCCGACGGCATCGCCTATCTGCCCGACATCGACGCCTTCCGGGCGCGACTCGAGAACCCCGGCCGCAGCCTGCTGGGCGAAGAGCAGGAGGCCTGGCTGGCGGACGGGCTTGCCGATTCGGTGGCCGCGCGCACGCCTTGGCAGCTCCTCGGCCAGCAGGTGGTGATGGGCCGGATCGTCGCGCCGGAGCTCCTCGACATCGCGGATTTCTCGAAGCCCTCGGCCGTCGACCGGAAAACGGCGCAGAGCCTGCAGGCGCTGGCACGCGCAGGCCTGCCGCTCAATCTCGATTCCTGGGACGGCTATCCGGCCGCACGCGAGCGCGTCTATGCCATGATCCGCGAGACTGGTGCGCGGGCGGTGGTGCTGTCCGGCGACAGCCACAACGCCTGGGCCTTCGATCTTGCCGATCGCGACGGCCGCCCCGCGGCGGTGGAATTCGCGACGCCGGCCGTCAGTTCACCGGGGCTTGCCCAGTATCTGCCGGTGCCGGCCGAGGAGATGGCGCGGCGCTTCGTGGCGCACAATCCGGAGCTCGTCTATTTCGAGCCGCGCTGGCGCGGCTGGGTGGAGCTTGCCATGAGCCCCTCCGCGGTCACCGGCCGCTTCCATTTCGTCTCCGAGGTGGCAGAACCCTCCTACGAACCCGTGGCGGGCGACAGCTTCGCGGTCACGCGCGAGCAGCCGGCACGGCTGACGAGGCTCACCTAACCGGCGGCGGGGGCGGCACCCGCGGCGGTCAACTGCGCCAGCCCCTCCTCAACCGGGATGACGGGGGCATAGCCGAGATCCGCCCGCGCCGCATCGAGGCGCAGCACGCAGTCCGCCGCCATCAGCGCCACCGCCATCCGCGTGATCGGCGGTTCGGCATCCGGCGCGAATCCGCTCCAGAGGGACTCCACCGCTGCGGCGACCGGTCGCAGAACGGATGATGGCAGACTGCGAGCCGGCAGCACGATGCCGCGCGTGGCCGCAAGACGGGTCAGGAAATCCTTCATCCGCCGGATCTCGCCGTCGTGAATGAAATACGCCCGCCCGCCCTCGCCGCGGCTGAACGCAAGCCTGATCGCGTGCAGAAGATTGGCGATGTGGGTCGTGTTGGTGCGCGCGCGGCCGCCGTCCACCCACACGAATCGCCCGGCCGCCGCCATGCGGGCGATTGTGGGCAGCAGCGTGCGGTCGCCCGGCCCCCAGATCATGCGCGGACGCAGCACGATCGTGCGGAATCCCGTTTCCGGATCGTCCGCCGCCCGCACCAGCCGCTCGGCAAGCGCTTTGGTCCGCGCGTAGGCGAAGGGGGAGTGGATGGCGAGGGGGCGGTCGTCCTCGGCGATGTCCACGAGCGGTCGGCCGTCGAAGAGTGCGGCCTCGGTGCCGATGTGGATGAAGCGGCGCACGCCGGCCTTGCGGGCCGCATCGAGCAGTCTTGCCGTGCCCGCCACATTGACACGGTGAAACAGCTCCACCGGCCCCCAGGCGGCTACCCGGGCGGCGGCGTGCACCACGAGCTGCGCACCGGCGAGCTGGTCCGCCGACACGCTTTCCAGATCGCCCCGTACCGGCGTGCCGCCGAGTGCCGCGATGCGCCCGTCGCTGTCCGGCCCGCGGCAGAGCGCGCACACCCTCATCCCCCGCCGCGCAAGGTCCCGGACCACCGCCCCACCGACGAAGCCCGAGCCTCCCGTCACGAACGCCGTCACTGCCATCTTTCGCTCCTTGCCCCGGCATTTCCGATTTTGAGGGTTTTTTTACCATGATCGTTAAGACCGGTTTTACTGACGCGCCGGTATGAGGCGGAAGGATCGCAAAGGGATGCGCGATCGCACGCGGGACGACACAAGGGACAGAGGATCGGGAGCCATGAGCAGAATCGCCACATGCGCCGCCGCGTTCGTCATGCTGGTCGGCCTGGCCATGACCGGGACACACTCGGCAGCCGCCGCCGATCTGAGCAGCTGGAAGCGCGAGATCGCGATGGTGATCGCCAAGAAGCAGGTCTACCCCCGCTCGGCGCTGATGCGCGAGATCGAGGGCTCGGCCAAGGTCAAGGTCACCGTCGATGCGAGCGGCAAGATCGTGAACTACGAGATCATCGAGCCGACGGGCGAGGATGTGCTCGATCGCGAAATCCCGCGGCTCATCGAGCGGATCGACCCGCTGCCGAAGCCGCCTGCGGACGCGAATGCGGACGAGCTGACCTTCATCATTCCGCTCGCCTGGCGGCTGCAGTAGGCGCCTTTTCTCCCGCCTCGCGCCCGCGACACCCGGCTGCGCAGCGCGGGCGCGGGCAGCCGGCAGTCCAGTCTCCTTCCTTCTCCGGCGCAGGGCAGGCCCCCGCGCCACCTTTTTTGTGTTGTCCTTGCGTTGGCCGTGTTGCCGGACCCGCCTTGAATGAGGGGCGTCACCGACGCGTCCGTCTTGTCATATCTCTGGCGATATCATATATGTCCACATGTGGACGTTTCGTCTGAAGAAGGGGGACGGCCCGTGGAAGCTATCCTGCGCGACCCCGCCCAAGCCTCCCAGCCCGTTTTCTCGCGGATCGACAGGGCTGACCGCGTCCGGCTCAGCGCGCCGGCTTTACGGACTTTCCGCAATATTGCCGATCAATGGCAGCTTACGGAGAGCGAAAGGCTAGCTCTGCTGGGGGAGCCTGCCCGTTCCACCTACTACGCTTGGCTGAAGAAGGCTGATCAGGGAAAGAGCCTTGCGCTTGCACTGGACATGCTGCTGCGCATTTCGGGCGTGCTCGGCATCTTCAAGGCACTGCGCATTCTCTTTCCCATCGCCGAACAGGCGGCTGCTTGGTTCAATTCCCCTCACGCCGGAACCGTTTTTCATGGCATGTCCCCGCGCGAGGTCATCGTCCAAGGCGGCCTTGACGGCATTTTGACTGTTCGCCGCTATCTTGACGCTTGGCGGGGCGGACTTTTCGAACATGCAGGCGTCGGAGTGGACCTTGCTCCCATAGACGAGACGGATCTTGTCTTCAGCTGATGGCGGGCACGGCTCCACCCCATCTGTCGGACTACCGACAGATTCAGGCTCCTGCGGGCACCAGCCGCCTTGTCGCGTCGCGCTTTCCTCCGATCCAGACTTTCGAGGCCGTAAGCACGCCCGAGGACCTCGCAGCCGTCATGGAACTGGAGGGCTGGACCAACGATCGACTTGTGCGTGCGCGCCTCGAGCGACTTGACAGGTCCGAATGGGTCTTCGGGAGGCCGAACGCCAGCCTGGTGATGGCCGCTTTCCTTCATCCCGCTCTTCGCGGTCAGAGATTTTCGGGGCGCGATCTCGGTGCCTGGTATGCCTCCAGCGAAGTCAAGACGGCCCTTGTCGAAGTGGCCACCGGCATGCGGCGCGAGCTGGTGTTGTCGGGCATACCGTCGCTTACTCAGACTTGGCGGCAGTACAAAGCGGATCTCCGCGGCTCATACATCGACATCTTCGGACTTCATCCGGAGTTCCATGATCCCGATCCCTCCACCTACGGCCGCAGCCAGGCCTTCGGTGAGTCTGTGCGCCGGCTCGGCCCACGCTTTGGCGTCGCCGGCATCCGGTACGAGAGCGTGCGGCGGCGTGGCCATGAGAACTGGGTGTGCTACCGCCCGCCACTCGTTACCAACGTGGTTCAGGCCGCGCATTTCGAGATCCGGCTGCGTGCAGAAGGGCCGGTCCACGTCCGCGAACTGACCGTTTAACAGTCCAGGGTCGGACCGATCTCCTCGGGCCGCCCTTGCGCCGGTTCCGGCGTCGGTCTAGGCAGAGGCCGGTGCGGACGCCGCGATCGTCCGCGGGGCGAACGGCGGGTCAGGGCATGCGGGTCTACCTCGATCTTCTGCGACGGATCCTGGACGAAGGCGTAAAGAGCACCGACCGCACCGGCGTCGGAACCTTGAGCATCTTCGGTCACCAGATGCGCTTCCGCCTTGATCAGGGCTTTCCGCTGCTCACCACCAAGAAGCTGCATGTCAGATCGATCATCACGGAGCTGCTGTGGTTCCTGCGCGGCGACACGAATGTGCGCTGGCTTCAGGAGCGGGGCGTCACCATTTGGGACGAGTGGGCGGACGAGAACGGTGATCTCGGCCCCATCTACGGGGCCCAGTGGCGGCGCTGGCGCACGGCGGACGGCCGCGAGATCGACCAGATCGCCCGGGTCGTCGAGGAGCTGAAGCGCAACCCCGATTCGCGCCGGCTGATCGTGAGCGCCTGGAACGTCGGCGAGATCGAGCGGATGGCGCTGCCGCCCTGCCACTGCCTGTTCCAGTTCTATGCGCGCAACGGCCGGCTGTCCTGCCAGCTCTACCAGCGCTCGGCGGACGTCTTTCTCGGCGTGCCCTTCAACATCGCCTCCTACGCCCTGCTCACCATGATGGTGGCGCAGGTGACGGGCCTTGAGCCCGGCGAGTTCATCCACACGCTCGGCGACGCGCATCTCTACCTCAACCATCTGGACCAGGCGCGCCTCCAGCTCACGCGCGAGCCCCGCCCGCTGCCGCGGATGTGGATCAATCCCGAGGTCCGGGACATCTTCGCCTTCCGCTATGAGGACTTCCGCCTCGAGGGCTATGATCCGCACCCGCACATCCCCGCACCCGTCGCGGTGTAGGAGCGGGCGATGCAGGACCTTGAGCCGCGGTGCGCCGATGACGAAACGGAGATCGTGCTGGTTGCGGCGCGCGCCCTGAACGGCGTAATCGGTCACCGCGGCAGGATCCCCTGGCACCTTCCGGCGGACCTGCGCCGCTTCCGGGAGATCACCTGGGCGCACCCCGTCGTCATGGGGCGGCGCACCTTCGAGTCCCTGCCGAAGCCGCTCCCGGGCCGGCTCAACATCGTGCTGTCGACGAGGGAGAACCCGGCGCTGCCCGAGGGCGTGCTGCACGCCCGCGATCCGGAAGAGGCACTGCGGCTGGCCCGCGAGGGTCTGCCGGGTCGGCCCGTGATGGTGATCGGCGGCGAGGCCGTCTACCGCGCATTCCTGCCCCGGGCCGCACGCCTCGAGCTGACGGAGGTCGCGCTCACGCCGGAAGGCGACGCATTCTTTCCCGCCTTTGACGAAGACGCCTTCGCGGAGGTCATGCGCGAGGAACACCCGGCCGAAGGCGACAGGCCGGCCTTCACCTTCCGGCGTCTGCTCCGGCGCCCGGCGCCGTAACCTCGTCCCGTGCTTCGGGGGTGTCGCTTCCGCAGGAGGGCGGCGCGGCCGGCTGCGCGCAGATCCGCTGAAGCGCCGCCGCCACATAGGCCCGGACCGCCGCGTCCCCCGCCGCCCCGGCCCGCCTGAGCCAGGCGACGGCGGCCTCGAGGTCCGGAGGGCCGTCCTCGCCGGCCGCCTTCGCCCGCGCGACCAGCAGCATGGCGCGCACGTCGCCCGCCTCCGCCTCGGCCAGCACGGGGTCATCCCCGCCCGCGCCGGCCGCGCAGACGACGGCCGCATCCTCCCGTCCGCCGCGCCGGTGCGCGAGCATCTCGCAGGCGGGGGCGAACCCGGCCTGCGCCGCCTTCACGAGCCAGCGCAGTGCGGCTTCCGGATCGGCCGGCCCGCCCTGGCCCGCCTCGAGCATGAGCGCGAGGCGAAAGGCCGCTTCCGCCTCCCCGGCCTCGGCAAGCGCCCGGAAAGCCGCGCGCGCCTGCGCGAAGCGCTGCAGCGCATAGAGCGCCTTCGCGTCCCCGAGCGCCGGCGATGCCGCGCCGCCGGCCGAGGCGGGCTGCGGGGCCGGCCCGCCCAACCCCGCCATCAGCAGAGCAACCATGATGAGCCGCCGCATGCTTCGGCTCCCGGATCCTGCTTCCTTCCAGCGATTCGCACCGCTCTTCTGCCGCACCCGGCCATGCCGGCCGGTTAAGGATTGCGGCGGATTTTTCGCAATCCGTTCCGAACGATCGGTGATGCGGCCGGTCCGGCGGCCCTTGCCAGGTCGCGATCTCCGGCCCTAGCCTGTCGCAAAGGCGGAAACCGGCCGATGGCGCCGGTCGCCCGGAAAGGGAGGAAACGGCACATGTGGCGACGCTGGCTCGCAATCACCCTGTGGAAGCGGATCATCGGGGCGCTCGTCGTCGGCGTCGTGCTGGGCGCCGCGTTCAAGGCGGCGGGGCTGGAGGCCTTCGGCGCCGCGCTCGAGCCCGTCGGACGGCTCTTCATCAACGCCATCAAGATGCTGATGGTGCCGATCGTCTTCGTCACCATCGTCGCCGGCGTCACCGCGCTGCAGGAGGCGACGCGGCTGGGACGGATGGCGGTGCGCACGATCTCGCTCTATCTCTTCACCACCGCCTGCGCCGTGACCATCGGCCTCATCGTGGCCAACCTCATCGGCCCGGGTTACGGCATCACTCTCCCGGAGGCCGGCGAGGCGACGCAGAAGACGCTTTCGCTTTCGGATGTCATCGTCGGCCTCATCCCCGCCAATCCCGTGGCCGCCATGGCGAACGGCGAGGTGCTGCCGATCATCGTCTTCGCGATCCTCCTGGGCCTTGCGATCAACGCCGCCGGCCGCCCGGCCCAGCCGCTCAAGGAGCTGTTCGATGCCGCCAATGCGGCGATCATGAAACTCGTCCATTTCGTGATGGAGGCGGCGCCCTTCGGGATCTTCGCGCTGGTGCTCTGGGTGGTGGCCGAGCTGTCGGTGGCGGAGCTTGCGCGGCTGGTGCTCGTCGTCGTCACCCTCTACGCCGCCTGTCTGATCCAGATCGGCGTCGTCTACACCGGGCTGCTCACCGTTCTCGGCCGGCTGCCGGTGCGCCGCTTCTTCCAGGGCATCATCGACGCCCAGGCGGTCGCCTTCACGACCTCCACAAGCGCGGGGACGCTGCCGGTGACGATGGCCAACGTCGAGGAGAACCTGGGGGTCTCGCGCAAGGTGGCGAGCTTCGTGCTGCCGCTCGGGGCGACGATGAACATGGACGGCACCGCGATCTACATGGGGATTGCGGCCGTCTTCACCGCCCAGGCCCTGGGCATCGATCTGACGGCCGCGCAATACGCGACCGTCGTGCTGACCGGCACCCTCGCCTCCATCGGCGCCGCCAGCATACCGAGCGCGGGGCTCATCATCATGCCGGTCGTGCTCTCCTCCGTGGGCCTGCCGCTCGGGGCGATCGCGCTGTTCTTTCCCATCGACCGGATCATGGACATGATGCGCACCCTCACCAATGTGACGGGCGATGCGGTAGTTTCCGTTCTGGTCGCCGATGCCGAAGGCGAGCTCGACCGCAAGCGCTTCGCCGCCGCACCGGTGGCCTAGGAGGGCGCGTGCTTCTCTTTCCGCGCCCGCCGCCAAACTTTCTTCGTCATCCGCCGGCTTGATCGGCGGATCCGGCCCACTCCCTCGTCATCCGCCGACTTGATCGGCGGATCCGGCCGACAGCCGGGCCGCCCGCCAGCACGCCGATCGCCTTCTCCGCCTGCTGGATTCGCCGCTTTCGCGGCGAATGACGAGAAAGGAGAGCGTCACCCGCCGGCACTCTTTCTTCGTCACCCGCCGTTCCTTTCTTTTCGTCATCCGCCGACTTGATCGGCGGATCCAGCCGGCGGCCGGGCCGTCCACCAGCATCGGGGCTGCCGTCACCGCTGCATGGGTTCGCCGGTCAAGCCGGCGAACGACGCGAGGGGGCAAGAAGCGTCACCCGCCGGTGCGCCCTCCCCGACGTCGGACGGGAGGTTGACCGGCAGGCCCGTATCCCCTGCCTCACCCGCCGGCCTGACCGGCGGATCCAGCCGCCCCTCCCTGCGTCACCCGCCGGCTCGACCGGCGGGTCCAGCGGACGGCGGGGCCGTTCGCCGGCGCCGGAGTCGTCACCATCGCCGCTGGATTCGCCGCTTTCGCGGCGAATGACGAAAGAAAAGAACGTCACCCGCCGTTACCATCTCTTCGTCACCGGACGGCTTGACCGGCGGGTCCAGCCCACTTCCTCGTCATCGGCCGACTTGATCGGCGGATCCAGCGGTCGGCGGGGATTGATCTCTTGCGGCGGGGCAGCCTCCTCCGTCGGCCGTGTTCGCCGGTCGGGCCGGGGAACGATGTATCGGTATATCGGTTATCGGTCGTCCCGCATCAGCCGCCGGCGGCCGGAGCGGGGAGCGTTCGCGCCCGCCCGTCCCCGTCGCCGACGAATGGTGACGGATGCCCGATGACCGCGCGCGGACGCCCGGTCAGTCGTCGCGGTAGACCTTCTCCATCTTTTCGTGGAGCTCCTGCGCCTCCACCGTCATGGTGGCGATGGGGCGCGCGTCGAGCCGCGCAAGCGAGATCGGCTCGCCGGTCACCTCGCAGTAGCCGTACTCGCCCGTCTCGATGCGTCTGAGCGCCGCGTCGATCTTGGCGATCAGCTTGCGCTGGCGGTCGCGCGCGCGCAGGTGGATCGCCCAGTCGGTCTCCGAGCTCGCGCGGTCGGTCAGATCCGGCTCGCGCAGGTTCGCCTCTTGAAGATGCTTCAGCGTCTCGCGCGCCTCCTTCAGGATCTCTTCCTTCCACGCCAGCAGCTTGCGCCGGAAGTATTCGCGCTGCAGCGGGTTCATGAACTCTTCGTCGGGAGAAGGACGGTAACCGGGCGGCAACTCGATGCGTTCGGACATGCCTCGAACCACTCCCCACATGACGCGCAACACGGGTCACTCGCGCACATGCCGCGGGTCGCCTGGCGTTTGCGCAATTTTATTGCGCGACCCTCGGCGAGGCGCTTTATAATGATTTGGGAAGCGGCGGGCAAGCGGGGAAATGTCCGTCCGCCCGATCACCTTCAGCGCTTTCGAGACGGTGACCAGGAGGGACGCTCAGGGACCTTCCTGCGCGGCGCGTTCGCGCTCGAGCTTGGCGAGCTCGACCTCGGCGCGCAGCTCGATTTCGGCGAGAATCTCGGTGAGACGCGGGTCGGTAAACCGCTGTCCCTCGCGCGCCCGCGCAAGGTCGGCGAGCCGGCGCAGCGTCGCCTCCGGGATCACGCCGAGCAGAATGCCCCGCCGCACCTCGTCCAGGAGATCAAGAAGCTGGTGGCCGCGCGCCAGCGCCTGACGGCGGCCCTCGCCCTCCTCGTCCGAAACGCCCTGGAGCGCAAGAAGCGCCTCGATCGCGGCGACGGGCGCCGCGCCCGCGACGGCCTTCGGCCCTTGGGGCTCCCTGCCGCCGCTCTCGAGCGCGCGGGCGAATGCCCCGCCGTCGGCCCCCGGCTTGCGCTGGGCCTTCTTCGTGCTGGCCGCGGCACCCGGCTTGATCGGCCCCGTGATCTTCATGCGCCCAAGATAGAGCGCGCCGCCCGCACAGACAAGGCGCACGGATCCAACGCAAAGGCGGAGCCGCCCGCAACCCTTTCCCGCACGAAGATCACCGCGCCGCATGCGATACGTATGGTTGTGATACATGTAAAATATCTAAAGTTAAGGTAGACTCTCCCGCTGAAAGATTGATACAAGTGATTCGCGCGTGATTGTGCGCGCATTCAACCAACCAAATGGAGAACAACGATGGCTACGGCTCCAAGCTTCGACGAACGCAGAATTCAGGAAGCCCTGGATACGGCACGGGCGCACCATGAAAAGCTTGCTCTGGAAGTCTCTCCCGCAGGCCTGCCCCAGGATACGGGCGAACTGGCGGTTAGCGCGGGATGCGTTTCCATCACCGTGGAGAACAATCAGGTGTGTCTCAATCTTCCTCTCGGGATCGGCCATTACTGTCTCCCGATTCCCGTTTCGATCCCGAACGGCACGGCTGCGTAGGCCTGCATCAGCATCTGCACCACCTTCGGCATACCGACCGGTTTCAAGCTGACGATCTCGGCGCTGGGCCATGTCATCATCCAGAAATCTTTCCTGAAGTGCTGACAAGGCCCGTCCAAAGGGGCAAGGCTCTCTCGCCCCCGCCGGGCTTCTCAACCCGTCATCGCCGCCTGCATCCGATGCGGGCGGCGATGTCTTGATGGCCCAGCCGGGGAGGCCGGCGCCGCAACCGCGACAGGAGAGGCGCCGGTCCCACCGGCGACCGGAGATGAGGAAGGTGGCAACCTAGTCCAGCGCGAAGAACAGCATCGCGAGATACCGGCTTTCGGGAAGCGCCGGCAGCAGGGGATGGTCGACGTCCGCACCGCCCGCATGGATGAGCCGCGCCTGCCGGCCGGCGCCGCGCAGGCCGCGGGCCGAGGCTTCGAGCAGCGCCTCCTCGCTCACATGGTGGCTGCAGCTCGCAAGCGCGAGGAGGCCTCCTTCCGCCACGACCCGCGCCGCGTCGTGGGCAAGGCGGGCATGCGCCTTCAATGCACCCGGCACGTCCCGGCGCACGCGCGCAAAAGGCGGCGGATCCGCCACGACGATGTCGAAACGTTCACCCGCGCCGGCAAGCTCCTTGAGCGCGCGCCGCACGTCCGCGCGCAGGAAACGCGCGCACCCGGAAAGGCCGTTCTCTTCGGCCGCGCGTTCCGCCAATGCGAGAGCGGGTGCGGCGGTATCGATCCCCAGCGCCTCGCGTGCACCGGCCGCCGCCGCTCTCAGCGCGAACCCCCCGCCGTGGCAGCAGAGATCCAGCACCCGCCGGCCCGCGGCCCAGCCCGCGACGAGATCGCGGTTGCGGCGCTGGTCGAAGTACCAGCCCGTCTTCTGGCCGCCTGCCAGATCGGCGAAGAAACGCACGCCGCCTTCCGGCACCGCGACGACCGGATCGGGCAGGTCGCCGATCACCTCGGGTTCCGCAAGCTCCAGCCCCTCCTGCCGGCGCACGGGCGCATCGCGGCGCAGCACGACGGCCGCAGGCTTAAAAGCCCGCCGCAACCCCGCCAGCAGCACGCCGGCCAGCATCTCCGCGCCCGCCGTGTTGAGCTGGACGACGAAGACGTCGCCGAAACGCTCGACCACGATTCCCGGCAGACCGTCCGCCTCCCCATGGGCGAGACGGTAGAAGGGCCGGCCCAGCAGCCGCTCGCGCAGCCGCGCGGCCGCCCCAAGCCGGGCGGCGAAGAACGCGGCGTCCACGACCGTCTTCGGCGACTCCGCGAGCCGGCGCGCCGCGATCAGCGAATGGCGGTTGAAGGTCGCAAGCCCCATCGCCTCGCCCTTGTCGGATACCAGTGAAACCAGCGCGCCGGGCGGCAGTCCGTCGGGGGATCCGGTCTCGAGAATCTCGTTGGCGTAGACCCAGGGGTGACCACGCCCCAACCGGGCCACGGCGCGCGCCGCGATCACCAGCCGGCCGGCCGGTTCGATGCGTCGATCGGGCTCCGTCATCACCCGGGTCTCCTTCCGCCTTGCACATGCCGTCCGCCAGGGACCGCCGGGCGGCGGCCTGCGGGGTGCATATCCTCTCCCGCCTTCGGGCGAAAGAGGCCCGCGGTGCGAAGGCGGGCCGCATGGCTCATGAATTGCGCAGCTTGCAAGCGGCCGCGCGCTTGCGGCAGGCTGGCCGCGGATCTCGCAACGGACGGATCGGGGAGGAATGCCGATGACGACGCCCGCCACGCTTCTTGCGGCCTCGCTGCTCGGGATCCTGCTGCTCGTTCTGGGGGGGCGCTGCGTCGCGCTGCGCCAGGCGCTCGTGAAAGCCGGCGAGGATGCCGAGGCACGGGCGCGCATCGAGGCGGCCCTCGCCCACCGCATGCGGGTGATGGCCAATTTCGCCGAATACGTGCCGTTTGCGCTCGTGCAGCTGGCGGCCATCGAGCTCGTCGTCCACAAGACGCTGCTCGCCTTCGCGCTGGCGGCGCTGCTGGTGGTGGCCCGGGTGCTGCACGCCTGGGGCTACTCGCGCTCGGAAGGGCGCAGCGCGGGGCGCTACTGGGGCACGCTGCTGACCTGGATCGTCATCGCCGCCCAGTCGCTGATCGGGCTTTATGCCGTGCTCATGGGCTGACGGCTGCCCTTGACCTTGCTCCGGTGCTTCGTGTAGGGGCGCGTCTCGCGAAAGCGAACGGGCGGCACAGCGGTCCGCCGTCCACGCAGGCCGTACCCGGACGCGCCGGGTGCGCAAAGGCGCGTGAAGCCCCGCCTGCGGCGCAAGGCATGAGAGAAAGGACGCGGTTCGACCATGACGAAGCGGATTCGTGCGAAATACAAGATCGATCGCCGGATGGGCGAGAACATCTGGGGCCGGCCGAAGAGCCCCGTCAATGTCCGCCCCTACGGCCCCGGCGAGCATGGGCAGGCCCGGCGCGGGAAGCTCTCCGACTACGGCATCCAGTTGCGCGCCAAACAGAAGCTCAAGGGCTACTACGGCAACATCACGGAAAAGCAGTTCCGGCGCTACTATCAGGAGGCCGTGCGCATGCGCGGCGATTCCGGTCAGAATCTGATCGGTCTGCTGGAGCGCCGGCTCGATGCCGTGGTCTACCGGGCGAAGTTCGTGCCGACCGTCTTTGCGGCGCGCCAGTTCGTCAACCACGGCCATGTGCTGGTGAACGGCCGCCGGGTGACCATCCCGAGCTATCTCGTCAAACCCGGCGACGTCATCGAGGTGCGCGAGCGCTCGCGCGAGATCCCAATGGTCTTGGAAGCGCGCGAAAGCGCCGAGCGGGACGTGCCGGACTACATCCAGGTCGACGGCTTCAAGGCGGTGTTCCTGCGCGTGCCGACTCTCGACGAGGTGCCCTATCCGGTCACCATGGAACCCAACCTCGTCATCGAGTTCTACTCGCGCTGACCGTTTGATCCCGGTCCGGCTTTCCGGTTAGCCTTTCTCCTGTTCGGCTTGTGATCGAAGCAGGGGGAGGCGCGTGATGGCCGACCGCCCGGACCGTGGTCAGCCGCGCCCGCGCGGGGCGAACGAGTCCGCGTGCTCGGCAATGGGGAAACTTGTGCTGCGCGAGGGAACGGATGCCGATGCGGCGGACGTCATCGCGCTCATCGATCGCTGCTTTTCGCAGTACCCGGGCTGCGTGATGGACCTGCCCGGGCTCGACCGCGACCTGCCGCAGATTGCCAGCCATTTCGCCGGTCGGGGCGGTCGCTTCTGGGTCGTCGAGAACCGTGCGGGGGCGCCGGCACGGATCGTCGCCTGCTGCGGCGTCGTGCCGGGTGCGGGAGGAGAGACGGCGGAGCTGAAGCGTCTCTACGTCCACCCTGGCGCCCGGCGCAGGGGACTCGCGCGTCGGCTGGCGGCCCTCGTCGAATCCTGGGCGCGGGCCCACGGCGCGCGGCGGATCGAGCTGTGGTCGGATACCCGCTTCACCGAGGCGCACGCCTTCTACCTCGCCAGCGGCTATCGCCGCACCGGGCGCACCCGGCAACTGAACGACCCGTCCAACACGACCGAATATCATTTCGAAAAAATTCTGTCCTAGGCGGCCGCGTCCTGCGGCATCGGGCCGCAGAAGGCCGCGGCGCGGGTTTACCCCCCATTAAGCGATTCCCGACATGCTGAGCGGCAAACCATGCGCGCAAAAGCGCGAGGTGCGGCTTCTTGCAAAGGGAGCGGGCGGTGGACGATCAGGTTTCCACCATGGAGCAGCGTGCCCCGCCGCAGCCGACAACCAAAGATCATGTCGAGGAGCGCGGCGGAACGGGCGCGGACGCCGGGCGGCCGGGCGGGACCGCGAGCCAGGCGCCGCCCCTGGTGGTCGCGGGACGCTACGCCGTCGATCTGAAGAAGCCGGAGCCGGCATTCGCCCGCGCCGGCGGCCAGGCCTATTCCGCTCAGGACCTGAAGGACCCGGGCCGGCGCGTCTATGCGCTCGTCCAGCGCAAGGCGGTGCCGCAGCGCAGCGACATCTACCGCGCGCTTCTGGGTGACCCCGTATCCAATCTCCTCAATCCGCTGGCCCAGGGCGTCTACCGGCTCGGGCCACAGGGGCCGGCGCGGCTCGTCACCATCGTCGAGGCGCCGGCCGGTCCCTCTCTTGGTGGGGCGCTCAAGGGCCATCCCATCTCGCCGCAGATCCTGCGCAAGCTCGTCGTGCCGGCGGCGGTGCGGATGCTGGGCGGACTGCACGCCCGCAAGCTGACGCATCGGGCTATCTTCCCAGAGAATCTGTTCTTCGCCAATACGGAAGGCGGCGAAATCGTCTTCGGTGAGTGCTTTTCCGGCCCGCCGGGCATCGATCTCGCCCCCTGCTACGAGCCGATCGAGCGCGCCATGGCGGACCCGACCGGGCGCGGGCCCGCGGGCCCGGAGGCGGATCTTTTCGCGCTGGGTGCGACATTGCTGGCGCTCTACCTGGGCCGTCCGCTCGGCGGCCGCCGCGACCCCGACAGCCTTCTGCGCGCACGCATCGCGCAAGGGTCTTTCTGGGCGCTGTCGGGTGGCGAGGAGATCCCCGGGCTGCTCGGCATGCTGCTGCGCGGCCTGCTCAACGACGATCCGGAAGAGCGCTGGACCCTCGCGGATGTGGAGGCCTGGACGGAGAACGCGGCCCGCCCCCGCCGGGTGCTGAACTTGAGCTGGACCTTTGCGCGGCCCGTCAGCTTCATGCGCCAGAGCTTCTCCGACCGCCGGGTTCTGGCCCAGGAGCTCGCCCGCCATCCGCTCGAGGCGGCCCGCTGGCTGCGCGGAATCGACTTCAATCTCTGGATGCAGACATATCTGACCGCCGAGACGCTCAGCGAAAAGATCGAAAAGCATCTCAATCTGCATGCCGATCCGGATCTGTCGGCGACCCACCACGGAGACCATGCCCTCGTCTGCCGGTTCTGCGCCCTGCTCGATCCCTTCGGCCCGCTGCGCTGGCGCAGCCGCCAGATCATGCCGGATGCGGTCGGCCCCGCGCTGGTCGGCGCCTTCGCCGAGCGGGACGAGCAGGCGATCGAGGACATGCGCCACTTCTTCGATCAGGGCGTCATGCCGGCGGCGGTCGAGATCATGGGTGAGCGCAACGGGGCGGTCCAGAAGATCGCCTTCGACCTTGCGCAGCTCGCCCAGCTCGTGCGCTCCTCGGACCCGGACAAGGGGCTCGAGCGCGCCCTCTACGAGCTCAATCCCGCCCTGCCCTGTCTCAGCCCCGCTTTTCAGGGCATGTGGGTCGGCTCGACCGAAGGACTGATGGAGGCGCTCGACCGGATGTGCGAGAAGGCGGGCGATCTGTTCAAGCTCATGGATGCGCATGTGCTCGCCTTCATCGCCGCGCGCGAGCGGGCCGCCGCCCGCATGGCGGCGGCGGTGCGGGCGACACCGAAGGACCAGCGCCGCACGCTGGCTGCGATCATCGCGCTTCTCGCCTTCCTGCAGGAAAAGGCGCAGATCGAGAAGCTTCCGCACCTCACGCGCCGCCTGGGCGACATGCTGCGCCCCGAGCTGTCGCGGCTCAAGGGCCGGCAGCGGCGCGAGAAGGCGCTGGAACTGCTCAAATCCGTTGCGGAGGGCGGATCGGTGCCGAAGCTCGCGAAGATATTCGACCTCGTGGCCATTTCACGCGCGGATGCGGAAGGCTTCCGGCAGGCGCGCTGGCGGTATCGGAGGCTGGAGCAACGCCGGCAGCATCTCAGCCGCAAGGTGATGCCGAGCGATCCCGAAGCCCGGGCGCTCGGCTACAGGGCGGCCAGCGTGATCGCCGTCATCGCCGTCATGCTGACGGCGGTGGTCGTCTTCCTGGGACCATAGACCGCGGCGCGCGGGCGCAACAGGGACACGCGAATGGCGAAGAAGCAGGACACACCGGCGGCGGCAGGGAGAACAGCGGCGGGCGCCCAGGCCGCGTCCCGGTCGGGGCGCGGCGTCCGCCAGGTGCTGCTTTTTCTCGGCTACCTGCTCTTCGGCATCCTGCTGCTGTTCGAGCCGAGCATCGCGGCCCTCATCGTCGTAGGGCTGGCGCCGTCTCTCGTCGCCCTCTTCTTCGACCACGGCGCGTTCCGGCGCCCCCGCCTGATCACCCTGTCCTGCTTCAATTTCGCGGGTTTCCTGCCCTATTTCGCGGAGCTGCTCGAGGCGCGGGACCGGGTCGCGACATTCTTCTCGATGATCACGGACATCTACGTCTGGGCCGTGATCTACGGCAGCGCGGCTCTCGGCGCGGGCCTGCTGTGGATCGGACCCTTCCTTGCCGCCATCGTGCTTCAGGCCATCAATGATGAACGCGTGAAGACGGTGGAAAAGCAGCAGCTCAAGCTCGTCCAGGAATGGGGCCCCGAGGTGAAGGAATGAAGCCGGATCCTAGCCGCGCCTCAGCCGCAGGACGAGCAGGCGCAGCAGCAGGATCGGCCCCACCACCGCCGCACCGATCGCGAACCAGCGCAGCACCCGACCGCCATGGGTCCAGACCAGCTGGACGGCTCTCTCGATCCTGGCCCAGATGCCGCGCCAGAGATCGAGCGGGGTGATCGCCAGCACGTCGAGGAGGAAACCGACGAGGACGCTGGCGACGAGAAAGAGGACGATGTTGCGCAGGAGCTCGTTGCGCCGGCTCATCGCTTCCCCTTCCCGCCCGCCGCGTCAGCCGCCCCCGCGCGCGGGGCGCCCCGGCTCAAAGGGTCAGTCGGCATCGGCCATCTGTTTCTGGAGATAGTTCTGGAGACCGACCTCCTCGATGAGCCCGAGCTGCGTCTCCAGCCAGTCGATATGATCCTCCTCGGATTCGAGGATGTCCTCGAGGAGCTCGCGCGAGACGTAGTCGCGCACCTCCTCGCAATACGCGATCGCCTCTTTCAGATCCTTCAGCGCCTCGTGCTCGAGCTCGAGATCGCCCTTGAGCCGCTCGGGCACGGTCTCGCCGATCCGCAGCCGGTCGAGCTGCTGCAGATTGGGCAGCCCCTCGAGGAACAGGATCCGCTCGATCAGCCGGTCGGCGTGCTTCATCTCGTCGATCGACTCGTCGTACTCGCGCTTGGCGAGGGCCTCGTAGCCCTCGTTCCGGAACATGCGGCTGTGCAGGAAATACTGGTTGATGGCGGTGAGCTCGTTCTTCAGGATCCTGTTGAGCCAGGTGACGACCTTGGGATCGCCCTTCATCTTTCCCATCCTTCCAAATGTTGCATGGATCCCGGCCGGGGCGGCCGCCGGTCAGCCCGTGCGGATGTAGTCGCTCAAGGCCTCGGCCGTGCGCTCCACCTCCGCCAGCCGATACTTGACGACGTCGCCGATCGAGATGATGCCGAGCAGCCTGCCGTCCTCGCCCAGAACCGGCAGATGGCGGAAGCGGCGCTCGGTCATCAGCCGCATGATGTCCACCAGCCGATCCTCCGGCCGGGCGGTGACGACGTCGGCCGTCATGAGCCTCGTGACCGGGGAGTCGAGCACCTCGGCGCCCGCCGTGCCCAGTCCGCGCACGATGTCGCGCTCGGACAGGATCCCCATGATCCGGTCGCCGCTCATCACGAGCACGGCGCCGATCCGCCGCTCGGCGAGCACGCGCGCGGCCTCGATCACCGGCGTGTCCGGCCCGACGGAAATCACGTGACCGCCCTTGTCCTGAAGAATGCGCGCGACCAGCATGGTCCGTTCTCCCGCATGCGCCGGGCCTCCCGCAACGGCCCGGCCCGGCCCGCGCCCACACGATAGTGCACTTGCGGGCAATCCGGCAGGGCCAGTATGATGCCGCCGGCGGATGCTGGCAAGACGCTTGCCGGGAGCATCAACGGGGAGGGATCGCAGGATGAACACGACCGCCGCGTCTCGCTCGCCCGGGGGACTGCTCGCCATTCTCGCCTTCGTGGTGGCGGATCTGGCGGCCATCGCCGCCCTCGTCGCGGGCCCGCTTTATGCCGAAAACCTTCTCGAGCTGCGGCAGGCCTTCCTGCTTCTGCGCTGGGCCTTCTTCGGTGCGGCGGCGGCGGGTGTGCTGGCACTGCTGCTGGTGGTGGCGAAAAGAGCGCTGAAATGGGACACGCCGATGGGACTGCTGCTTGCGGCCTTTCTTGTCGCGCTGGCCACCGCGGTGGCCCTTTATGGCCTCTACCGCAATGCGCGCAGCGTGCCGCCGATCCATGACGTGACCACCGATCTCGACGATCCGCCGGCCTTCACGGTGCTCAAACCCCGTGCGGACGAGGCCGAGCCGCGGGTTCCCGCGGGCGGACGTGCGGATCTTGCGCCGCTGTCGCCGCGCGAGCGCTGGCGCGTCTATCATGAGGAAGCCTATGGCGACCTGAAGCCGCTCGTCCTTTCGGGCAGCGTCGAGGACGTCACGCGGCTCGCCGAACGGGTTGCGCGCGCGATGGGCTGGCAGATCGCGCTTTCCGACCCGGCGGCCGGCCGGCTGGAGGCGACGGCGACCACCCGCTGGTTCCGCTTCAAGGACGACGTCGCGGTGCGGGTGACGCCGCTGGACGGCGAGCCGGGACGGGTGCGGGTGGATGTCCGCTCGGTCTCGCGCATCGGCATCAGCGATCTCGGCGCCAATGCCAAGCGCATCCGGGCGTTCCTGGCTGCGCTGCAGAAGGCCGCCGAAAGAAGCTGAGCGGAGCCGCACGCGCCCCGCGCTCACGGGTCCGCCGGGGGAGAGCGGCCCGTCACCTGACGCATCGTCGCCTCGGCTCGCTTTCCGCATTTTTCGCAATTGGACGCAGGCGCCCCGATCCGCTATGAGCGGCGGCGCGGCCGCCGGCGCTGCTGTGTGCACGGCTGCCCGGCCGTGGGAGAACGGGCGAACGAGAGGAGAAGATGGAGCTCGACCGGTTGCAGCAGTACTGGGATCTCGTGCGGGAGGTCTGGAAGACCGGCGTGGCCGGAGTGGACATCGGCACGCTGGTGCTGGCTTTCGTCGTCTTCCTGTTCTTCTATGCGCTGCGCGGGCTTTTCACGCGTTTCGTGCTGAGCGGGATGCGCCGCGCGGTGGCGCGTACGAAAACGGGCGTGGATGACGAGATCGTCGAGGCCCTCGCCGAGCCCGTCCGCTTCGTGCCGATCGCGATCGGCATCTTCCTCGTCTCGACCATCCTGCCGCTCGAGGGCCCGGCCGGCGCGTTCGCCGCCAAGCTCAACCGCTCGCTCGTCGCCTTCATCATCTTCTGGGCACTGGCCCGCGCCGCAGGACCGATGGGGCTGGCGCTGGAGCGGCTGGAAGGCGTGCTGACGCGCCCCATGATCGACTGGATCGTCAAGATCACCCGCGTCGCCTTCATCGCGCTGGGTGCAGCGGCCATTCTGGAGATCTGGGGCATCGCGGTCGGGCCCATCATCGCGGGCCTCGGGCTGTTCGGCGTGGCGGTGGCGCTGGGCGCCCAGGACCTCTTCAAGAACCTTATCGCGGGCCTGTTCGTGCTGGGCGAGCGGCGCTTCGAGCCGGGCGACTGGATCCTCGTGGATGGCGTCGTGGAGGGCACGGTGGAAGCCATCGGGTTCCGCACGACCACCGTGCGCCGCTTCGACAAGGCCCCGGTCTACGTGCCCAACAGCCAGCTCGCCGACCGTGCGGTCACCAACTTCTCGCGCATGACCTTCCGGCGCATCTACTGGATGCTGGGACTCGAATACGGCAGCAGCATCGCGCAGCTGCGCGAGGTGCGCGACCGGATCGAGGCCCTGCTCAGAAGCGATCCCGCCATCGTCCAGCCGCCGGAGGCACCGCTGTTCGTGCATGTCGACCGCTTCGGCGATTCCTCGATCGACCTGATGCTCTACTGCTTCACCCGCACCACGAACTGGGGCGAGTGGCTGGCCATCAAGGAACGGCTTGCGCTGGAGATCAAGCGCATCGTCGAGGAGGCGGGCACCGGCTTCGCCTTCCCCAGCCGCTCGCTCTACATCGAGACCTGGCCGGCCGGTGCCGAGCCCTTTCCTCTTCCCGCGCGGGGCGCAGCCGGTGAGGACCAGGGCGAAGCGAAAGGATCCGACGCATGACGGCAGCGATCTCCGGGCGCGAGCCCGTGATCCGCACCACCCCGCAGCTCGCCGACCTCAATCTGAACGGCCATATCTTCGGCGGCTGGATCCTGAGCCAGATGGACATCGCCGGCGGCATCACCGCCGCGCGGCGCGCGAACGGACCGGTGGCGACCGTCGCGATCCATGCCATGAAGTTCCACCGCCCCGTCCATCCGGGCGATCTGGTCAGCTGCTATACCGATATCGTCAAGGTCGGCCGCACCTCGATCCATGTGCACATCGAGGTCTGCGTCTCGCGCCGCGAGGAGCCGGAGGAGATCATGGTCACAGAAGGCGTCTTCGTCTTCGTCGCGGTGGACAAGCAGGGCCGCCCGCGTCCCGTCGATCCGGAGCATGCCGGCATGGAATCGGCGGACCGGGATTGAGCGGGACCGCCCGGCGCGCTATAGCGCCGGCAGCGCCGCGCCGCCGGCGCGCGGATGCCCACGCACAAGCCATCACCGTGGAGGAAACGGCACCATGAAACTGACGCGCAAGGTCCGCGAGATCCTGTCCTGGTACGAGTCGGACAATCCCGGCACCAAGGCCAATCTCGCCCGCATGCTCATGCACGGGCGGCTCGGGGGCACGGGGCGGATGGTGATCCTGCCCGTCGACCAGGGTTTCGAGCACGGGCCGGACCGCTCCTTCCTGCCGAACCCGCCGGGCTACGACCCGCGCTACCACTTCCAGCTTGCCGTGGACGCGGGGCTCAACGCCTTCGCCGCGCCGCTCGGCCTGCTCGAGGCGGGCGCCGACAGCTTCGCCGGCCAGATCCCGCTCATCCTCAAGGTCAACTCCTGCAATTCCTGGGCGACGGAGAAGGACCAGGCCGTCTACGGCACGGTGGAGGATGCGCTGCGCCTCGGCTGTGCGGCGATCGGATTTACGCTCTATCCGGGTTCGCCGCATTTCAACGAGATGCTGGAGGAGTTCCGGGAGCTCGCGGCGGAGGCGAAGGCGGTGGGGCTGGCGGTGGTCGCCTGGTCCTATCCGCGCGGCGGCAAGCTCTCCAAGGAGGGCGAGACGGCGCTTGACGTCGTCGCCTATGCGGCGCACATGGCGGCGCTTGCGGGCGCCCACATCATCAAGGTGAAGCTGCCGAGCGAATACATCGAGCAGCCCGAGGCGAAGAAGGTGATCGAGGCGGCGGGCATCGACATCTCGACGCCCGTGGCCCGCGTGCGCCATGTGATGCAGGCGGCCTTCCAGGGCCGGCGCATCGTCGTCTTCTCCGGCGGCGCGAAGAAGGGCGCGGACCAGGTGTTCGAGGATGCGCGGGCCATCCGCGACGGCGGCGGCAACGGCTCGATCATCGGCCGCAACAGCTTCCAGCGCCCGAAGGCCGAGGCGCTGGAGATGCTGGCGCGCATCATCCGCATCTACCGCGGCCAGGAATGACGACCGCAGGCGGGACACGCTCGGGCGGAGGCGGCGCCGGTGCGCCGCCCGCCTGCCGGGTCTATCTGATCAGCCCCCCCGCATTCGAGCCGCGGGAGTTTGCCCGCATGCTCGAGCGTGCGCTCGCCGGCGGCGACGTCGCGGCCTTCCAATTGCGCCTCAAGCCCGCCACGGACGAGGAGGTGCTGGAAGCCGGGCGTCTGCTCATGCCGATCTGCCATGCCCATGATGTCGCCTTCATCGTCAACGACCGGCCGGATCTGGCCCTGAAGCTGGGGGCGGACGGCGTGCACATCGGCCAGTCGGATGCCGACGTGAAGACGGCGCGCCGCATCCTGGGCCACGAGCGCGACATCGGGGTCACCTGCCATGCCTCGCGTCACCTCGCGTATGTGGCGGGCGAGCAGGGGGCCGATTACGTCGCCTTCGGCGCCTTCTTCCCCTCGCCCACCAAGGATTCCGGTCATCGCGCGGATCCGGAGCTTCTGCGGATCTGGCACGAGACGACGGAGATTCCTTGCGTGGCGATCGGCGGGATCACGGCGGAGAACTGCGCGCCGCTGGTGGAGGCGGGTGCGGACTTTCTGGCCGTCTCCTCCTGGGTGTGGCGGCATCCGGAAGGCCCGGACGCCGCCGTCGCCGCCTTGAACCGCGCGATCGCCGAGGCGGTTGACCGGAGGAGCTGACGGGCTGCCGAGCAACGAACGGTGCGAAGCCCCTCCCTCCGCGCGACGCCAAGCAAGCCCGCCCGGACAGTCACTCTTCCACCGCGCGTGCCCTGACCGCCTCCCAGAACAGCCGGCGCATCTGGCCGCGCTCCTTGGCCGAAAGCTTGCGGCCAAAGCTTTGCCCCGCCGCGGCCAACAGCCGACCGTCGATGTCTCGGGGGATCTCGTTGTCCGCGCTGCGGGCCTGGGCGAGAAGCTGGCGGTGGACCTCAGGCTCGATCGCCGCGACGACACTCTCGACCAGCCCCTTCAAACCCTTCTGGTCCGATGCGGGTGGCGGCGACGTTCCGCCCACCATGGCCCCGCTCTCAGAGATCTCGCTTCGTTCCTGAAGCCATGTCGCCACTTGCTGAGGCGACCATTCAAGGACCGTGTCCGCCTCATCCCTCAGGGTTCGCGACTGCGAGCCGGCGGCAGGCTGAATGCCGAGCAGATGGACACGGATTCCGAAACTCTGGGCAATCTCGACACCCACGCGCAGATCCTCGTCACCGCTCACCAGAATCGCGTCCGTGATGGCCTGATTACGGGCGAGCTCGACGAGATCGGTCACGATCCGGGTGTCGACCCCTTTCTGCCGGCCCGCATTGTTTACATAGCCAAACCGCATCTTGACGTCGGGAAGAGCGGCGATGGCACTCTGCTCGGCACTCGGACGCCCCGCGATCAGACCGTCGTACCAGTAGATGCGCAGAAGATAGGCCTCGGGAACGGCCTGTCGGCCTATCTCCTTGAGCGCGCTGATCACGGCTTCAGGAACGATGCGCAGGTGACGCCGCTCTCTGCGCCGGCCGAGGGCGCATCTGGAGCCTTCAGCGTATAGATAGCCCGCATCGGCGAAGATCGCGAGCCGGCGCATTTGCCCCCTCCCGTGCATTGCCCCCATATGGTAAGGGCCCCGTCAGGGGCCCAAATTAGTCCCACGGGGAACCTTAACGTTACGTTCCGCCCCGTGCGGACAATTGCGATCTAATCCGGCTTGCGCCGGTTGTCAAGCGCCCTTGCGCCTCGTGCTTGCGCTCATTATAAGCCCGCGCGAAGGCGCGCCCGGCGGCATCCGTCGGGCCGTTTTGCACAGGACGCAGGCAGATCAGAACGGCAGGGACGACGAACCGATGGCCATCGAACGCACCCTTTCCATCATCAAGCCGGACGCCACGCGGCGCAACATCACCGGCGAGATCATCGCCATGCTCGAGAAGGCCGGCCTGCGCGTCGTCGCGCAGAAGCGCATCCGGCTCACCCGCGAGCAGGCCGAGGAGTTCTACGCCGTTCACCGCGAGCGGCCCTTTTTCTCCTCGCTCGTCGAATTCATGACCTCGGGCCCGGTGGTCGTGCAGGTGCTGGAAGGCGAGAACGCCGTCCAGCGCAACCGCGAGATCATGGGCGCGACCGATCCGGCCAAGGCGGCCGAAGACACCATCCGCCGGCGCTTTGCCGAGAGCATCGAGGCCAACTCCGTCCACGGCTCGGACAGCCCCGAGAACGCGGACCGCGAGATCCGCTTCTTCTTCTCGGACATCGAGATCGTCGGCTGACCCGGCGCCGCATCCGGCCCCTTGGCACCATTCCTGCGGGCCCGGTTTCCGCCGCGGGCACCGGCGCGGGCCCACAGGTCCCGATGCAAGACTTTGCATCGATGCCGTTTTCATGGCATGATGTCGCTCTCTTCCACGGGGGAAGAGCGCGAGCGGATCTTGCACGGGAACGGCGCATGGCCGGGCCGGATGGGCAGAAGAGAACGGGCGGCGAGGTGGTCGCGTTCACCGACCATCTGGCGCGGCGTCTCTATGACGATGCCCTGGCGCTTGCCGTGCGCGCCAAGTGGATCTTCTGGCGTGAGCGGGCCATGAACCGGCACGCGGGCCGGAGGGTCTACGTGGTGGGAGAAATGCCCGCCTTCGATCGCCAGGCCGCCTACGCCACGGAAACGCTGCGTCTGTCCAGCCGGATCATGCATGTCGTGGCCTTCGCCATGAACCGGCGCGCGCTCGCCGATGGCGAGATCGACGAGAAGGAGGCGCTCAGCCCCGAGCGGCGGCTCGGCGGCGCCTCCGTGTGCCTTGCCGAACCGGCGGGAGACCTGGCTGATCTGCCGCCCGCCGTGCGCACGCTCTGGGAGGAGAGCGCCGCACTCTACCGGCGCGCGCTGCAGCTCGAGCGCATCGCGGCGGCCGCGGCGGCGCGGGCGCCCGCCCGCGCAAACCTCTCCTGACCCCGACATTCCCGATCTGGCATTGAACTTGTAAGGAGCGATCCGTTCGCGGTGCCCCCGCGCGGATCCCGCATGACGAAAGAAGCGGAACCGTCCCATGCACGACGAAGGACACGACAAGACCTCCGAACCGCCGCGCCGGCTGCTGCTCGGCGCCGGCCCTTCGCCCATTCCCGAAGCGGTGCGTCGGGCCGGGGCGCGGCCGACCGTCGGGCATCTCGATCCTTGGTTTCAGGAGTTCATGGAGGGCATGAAGGCGCGGCTGCGCGCCGTCTGGCGCACGGCGAACCGCATGACGCTGCCGTTTTCCGCCCCGGCCTCGGCGGCGATGGAGGCGGCCCTGTTCGCGCTCGCCGACGAGGGTGACGAGATCGCCGTCATCGTCCACGGCGCCTTCGGGGCACGGCTCGCGGAAATGGCGCGCCGGCAGGGCCTCGTCGTCCACCGCATCGACGTGGCCTGGGGCGAGGCGCCGGAGCCCGGGGCGCTGGAGGATCTGCTGCGGCGGGAGCCGGGCATCCGTCTTGTCGCCTTCGTGCATGCCGAAACCTCCACCGGTGTCGCCGCTGACGCGGCCGCGCTGGCCGCGATCGCACACCGGCACGACTGCCTCGTGCTCATGGACGCGGTGACCTCGCTCGCGGGCCAGCCGGTGCTGCCGGACGAATGGGGCATCGACTTCGCCTATGCCGGCAGCCAGAAATGCCTTTCCGCACCACCGGGGCTCGCACCGGTCACGGTCTCGGAGGCGGCGCTCCGGCGCATGCAGCAGCGTCGGCGCGCCTGCCGCAGCTGGTTCGGCGACATCCTCGAGATCGCGCGCTACTGGGACGGCCGCGAGGGCCGCAGCTATCACCACACGGCTCCCGTCAATGCGCTCTATGCGCTCGACGAGGCGCTCAGAATATTCCTCGCCGAAGGCCATGAAGCCGCCTTCGCCCGCCACCGTCGCGCGCATGAGGCGCTGGTCGCGGGCCTCGAGGTGCTCGGCCTCACGCTCCTGCCCGCGCCCGAGTGCCGGCTCGCCCAGCTCAATGCGGTCGTCGTCCCGGAGGGCGTCGACGAGGCGCGGCTGCGCGCGGACCTGCTCGCCCGCCATGGGATCGAGATCAGCGCCGGCCTCGGATCGCTCGCCGGGCGGATCGTCCGGATCGGTCTCATGGGCGATGGCGCCCGGCTTGCGAACGTGCTCGCCGTCCTGACCGGCCTGCAGGACGCACTCGCCCGCCAGGGATGGCGCCGTCCCGCGGGCAGCGCCGAGGCGGCCGCGATCGCGGCCCATGACCGCGCCGACATGCAGCCGGCGCACGGCCGGCCCGCACGTGCCACCGGCTGAGACGGAAGCCCGTCGCAAGCCTGATCCGCAGGAAAACGGGGAGCGCCGGATCGCCGCGGCGCTCCCCTCCATCCTGCGTGCGCCCCGGCGTGCGCGAGCGGGTGCGGACGGGACAAAAGAACCCCGCCGGGACCGCTTCCGGCCGCGGCGGGGGAGGCTTGGGGGATAAAGGCACGTTCCGTTCGGATACTCCGCTCGGAATGAACCGCCATCCGCATCGGGACCGCATGAGCGAGGACCGCTCGATCATGATTGGAGCAATTTCCATATCGTCTGTCAAGAGAAAATCGCATCAATCGAACAAACGTGCCAGCAGACGATGATGATTCCTTGCCCCTCTCGGTCCCATCGTCAGGCCGCGGATCGCTCGTGCGCCGCAGCCAGCACGGCCCGCAGACCCGACTCGAGGTCAAACCGCGGCCGCCAGTGCCGCAGCAGCTCCGCATCCATCCTGACGCTCCAATCCGGGTGGCGCAGCTCGGGCAGCTTGTGCGGGGTCAGCATCGCGGGCCGGCCCGTAAGCCGCGCCCAGGCCTGGGCCAGATGCGCGGCCGCCGTCGTGACCGGGGCCGGAATCGGAACCGGCCGCACCGGCCGGCCCCAGACCGCTGACAGCGCAGCCGCCATCTCTTCCGGGCCGTAGCCGCCGCGGCCGTCGTCGATCTCCAGCTGGCGTCCGGCGAGCGCCTCGAAGACGGCGTCATCGGCAAGCCGCGCGATGGCCTCCGCAAGATCGGCGACATGAAGCAGCGCCAGCCTCTGGCTGCGCGGGCCCGGCACTGGCAGAAAACCGCGGCGCGTCGCCAGCAGAAGCGGCAGCAGCTCCCTGTCCTGCGGCCCGTAGAGCGCGGGGGGGCGCAGGATGATCCAGCGCGCGGGCGGCAGCATCCCGGCCACGGCCTCCTCGCCCGCCCGCTTGGACGCGGCATAGGGGCTCAGATCGGGCTCGCGGGCGGCGAGGGATGAGACATGGATCACGCGGCAGGCGGGGGCGGCCGCCTCGGCGACGGCGCGCATCAGCCGCCGGGTGCCTTCGGCATTGGCGGCCATGAAGCCTGCTGCATCGAGGGCCTTCGTCGCACCGGCGATGTGGATGACGAGCCGGCAGCCTTCGACGAGACGGCGCAGCGCCCCGTCATCGCCGAGATGGCCGAGAATCCAGGTGACGGGGCCGGCTGCGGCCGCCTCTACGGGCCGGCGCGTGAGGGCGCGGACGGCACCGGCCGCGTCGGTCTGCGCGCCGGCCAGCCGTGCGAGCACATGCCGGCCGACGAAGCCCGTCGCACCGGTGATCGCCACGGGCAGGGAAAAGGCTGCGGATGCGCCGGGCATGGCCGGCCCGCCCTCAGTCCACTCGGAGCAGAACGGGCAGTTCGCCGGAGAGCACCTGCCGGCGCGCCTTCGAGCGCGAGAGCTTGCCGGAGGATGTGCGCGGCAGGCTGCGCGGCGGCACCAGCAGCACCGAGCAGGTGATGCCCGCTCCCTGCTGCACCGCCCGCTTGACCGCCTCGGCCAGGGCCCGGCGGGCCTCCTCGTCCCGCACGCGGCACTGCACCAGCACGGCCGGAACCTCCTCGCCGTCCGGACCCGGCAGCGAGACCGCCGCCGTATCGCCCGAGCGCAGCCCCTCTGCCGTCTCAGCCGCCCATTCGAGATCCTGCGGCCAGTGGTTTCGGCCGCGGACGATGATCATGTCCTTCGCGCGGCCCACCACGTAGAGATGGCCGTCGCGGAAATAGCCCATGTCGCCGGTGTCCAGCCAGCCGTCCTTCAGCGCGCCGCGGGTCGCCTCGGGATCGGCGAAATAGCCGGCCATGATCGACGGCCCGCGCACGAAGATGCGCCCCACCGCGCGCTCGCCGAGCGGCCGGCCATGTTCGTCACGGATCTCGACCTCGTGTTCCGGCAGCACCCGGCCGCAGTTGACGACTTCACGCGTGACCAGCACGGTGCCCGGCTCGTCCGGCGTCGCATCCTGCATCTCGCGCTCGCCGGAAAGCACGCGCTCATCCACCACATCCACTTCGATGCCGCGGCCGAGCGGCATGAAGCTCACCGCGAGCGTCGCCTCGGCCAGCCCGTAGCTCGGCACGAAGGCCTTCGGATCGAAGCCGGCGGGCGCGAAGGTCTCGGCGAACAGGCGCATGACGTCGGGCCGGATCATGTCGCCGCCGATGCCGGCGACCCGCCAGCTCGACAGATCGAGCTCCGCGACGTCATCGGCCTTCGCGCGCCGGGCGACGACCTCGTAGCCGAACGTCGGGCTGTAGCTGATGGTGCCGCGGTTGCGGGAGATCAGCCTCAGCCAGGTGAGCGGCCGGCGTGCGAAGTCCTCCGTCGCAAGATAGTCGGTGGAAACCTGGTTGACGATCGGGGTCAGCAGCGTGCCGACGAGCCCCATGTCATGATAGAAGGGCAGCCAGGTGACGCAGCGGTCGCCCTCTCTCAGCCGCACGCCGTCCCGCCCCTGGCCGCGGCAGTTGGCCATCAGCGCACGGTGGGTGACGATCACGCCGTGCGGAAACCGCGTCGAACCCGAGGAATACTGAAGATAGGCGACATCGTCCGGCTGCGGCAGCCGCACCGGCCCCGGCTTGTGCTCCTGCGCACGGAACTCGGCGAAGCTGCCGACGAAGGCGAGATCCATCCCCGCCGCCGCAGCTTCCAGCAGATCGGTCATCCCGGCCGGGCCGACGAGCGCGGCGGGCCGGCAGCTCCTGAGCTGGTTGCGCAGCTGCTCGATGTAGGCCTCGCGCCCGCCGAAGGTCGTCGGCAGCGGCAGCGGCACCGGCAGCACGCGGGCGTAGGCCGCACCGAGGAAGAAGGCGACGAAATCCGCGCCCGTTTCCGCGATCAGCGCGATCCGCGCCCCGGCCTCGTAGCCGAGGCCGGTGAGCTGCTGGCCGATGGCGAGCGCCTCGGCGCGCAGGGACTCGTAGGGATGCACCGCCATGAGCTCGCCGCGCGGGGAATAGAAGTTGAGGCCGCGGCGCCCCCGCGCCGCATATTCGAGCGCCTCGACGAGCGTGTCGAAATCCCCGAGCCGGCGTGGAAGCTCGTCATCCGTCGGCGTCGGCACGAGCGTGCTCGCGGTCTGAACGGCCGTCGTCGCCATGATGCACCGCTTCCCACCTGCCGCGCCCCCGATCGGAGGCGCATCTGCCGCGACCCTGGCGGGCCCATGCTCCACCCGCGAGCTCGCCGGGCGGATCCGCCGGTCGCCGCGTCTTGCGCGTCTTCCCCGTTCCGCCCGGTGCGCCGGCATGCCTGTAGCGCTGCGCCGCCCGGGCGTGTTATTTGCCCGATCTCTAAAGGAGAAACCGCCCCGCGCACAACCCCTCCCCTCGAGGAGGAGTCGCGCGCAAGCGGGCCCTGCCGGCGCTCTTAAGTCCGGCAATTGGGGCGAAAGCGGGGCACGGGTGGAGAAAGGCATGCGGACGGCCGCGCAGACGCCGACATGGACGGCCGAGGAGATCGCGCGGATGCGCGCCGAGACGCCGGGAGCGAGCCGCCGCATCCATCTGGACAACGCCGGCTCGGCGCTCATGCCGGAGGCCGTGGTCCGGCGCATCCGGGACCACCTTGCGCTCGAGGCGGAGGTCGGCGGTTATGTAGCCGAGGAGCGCGTGACGGCCGAGCGCGAGGCGGTGCGGGCGGCCGTCGCCGAACTCATCCGCGCGCCGGCGCCCGAGGAGGTCGCCTTCCTCGCCAATGCGAGCGACGGGCTCGGGCGGCTCATCGCCTCGGTGCCGCTGGCACCCGGGCGCACGATCGCGACCGGCTACCACGAATACGTCGGCAATCTGCTGACCATCGCCGCGCGCTGCCGCCGCGCGGGCACGGAGCCGCTGGTGATCCCCGACCGCGGCGACGGCCGCCTCGATCTGGACCGTCTCCAGCGCTGGATCGCCGACGGGCGCGTCGGCCTCATCGTGCTCAGCCACATCGCCTCCTCCTCCGGCATCGTCCACGACCTCGCCGCCGTGGGGCGCCTGGCGGCCGCGGCCGGCATCCCCTTCCTCGTGGATGCCGCCCAGTCCTGCGGCCAGGTGCCGGTGGAGGTGGGCGCGATGGGATGCGACATGCTCGTGGGCACCGCGCGCAAGTTCCTGCGCGGGCCGCGGGGCGTCGGGTTCCTGTGGGTGGCGGGCGCCCGGCTGCGCGCGCTCGAGCCCTGCTACCTCGTCAACAACAGCGGCGGCATCGGGCCGGACGGCGCGCCGCATCTGCGCACGGACGCGGGCGTCTTCGAGGCGTGGGAGAAGAATGTGGCGGCGCTGCTCGGCTTCGGCGCCGCGCTCGCCGAGCGGAAGCGCTGGGGCCCTGCGCGCATCATGGCGCGCATCGCGGATCTGGCGGCGCTGCTGCGGCGGGAGCTGGCGGCGCTCGAGGATGTCCAGCTCGTGGACGCCGGCGCGGCCGAGGGCGCCATCGTCGTCTTCCGCCACGCGCGCCTGTCGCCGGAGGAGATCAAGCGGCGCCTCGAGGCGCGGGACATCGCCGTCCAGGTCTCGCGCGCGCTGCACACGCCCTTCGACCTCGGCCGGCGCGGCATCGAGGCGGCCGTGCGCGTCTCGCCGCATGCCTACAACACCGAGGACGAAATCGCCCGCTTCATCTCCGCCCTCAAGGCGCTGTGACGCCATGGCCCGCTCTTGCGACCGGGCGCCCCATTGAATTGCGGCACCGGCATCCCGAACTTCTCTCAGATCGCGCCGCGGGCCGGGGCGATGGGCCGGGTCGAGAAGGGAGCAGCGGATGTTCCGGTGGGGCGCAGGCGATGCCGCCGACATCGACCGCATCGCCGAGATGGCGGAACGGGCGCTCGCGGAGCTTCCCGAGCCGATCCGCTCGGCGATCGACCATGTCGTCTTCCGCGTCGAGGACTGGCCGGACGGCGCGCGGCTGCGGCGCATGGGGCTCACCTCGCCCTGGGATCTCCTGGGCCTCTACGAGGGTGTGCCGCGGGGCCGGCGATCCATTCACGACAACGCGCGGCTGCCGGACGTCATCCGCCTCTACCGCATGCCGATTTGCGCCTATGCCGAGCACCACGACCTGCCGCTCGAGGCGGTCGTGCGGCATGTGCTGATCCACGAGATCGGCCACCACTTCGGCCTGTCCGACGAGGAGATGGAGGCGATCGAGAACGGCCCGTGAGGAGGCGCCTGCCGCCTCGCCGCCCCCGCCCGTCGAGGCGGCCCCCGGCCGGCCCGCGGAATGGAGCCGCCTGTCAAGCCGGCTGGTGACACCCCTTTTTCACGTCATTCGCCGCGAAAGCGGCGAATCCAGCCGGCGGTGGGGCATCGCCGACGCCGGAGATTGGCTCCGGTGTCTGCTGGATCCGCCGGTCAAGCCGGCGGATGACGAAGAGGTGGGCGGCGGGTGACGAAGAGGTGGGCGCCGTGTGACGAAGAGGGGGCCGGCGGGTGACGAAACAGGATGGCTCGAACGTCGGTGCCGGCGGGTGCCGAGGTAGCAGCTTGGAGGGACAATCGGCCGTGCGGCCAACTCCACGCGCCATTTTGATGACTGATGACCGATGACCGATCACTGATGCGTCGTTCGCCGGCTTGACCGGCGAACCGAGCCGGCGGTGGGGCATCGCCGACGCCGGAGATTGGCTCCGGTGTCTGCTGGATCCGCCGGTCAAGCCGGCGGATCGTCTGTTGGGGAGGTGTCAGGATCGGGATGTTCAGCATGATGCGGGCCGGCCATGTCGTCACGCCCGCGACGCCTCGCGCAGTCTTGCCGCGAGCGGGCCGAAGCGGCGGTAGAGCTCCTCGTAGAGCGCGCGCTTGAAGGGCACGATCTGGGCCACCAGCGTCTCGAACGGCATCCAGCGCCAGCTGCGGAATTCCGGGTGATCGGTCGCATCGAGGCGGATGTCCTCGTCGCGGCCCAGAAACCGCGCGGCGAACCAGATCTGCTCCTGGCCGCGGTAGCGCCCGCCCCAGACCCTGCCGACGAGCTCGGGCGGCAGATCGTAGCGGATCGGCTCCTCGGTCCGCGCGAGCGGCTCCACCGCCGTCGTGCCGATTTCCTCGGCAAGCTCGCGCAGGGCGGCCTGCCAGGGATCCTCGTCGTCGTCGCGCCCGCCCTGGGGCATCTGCCAGGCGGGCACCGGGCTGTCGATGCGCTGGCCGGCGAAGACCTCGCCCGCGTCGTTGAACAGCACGATCCCGACCCCCTTGCGGTAGGGCAGCCGGTCGGCGGCGGACGGCGCGGCGGCCCGCTTCCCGCTCATGGTCCCTCCTCGCCCGTGCGGGCGATCGCGCTCACGGGTGCCAGCACAAAGCCGCGCGCGGCCAGATCCCCGGCCCAGGCGCGGATGCGCGCGATCGAGATCGGATAGGGCCGCGCGAGCCCCAGGGCGTAGCCGCGCCGCAGGGCGAGGGTTTCGAGCTCGCGCAGATAGCGGTCGATCTCGCGCGGGTCGGCGATGTTGTCGATGGTGCGGTCGTTGACGGCCACGGGCAGCCCCGCCTTCAACGCCTCGTCGCCGAGCAGGCTGCGGGCGGTCGAGCGGGCGTCCACCACCATCAGCCCCCGCCCCGCGAGGTCGGAAATGACGGGCGCGAGCGCCGCCGGGCTCGCCGTAAAGCGCGAGCCCATCTCGGAGACGATGCCGACATGGCCCGTCATCTTCGCCAGCACCCGGTGCAGCCGGTCGACGTTCTCGGCCGGGGTGAGCGTCGTCATGAGGCCGAGCGGACCCGGGTCGTCGTCGGGGTAGCCCAGGGGCTCCATCGGCAGCATGAGGAGCACCTCGTGGCCCGCCTGGCGCGCCCTGCGCCCCCAGTCCTCGAGATTGCGGCCGTAGGGGCTGAAGGCGAGAGAGACCTCCGGCGGCAGCATGCCGATGGCCTCCTCCGTGCGCGCGGCCGCCAGCCCCAGATGGGTGACGAGAATGGCGATCCGCGGCAGCTTCGGATCGCCGACGAAGGGCCGCTGATAGGCCTGAAAGGGCGTGCGGCCGTCGGCGCTGCGGGTGGGAAGCGGACCATAGGGCGAGGATGCCAGAAGATCGGGATCGGGGCTCTCGGCCACCACGACGCGCGCAACCGGCTCCTCCCTCGGCCCGCCGGCGGCGCCGGGCGCCGCGGGCTCCTGCGGTTCACCCGTCGATTGCGGGGCGGTCGCAAGATCTCCCGCGGGCTCGGCCCGCTTTCTTTGCGCAGCCGGCTCGTCCGCCGCGCCTCGGGGCTCATGGGCGGGCGGGACGGCCTCGGCCGGGAGCGCAAGCCGTGCGGGCGGGGCCTCCCGGTCCGCCGGGGTCTCGCGCGGCGCGGTCAGATGCAGGACGGCCAGCCCGCCCGCGATAAGGACCAGTGTCGCCCCCCAGACGGCCGCAAGCAGGCGCGGCGAGGCCAGAAGACGCGCCAGAGCGGCCATCATCGCGCACATCCTCGGGCCGGCTTGCGCATCCGCCGCACCCCCCTTCGCGCGCGTCTTCTACTTGTGCCCGGGCGCGGCGGGGGCCAGCGCCGCCGTCTGCCGGCCCGCCACGGCCTCGGCCACCCCCTCGATCAGATCGAGCGCGTATTCGAGCTGGACGTCGCGCTCGAGCATCTCCGGAGCGTCGACGACGTGGGCGCCCTCCTCGGCCGCGCCGTCGGATTCGGGCGCGGCGCCGGATTGCGCGGCGTCCGGCAGCTGGTCGTTGTGCAGATGGCCATCGAGATCCCGCTCGCGCGCGGGCTTGAAGCGCCGGCCCTTGGCGGGCGCCAGCACCGGGATGTCGGGGGTCACCCCGAGCTCCTGGATGGAGCGGCCGGAGGGGGTGTAATAGCGCGCCGTCGTCAGCCGCAGCGCCCCGCGACCGGGCCCGAGCGGCAGGATGTGCTGCACCGTGCCCTTGCCGAAGGTCTGCTCGCCGAGCACCACCGCGCGCCGGTGGTCCTGCAGCGCGCCGGCGACGATCTCGGAGGCCGAGGCCGAGCCGGCATTGACGAGCACGACGACCGGCAGGCCCTCGGCCAGATCGCCCGGCGAGGCCTGGAAGCGCTCGTTGTCGCGCTCGTGGCGGCCGCGGACCGAGACGATCTCGCCGCGTTCCAGGAACTGGTCGGCCACGGCGACGGCCTGGTCCAGCAGGCCGCCCGGATTGTTGCGCAGGTCGAGCACGATGCCGGCCAGATCACGCTTGTGCGCGGCACGGAACTCCTTGATCGCCCCGGCGATGCCCTTGGCGGTCTGCTCGTTGAAGCTGGCCACCGCGATGTAGCCGATCCGGCCGCGCTCGATCCGCGCGTCCACGCTCGGCACCACGATCTTCTCGCGCTGGATCGTGACTTCGATGGGTTCCTCCTCGCCGCGCCGGACCACGGTCAGCCGCACCGTGGTGCCCACGGGGCCGCGCATCTTCTCGACCGCCTCGTCCAGGGTGAGCCCCAGGACCGGCTTGCCGTCGATATGGGTGATGTAGTCGCCGGCCTTCAGCCCGGCACGCTCGCCCGGCGTGCCGCGAATCGGCGAGACCACCACCACCACGCCCTTTTCCATCGTCACCTCCAGCCCCAGCCCGCCGTATTCGCCCTCCATCTGGAACTGCAGCGAGTCGTAGGACTTGGGCGGCAGATAGCTCGAATGCGGATCGAGGGATTGCAGCATCCCCTGGATCGCGCCCTGGAGCACCTTCTTGTCGTCCACGGGCTCCACGTAATCGGCGCGGATCCGCTCGAACACCTCCATGAGGAGATCCAGCTGCTCGAAGATGTCCGTGCTGTCCGCCTTCTGTGGAAAGGCCGCGGGTCCCGCGACGATGACGCCGAGGAGAAATGCCGCGATGAGCCCCGCCGCCCGCAGAGCGCGCTGTCGCCAAACCGCCATGTCGGTCACTCCTTGAAGACCCGCCGCCGGGCCATCCGCATTCCCGCTCATTCCATTCTTGGTGTCTTCATAACGCAACGCAAGCATCTGCACCACAAATGGCCGCCACTCAACTGCGCCCGGGCGCGGCGCGCGCGAGCCAGGGCACCGGGTCGACCGGCCGATTGCCCTGGCGCAGCTCGAAATAGACCCGCGGCGGCCGGCCGTCCGCCGACCGCGCGGGCAGCCGCCCGACGGGCTCGCCCGCCAGCACCCACTGCCCCTCGGTGACCAGCGCCTCCTCGAGCCCGGCAAGGAGGCTGAAATAGCCGTCCTGATGCGCGATGATCGCGACGACGCCCATCCCGAGGAAAGGTGCGGCATAGACCACCCTTCCATCCCAGGGGGCCACGACGATCGCGCGCGACTCGCCCTCGAAGGCGACCCCGCGACTGTGGCCGCCCGCCAGCGTCTGCCCGAAGCGCTGGCGCAGCGGGCCGTCCACGGGCGGAACGAGACGGCCGCGCGCGGCCGCGAAGGCGGTCGTGCCCGGCGGCGGGTCGAAGGCCAGTGCACCCGCCTTCGGCGCGCCCCGCGCCGCCTCCTCCAGCCGCCTCAGAAGATCCTCCAGATCCCTGGCGCGTGCCGCAAGCTCCTGCGCCGTCTCGCGCGCTTGCGCGGCCTCGGCCGCAAGATCCCGGCGACGCGCCTCGGCGGCGGAGATGGCGCGCGCCAGCTCCTGCTCGCGGGCCGCGGCCGCCGCGGCGTTCGCCTCTTCGGCGGCGAGCAGGCGCGCGCGCTCGTCGGCAAGCTGGGCAAGCCGCGCGCGTTCGGCCGCAAGCCGGGCGAGGACGCGGCGCGCGCCCGTCAGGCGCGCGTCTCCCGCGGCGATCGCAAGAAGCGCCTCGTCCGGATCCGGCCCCGCGATCAGCAGCAGCTCCGGCGGCAGGGCGGACAGGCGCATGAGGGAGGCGAGCTCGCGCGCCGCCGCAATTCGGGTTCGCGCATGGGTCGCCTCCAGCGCGGCGATCTCCTCGCGCAGCCGCGCCAGCTCGGCGGCGATGGCCGCCCGTTCGGCGGCCAGCGCCCTGATCCGGAGAGCCAGCGCCGCGCGCTCGGCCGCCAGCGCCTTCGCCTCATCGCCGGCGGCGCGTGCCGCACGCTCCAATTCCTCCGCACGCGCCGCCTCGGCCCGGCGCCGCTCGGCCAGCGCCTTGAGCTCCGCCAGCACGCGCGCCTGATCGCCGTCACCGGGGCGGCCGGAAGAGGCCCGCTCCGGCCCATCCACCGCTTCCGCGGCCGAGGCCGGCGCTGCGCCGCGCGGCGCCTCCCGCGGCACCGGCGGTGGTTCGATGAGCGGGGCGCGACGGGTCTGGGCGGCCGACGCCCCGGCATCGGCGGCGAACATGGCCGCCAGCGCGCCCGCCACGAGACGCAGGCCGGCGGCGCGGGCCGTCCCGACCGTTCTCATGCGCGGGACTCCCGATGATAGGGATGCCCGGCCAGGATGCTCGTCGCGCGAAAGAGCTGTTCGGCGACCAGCAGCCGCACCAGCGCATGCGGGAAGGTGAGCTTCGAAAGCGACCAGCGCACCGCCGCGCGCGCCAGCACCTCCTGCGGCAGACCTTCCGCATCACCGATCACGAAGATGACCGGCGGGCCCGCCGCCATCCACTCCTCGAGCCGTCGCGCGAGCTCCCGGCTCGTCCATTGCGCGCCCCGCTCATCAAGGGCGACGACGAGGGCGTCATCCGGAATTCGCGCCAGCATGCGGCGCGCGAAGCTGCGCCGCGCCGCGCCGCCGGGCCCGCGCGGTGCGGGCACGGTCGCAAGCGTCGCCGGCCAGGGCAGCCGCTCGAGATGCCGGCGCGCAAGGCCGTCGAGCTCCCGCTCCTCGCGGCCGCCGGCAAGGATGTCGATCCTGCGCATCCCGGACCGGTTACAGGCTGCAACGGGCGGGTGGCAAGCATCGCGTGATAATCTACAAAACAATTGTGTGGATTTGAATTGCCATGCGAGACCACGAAGTCGCAGGAAGCATCAGACGGCATATTTCACATGTGAAAAATGATATTTCACTCAATTTCCTGTTGGATTCCCGGGTCGTTCTGCGCATAATGGAAAGCGGTCGGGGGTCGTGCGCGAGGATCACGGGCAAGAGCGCTGGGCGCGGGCATGGGGCTGTACCACCGGATCGATTCGCCTGAACGGCTGAACGCCGTCATCGCCTGTCGCGAGGTCATCGCCGAATGCCGGCCGGTGATCGACGGCATCCTGAGGCTTGCCGCCGACGAGTTTGGCGTCCCGCATGCGGCCTTGACCCTGGTCGAAGAGCGGGTCGTCTGTTTTCCCGTCAGCATCGGCGGAGCATTCGCGCCTGTGCCGCGCGAGCATGGCTTCTGCACTCAGGTGGTCGCGCAGGGCGCGGCCGTCGTCTTTCCCGATTTGCGCGCACATGCGGCGACCGCGCGCAACCCGCTCGTCGCGGGCGAGCCCCATCTTGCGTTCTACGCGGGTGCTCCGGTGCGCGTCGGGGAAGGGACCGCGATCGGCTCCTTCTGCCTGTTCGCCGACAAGCCGCGGCCGGATTTCGGCCAAAGGGAGCGCGCGCGGCTCGAACGCTATGCGGATCTCGTCGGCGATCTGCTCGCCTGCGCGCGCGATCGATTCGCGGCGCGCATGGAGCTGCCGGACGCGTTGCGGCAGGAGATCGTGCGGCTGAAGCATGGACTGGCCAGCCTGCGCACGGAATTCGAACAGGAGATCCTGACACCGCTTCATGCCGCGATCGGATTCGCGCGGCTCATCCACCAGCAGGCCTATGGCAGCATCGACAACCCGCTTTACCGCCAGTACGCCCGGCACATCGCCACATCGGTAGAGCGCGTGCTGCGGTCACTCGACCGGCTTGCGCTGCGTGACGATGAACTTGCGGCCCGCACGGGCCTCAACGACAACGAGTTCGGCGTGGCCCCGGGGGAGGTGCTGAAATCCCTGTTGACGGCCCGCCCGGAGGAAGAGCGCGCCCGTCTCGAACTCCGTGCCGGGCCGCAGGCGCGCCTCGTCGCCTCCGCCCGCGGCATCAAACAGGGCATCGACGAGGTGCTGGACTGGTGTCTCGCCCGCGCGCCCGCGCCGGAGCCGGTGACGATCGCCCCGATGGTCGTGGGCTCCGGCGATCTTGCGCTGCTGTTCGCCCGCGGTACGCCGGGAGAGCTGGAGGAGCGGCTGGCGACGGAACCCCCGGGGCCGGAGCGCGACGAGGCGCGCGAGGGTCGTGCCCGCCGCGAGCTGCCGCTGGCCCAGCGCATACTCGCCCGCGAGGAGGGGCGACTGGAGCTTTTCGCGAAGGCGGACGCGCCGTGGCTCGCGCGCATCGTCTGGCCGGCCTACCGCCTGTTATGGAAGACGGGCGGCGGCGGCGACACCTCCACGCCGGCCGACAGCGGCGGCACCGGCCTCTGAATTTCCGCATCGCCTGCCGGACCTGACCGGGCGGCTGCCTCGGAGCGGGAGGCCGCGCGCGCAAGCTGGCGCTCGCGGTGGGCGAGATAGACCGATGCGGCAAGGATGATTCCCGCACCCGCGGCCGTCCACGCATCGAGCCTCTCGCCGAACAGCGCGGCGGCGAGCGCGGAGGCCACGAGCAGCCGCACGAAATCGAAAGGCAGAAGCGCGCTCGCATCCGCCAGGGCGAAGGCGCGGGTCATGGTGATCTGGCCCAGATTGGCGCCGATGCCGATGGCCGCCAGCAGCACGAGCTCCCAGGGGCTCGGCCAGCGCCAGAAGAAGAGCGCGACGGCGAAATTGATCGGCAGCGCGACGATGAAGCTGAAGAGCACGATGGTCTCCGGCCGCTCCGAGCGCGCCAGCAGCTTCACGCAGGTGAGAGAGAACGCCACCATCACCGCCGATCCCAGCGCCAGCCACTCGCCGAGGAGCGGCATGTGCAGGCCCGGACGCAGGACGAGCAGAACCCCGGCGAAGCCGATGAGCAGGGCCGTCATCCGCCGCGCGCGGATGCGCTCATCCAACAGGAGAACGGCGGCGACGGTCGCAAAAAGCGGCGTCGCATAGGAGATCGCGACGACATTGGCGAGCGGGGCGAGAGAGACCGCGAAGAAGGTCAGATACATCGCCGCCACGCCGCTCAGGCCGCGCAGCAGATGCAGCGGCAGCCGCGCCGTCTTCATCAGGCCGCGGGCGCTGCGGGCGAACAGCGTGCCCATGAACAGCAGCCCGAAGAGCGTCCGGTAGAAGACGATGAGCGGCGGCGGCAGCGTCTCGGAGGCGTAGCGGATCAGCACCCACAGCACCGCGAAGATCGCGGCGGACAGCACCTTGAGGGCGATCGCCTTCGGGACGGCCGGCATCGAAGATCCGCATCATCGCACGGCTGAACGCGGCAGGCGGACTTTCCGCCCGCGCGCATCGACCCTAGCCGCAGCCCGCGGACGGGAGCAAGCAGGCGCCATCGGCGGCTTGGCAGCCGCGACGGATTCGTGGCAGGAAGCGGCGCCGACGGGCGGCGCGGGGGTGCGGCGCCCAGACCGGCGGCGCGGCATCGGAACAGGGAGCGATCGCATGGCGAAGCGGCGCGGGACCGCGATCGGCAGCGCAGCGGGGACCGCGGAAGGGGCGCGCGCGCCGGCCGGCGACCGGCTGGCGGTGACGGCCGACCTCGCCCGCGCGGTGCGCTGGATCGCGACCTGGACGATCCATCACGCGAACCACATCCGCCCCACACGTGACGGCCTCAAGGTGGGCGGCCACCAGGCATCCTCGGCATCTTCGGTGGAAATTCTCTCGGCGCTCTATTTCCTCGAGCTCACGCGCCACGACCGGGTCGCGGTCAAGCCCCACGCAAGCCCCGCCTATCATGCGATCCAGTATCTGCTGGGCCGGCAGAGCCGCGAGCAGCTCGAGCGCTTCCGGGCGATGGGCGGCGCGCAATCCTATCCGTCGCGCACGAAGGACCGAGACGACGTCGATTTCTCCACGGGCTCGGTGGGGCTGGGCGGGGCGGTCACCGCCTTCGCCAGCATGGCCCAGGACTATCTCCTCGCCAAGGGCTGGCTCAAGCCGCAGGAGACGGGGCGCATGATCGCGCTCATGGGCGATGCCGAGTTCGACGAGGGCAACCTGTATGAGACCATGCTCGAGGGCGCAAAATACGGGCTGCGGAACTGCTGGTGGATCATCGACTACAATCGCCAGTCGCTCGACGCCATCGCGGGGCCGATGATGAGCGGACGGCTGGCCGAGCTGTTCGCCGCGACAGACTGGGACGTGCACATTCTCAAATACGGCCATGCGCTGGAGGAGGCCTTCGCGCTGCCGGGCGGCGAGCACCTCAGACGCTGGATCGACAACTGCCCGAACGACCTCTACTCGGCGCTGGCCTTCGAGGGCGGTGCGGCCTTCCGCGCCCAGATCCTCTCGGACATCGGCAGCAAGCGGGGGGTGAAGGCCCTTCTTGCGCGCTACGATGACGAGGCGCTGCATCATCTGATGACGAATCTCGCGGGCCACGACCTGGCAGCCCTCGCCGAGGCCTTCGCCGCCGCGCGCGGGCGCGAGCGGCCGCAGGCCTTCATCGTCTATACGCTCAAGGGCTACGGTCTGCCGCTGCAGGGCCACAAGGACAATCATGCCGGCCTGCTGACCGCGGCCCAGATCGCCGAGCTCAGACAGGCGCTGGGGATCGCCGAAGGTGCGGAATGGGAGCCGCTGGCGGCCGTGCCCGCCGATCGCCGACCGGCGGCGGAGGCCTTCCTCAGGAGCCATCCCTTCTACCGGCTCCCGGCGCGGCGGCACCGGGCACCGGCGCTCCCGCTTCCGGAGCGCATCGCCGCTCCGGCGGCCGAGACCATTTCCACCCAGGCCGCCTTCGGCCGGATCATGCAGGAGCTGGCGCGCACGTCTTCGGCCGAGGCCGAGCGGATCGTGACCTTCTCGCCCGATGTCGCGACCTCAACCAATCTCGGCGGCTGGATCAGCCGGCGCAAGGTCTTCGCCCGTGCACCGCATCCCGACACCTTCCAGCAGCGCCGCATCCCCAGCCCCACCCGCTGGGACCAGGGGCCCGATGGCCAGCACATCGAGCTCGGCATCGCCGAGAACAACCTGTTTCTGGCCCTGGCGGCCTTCGGGATCGCGGACTCGCTGTTCGGCACGCGCCTGATCCCGATCGGCACCGTCTACGACCCCTTCATCTACCGCGGCCTGGATGCGCTGAATTACGCCTGCTACATGGGCGCGCGCTTCATCCTGGTCGCGACGCCCTCCGGGATCACGCTTGCGCCCGAGGGCGGTGCCCACCAGTCGATCGGCACGCCGCTCGTCGGCATGGCGCAGCCCGGGCTCGTGGCCTTTGAGCCGGCGTTTGCGGACGAGCTCGCGGTCATCTTCCGCCATGCCCTGCGTCAGGTGGCCGACGACGGGGGCGAGGCGGTGTATCTGCGCCTGTCGACGCGCCCGGTCCGCCAGCCGGCGCGCTCACTGTCGCCGGCGGAAGAGGAGGCGGTGCTGGCCGGCGGCTACTGGCGCCGCGCACCGGGACCGGACACCCGGCTTGCGATCGCCTATTGCGGCGCCGTCGCGCCGGAAGCGGAAGCCGCAGCCGATCTTCTGGCCGAGGACCTGCCGGACGTCGCCCTCCTTGCGGTGACCTCGCCGGACCGGCTCTTCCGCGACTGGCAGCAGCGCCGGCGGCGGCGTGCGGAGGATCCGGCGACCGCCGATGGCCCGGCGCATGTGGAAGACCTGCTCGCCGCTCTGCCGCCGGGTGCCGGGCTCGTGACGGTCGTGGACGCGGCGCCCGCGACGCTCTCCTGGCTCGGAGCCGTGGACGGCCGGCCCGTCATCCCGCTGGGGGTGACCGCCTTCGGCCAGTCCGGCGACATCCCGGACCTCTATCATCGCCATGGTCTGGACGCCGACGCGATCCTGGACGCGGCGGCCCTTCTTCTCGCGCGCCGGTGACCCGCACGGCGCAGGCGCGCGCAGGGTGCGCAGCCGCGATGAAGCAGACACCGCCTCGCGCAAGCCTCGGCGGGCGGGCCGGAAAGGGAAGCCGTCAGAGCGCCGGCTGCACCTTCAGTCGCCGCTGCCGGGGTTGGGCGAGAAATACTTCTCGAACTTGCCCTCCTCGCCCTTGTGGGCGTCGGCGTCGGGCAGCGGATCCTTCTTCTGGGTAATGTTCGGCCAGATCTCGGCATACTTGGCATTGAGCTCGAGCCATTTCTCGAGCCCCTCCTCGGTGTCCGGGAGGATCGCCTCGGCGGGGCACTCCGGCTCGCACACGCCGCAGTCGATGCATTCGTTCGGATTGATGACGAGCATGTTCTCGCCCTCGTAGAAGCAGTCCACGGGGCAGACCTCCACGCAGTCCGTGTACTTGCACATGATGCAGGCTTCGGTGACGACGTAGGTCATGGCGATGCTCTCTGATCCTGCTGCGGCGTGGCCTTCGCCGCGGAAGCCGGCGCCGGCAGGAGATCTGCCGCACCCGCCGCGTCCGGTGCCGCGAAGACCGGTTGCGGGCGACGCTTAGCCCAAGCCGGCGGGCTTGGCAAGCGCCTCGCCGGCCACCCGAACCGGCTGCCGCGGACCTCTCAGGCGCCGTCGGCGAGACGGGCGCGCACGCGCCGGGCGGCCTGTCCGCGTGCGCGGTCGGGGACGTAGAGCAGGCCGGCGACCCGGCGGATCAGCTGATCCTCAAGCGGATCGAGGCGCCCGTCGGCAAAGGCGACGGCGAAGAGCTGCTCGATGACCGCGACGCGCTCATCGAGCGGCACCCCATCCTTGATCGCACGCGTCCAGGGAAGCAGCTGAACCGCATTCGCGACCAGCCGCTCGGCGCGCGCGAACAGCGCCGCCGCCTCCTCCCGCGAACGGCCGCGGCGGGCGAGGAGAGCGATCGCCATCTCGCGCTCGGCCTCTTCCACCCGGCCGTCCGCACGCGCGGCCTCCGCCAGCAGGCAGGCGAGCGCAACCTCCGGATCCGCCTCCGGATCCAGGTCTCCGGTTCCGGCGATCATCGCGCCCAATTTGCTCAGCAATCCGCCCGGCATTCTCCGCTCCCGGCACCCTCTTCGCCGCGATCTCTGCTCAGCCCTGTTCCTTCCACGCCCGAAGCCGCCGCCGCGCCCGGCCATCGGGACGCCGGGGCGGGCGCGGAGCCGGCGGGCTGCGCGGCGTCTCCTCACGGGCGAGGATTTCGTAGAGCCCGCGGGCGAGAGCGGGCGACAGCCGCCGCGGGGCGAACCCCGTTACCCGCACGACGACGACCTCATGCGCGCGCGTGATGGTGAGCACCTCGCCGATCCGCAGGGCCCGCGCCGGTTTGCGGAGCGGCTCGCCCCCCATGCGCACGCGGCCCATGCGGACCATGCGCGCGGCAAGCGACCGGCTCTTGAAGAACCGCGCGACGGCAAGCCACTGGTCGAGCCGCTGCTCTTCGCTCACCAGCCGGCCCTCCTCTTCGCCGACCGCAGCGCATCCTTGCCGCGCGATCCGCCCGGCGCGGCCTGTTCACGCTCGGCCAGCGCGCGCTTGAGATCGACCAGCACGGCAAAGGGGGAATCCGCCCGAACGTCGTCGCCTGCCCTCCCGCCGCCCTTGCGCCGCGGCCCGTGCCTCGCCTGCTGCGGCTTGCGATCCGGCGCCGCATCCTGGCGCGCCGGCCGCGAGCGGGCGACCCTGCGGTCCCGGCGCCTTCCGCGCGGGCCATGGCCTTCCCAGAAGAAGGCGATGCGCTGCGGCGTGCCGGGGGCGGTCTGCCCTTCACCCTCGCGCCCTCCGTCTGCCGCGGCTTCGATCACCCTGTGCCCGTAGCCCAGCAGCCGCATCACGGCCGGCAGCTCGGCGCGCCGGCAGCCCAGCGTGCTCATCTCGTCCGCCGTGACCTCGAACCAGGCGCCGTTCCGGCCGAAGGGGCGCAGAAGATCGGCCAGTCTTTCCAGCATGTCGATGCGCACGGCCCGGCCCGGCGCGAAGACGAGATAGCCGAGGGCCGTCACCAGCTCCCGCCCCGCCCCCTCGGGGACGGTGATGCTGACGTGTCCGGGCGGCGGCAGGAAGACGGCGGCCTGCCGCCCGTGTCCGAGCGCCCAGAGCACGGCCTTGAGACGCTGCGCGGCGGGTCTGAGCAGCGCGGGGATGTAGACGGCGGTGGCGCCGAAGCGCACGCCGGCGCGGCGCAGCGCCGCGCGGTCATCCGGGGTGAGCGCCTTCAGCTCCGCTTCCGCGTCCCGGCGCCGGACGACCCCCAGCGACTCCTCGAGGCGAAAGGCCATCGCGCGGCCCGCCGCCGTCAGCGGAGCAGGACTTTCCGTGCTCCCGGTTTCGGCCCGCCCCGTCCGCTCGGCCGCCTCGCGCAGGGCGCGCAAGGCGAACAGCGGCGCGAGCTCCTGCTCGAGCGTCACCTTGAGCCAGCGCGCGAGCCGCTCGGCAAGCTGCCTCGCCTGTTCCGCATCGAGCGCGAGATCGGGCAGCAGGCGCACGGCGGGCCGCAGCGGATCGTCGCCGGCCTCGATCACCGCCAGCGGCGCCCCGCGCCAGAGGATGCGGGCTGGCCGGCCGCCGCCTCCGGCATCAAGCGCCAGCACCTCTTCTCCGAGCGCGAGAAAGGCCTTGAAGCGGCGGGCGATCTCCGCCTTCACGGGGCCCTGCGCAAGCTTTTCGCGCAGGCGGCGGTCGGGATCCCCGGCACTCGGCAGCGGACGCAACCTCAGCCCCTCGATCCGCGCGATGGCGGTGCCGTCCACGCGCACGGTGCCGTCCTCGTCGATGTCCACGCTCACCTCTCCCTTCTCGCGCAGCTCCCGCATGAGCACCGAGGTGCGCCGGTCGACGAAGCGGTCGGCGAGCACGCGGTGCAGCGCGTCCGACAGCCGGTCCTCGACCGCCCGCGCCCGCTCCGCCCAGCCGGCCGCGTCCACGACCCAGTCGGCACGATGGGTGAGATAGGTCCAGATCCGGATCTGGGCGATGCGCCCGGCGAGCGTGTCGATGTCGCCGGCGACATTGTCGATGCGCCGGATTGCGCGGGCGATCCAGTCCTCGGAGATGCGTCCGCGTGCCACCAGCGACAGATACAGACGGCGCACCAGCGCCGCATGCCGGCCCGGCGTCGTCTGACGGTAGTCGGGCAGCCCGCAGACCTCCCACAGCAGCCTCAGACGTTCGGGGCCGGTGAGCGTCGCCTGGACGTCCGGGTCGGCGAGAAGGAGCTTGAGGCAGATCTCGTCCAGCGCATCCTCGACCCGCACGAGCTCCGGGCGCGGCGGCGGGGCGGCGAGCGAAGCGAGCAGACGGCGCGGCGAGTGAAAGTCCAGCGCGACATTGCGCCAGACGAGCCTTCTGATTCTCGGAAACCGGTGCGCCTCCACCCGCTCGATGACGGCCGCGGGTATGGGCGGCGTCGTGTCCGCCACCGTCGAGAAGCTGCCGTCGTCCATGTAGCGGCCGGCGCGGCCGGCGATCTGGCCGATCTCCGCGGCCGACAGCGGTCGCTCGCGCTCGCCGTCGAACTTGTGGAGACTGGCGAAGGCGACATGGGCGATGTTCATGTTCAGCCCCATGCCGATGGCGTCGGTGGCGACGAGGAAGTCCACCTCGCCGCTTTCGAACATCTCGGCCTGGGCGTTGCGCGTGCGCGGGCTGAGCGCGCCGAGCACGACCGCCGCCCCGCCGCGGTGGCGGCGCAGGATCTCGGCCAGCGCATACACCTCCTCGGCGGAGAATGCGACGACGGCGCTGCGCCGCGGCAGGCGCTTGAGGCGTTCGGGCGCCACGTGCCGCAGGGTCGAAAAGCGGCTGCGGCGCTCGATGGCGATGTCGGGCAGCAGCCGGCGCAGGACGGAAGCGACGCTGTCGCTGCCGAGGAACATCGTCTCCTTCGTGCCGCGCGCATGCAGCAGCCGGGCGGTAAAGACGTGGCCGCGCTGGCGGTCGGCGGCGAGCTGGATCTCGTCCACGGCCAGAAAGTCCACGGGGGTGCCGACGGGCATCGCCTCCACCGTGGCCACCCAGTACTGCGGCTGGGGCGGGACGATCTTCTCCTCGCCCGTGACCAGCGCCACGCGCGTCGGCCCCACGCGGGCGGCGACGCGGTCGTAGACCTCGCGCGCGAGCAGCCTGAGCGGCAGGCCGATCATGCCCGTGCGGTGGGCCAGCATGCGCTCGACCGCGGCGTGGGTCTTGCCGGTGTTCGTCGGCCCCAGGATGGCGCGGATTCTCTCGGACACGTCGGCGCTCTGCACCTTGGTTGCGAACGGGGCGGCCGCCCTTTGCACGGCAAGACAATAGTGGCAGAATGCCCGCGATCCAACCGCGCCGAGGAGGAGGAGCGCAGAAATGATGCGTGCAAGCACCCGCCTGCGAGTGATGCTGGCCGCCCTCTGCGTCACGCTGGGCGGCGCCGTGCAGGAGCTGTGGAGCCCGGCCTTCGCCCAGGAGGAGGCGCCCATCGTCGGCACGCGGCGCGCGCTCGCGATCACCGACTGGCTGGACTGGGAACGCGCCACCGACGCCCAGATCTCGCCGGACGGCCGCTGGATCATCTACACGCGGATGTCCATCGACAAGTACAATGACCGCTGGCGCCGCAGCGTCTGGCTGCTCGCGCCCGGACGCGGCCGCCATGAGGAGCTCGTCGCCGGCACGGGCGCGCGCTGGTCGCCGGACGGCTCGCTCATCGCCTACATCGGCGTCAATCAGGAGGACGAGGAGCGCGGCGCCGAGATCTTCGTGCGCCGGATGGACGACAGCGCCACCACCACCCAGGTGACCCACGGCGCGGACCACCCGGGCAACATTGCCTGGTCGCCCGACGGCCGCGTCATCGCCTTCCGCGCCCGCGTCCCGCGCGAAGATGAGCGCAAGGCGATCCTGCCGGTACCGGGCCGGCCGGCGGATGCCAAGTGGACGCCGGAGCCCGACGTGATCGACCGCACGCATTACCGCGTCGATCGCGTCGGCCGGATCACCTGGTATACGCATCTGTTCGTCGTGCCGGTCGACGGCGGCACGCCGCGCGACCTGACGCCCGGTCCCTACGACGTCGGCGCCCGGGCGGTGGGGGCGATCGACATCGACAGCACGCCCGAGTGGACGCCGGACGCCCGGTTCATCCTCTTCGACGGCCAGATCCCGGAACCGGAAGGGGCGGAGCCCGATCCCTTCATCTCGCACATCTACATGGTGCGCGTGGAGGACGGGAAGATCCGCCGGCTCACCTCCACCCCCGGTTTCTGGACGCACCCGAAGGTCTCGCCGGACGGACGCCTCGTCGCCTATGCCGGATTTCAGGCGGGCGAGGAGAACTACCTGCCGCGCGAGCTGAGGGTGGTCGAGATCGCAAGCGGGCGCGAGCGGGTGGTGCTCGCCAATCTCGCGGACGATGCCCAGGACCTGTTCTGGGATCCTTCCGGGCGCGGCATCTATTTCACCATGAACCACGAAGGCCGCACCGACCTCTTCCACACCACGCTTGACGGCCGGCTTGCGCAGGTCACCGAAGGGATGCACCGCCTGCGGATCGACTCGATGGCGAAGAACGGCGTCGCGGCCGGCGTCGTCACCGGCCCGGAGACCACCCGCAATGTGGCGATCGTCAAGGTCGGCCGCAAGCGCCCGGCGCAGATCGAGCCGCTGACGGACCTCAACCGCGACATCCTCGCCGGCGTGGAACTGGGCCGCATCCAGGAATTCTGGGCGGATTCGACGGAGGGTGCGCGGGTGCAGGGCTGGATCATCACGCCGCCCGGCTACGACCCCGACAAGCGCTACCCCATGCTGCTGTCGATCCACGGCGGACCGTGGTCGATGTACGGGGTGGACTTCAACTTCGTCTTCCAGGCCTGGGCGGCGCGGGGCTATGTCGTCGTCTACTCCAATCCGCGCGGATCCACCGGCTACGGGCCGGACTTCGCGATGGCGATCAACGGCCGCTATCCGGGCGAGCGCGACTTCGCCGACCTCATGGCGGCGGTCGACAAGGCGATCACGCTGGCCCCCATCGACCCCGAGCGTCTGTTCGTCACCGGCTGCTCGGGCGGCGGCGTGCTCACGAGCTGGGTCGTGGCCCACACCGACCGCTTCAAGGCCGCGGCGGCGCTGTGTCCCGTGGAGGAGTGGATCTCGTTCGCCGGCCGCACGGACATCGTCGCCTGGGCGCATCGGATGTTCCGCAAGCCCTTCTGGGAGGATCCCGGCGACTGGATCGCCCATTCGCCGCTGCTGCATGTCGGCAAGGTGAAGACCCCGACGCTGCTGATGACCGGCGAGCGGGACCTGCGCACGCCTCTCGGGGAGGCGGAGTCCTTCTATGCGGCGCTCAAGATGCGCGGCGTGCCGACGCGGCTCGTGGTGATGCGGCGCGAATGGCACGGCACCACCTCGCGGCCGTCGAATCTCCTGCGCACGATCCT